>JBMOJO010000010.1:0-39398 GCA_049315745.1 Saprospiraceae bacterium | reverse complement strand
GGCGCGGCTTCAACTTATTATTTGATGCGAAGCGCTGAGAAAAGCCTTTTCCTATAGTTCCGGGCGCTATTTTCCGAGGTATTGACCTGCTGGATAGCAGGTTCCTTTGCGATTTTTCCAAAACTCACCTTAAATAAAAAAAATGATTAAAGCCAGATCTCTTTTACTATTTGCGCAGGCGTTGATGGTTTGTATTGAAATGAATGCGCAACTCACCATTTTAAGGGATAACGGTACCGGAAACCCCATCACTGCCAATCCCTACCTTGAAGTAAAAGGTTCACAATATTTACACGACTTTCGTCCGGGAATCATTTATCTTCCGGATGGCCAGGCCGTGGAGGGACTTCCAATTGCCCTCAATGGGTATGAAAATACCCTGGAATACAAAATTGGCGATAGGCTCTATGCCTATTCTCCGGAAAAACTAAAGGGTTTTTCTTATGTTTCTGAGTCGGGGGAAAAAATTGTATTCACCTCGGCATTTACCGTCCCTACACTTTCCAAAAGAAGGTTTTTACAAGTCCTGGAAAATGAGGGCGCCTATCAATTGCTTTTGCATACTTATAAAATTATGGCCAATGACGTTACAGCTGCTTACGGCGCCCAGTCCGCAAAAGTTTTCCAGAACCAAGAGGAGTTTTTTGTTGTAAAGGATGCCAACGTTTTCCTGCTTAAAAATAAGCAGAAAGACCTTCAGGCCATATTTGGAGGGGATTTTGAAAAGGCGAGCGCACTAATCGGGGATCAAAAAATTAATTTTAAAGATAAGGATGCGGTTAAGTCGCTGATCCGTCAGATGAATCAATAGCTCGTGCCTATTTATCAGGGCATCCACGGCTTCGTTGCGAAAGATTTTCCCTTAGGCAGGGGATTGTAAAAAGTCTTTTGCCGCTCATGATTTTGCGAAGCAAAATCAGGGAAAAGATTTCTCCATCCAAAGAATATGGGGTTATGTAATAAGTCTTGGGGTTGTGTAAAAAGGTTTTTTACGGCGCTTCGCGCCGAATGATGTTTTTAGAGACACGTCATTTTCAAGATTTCGCGAAGCGAAATCGTGAAAATGACGTGTCTCTAAAAAGAATATTCTGCCGCCGTAGGCGGCAAAAGTCTTTTTAGACAACCCCAAAACATAATAAAAAAGGAGACCGGCCTGAACCGGTCTCCTTCACGATTGAATTAAAAATTTCAAACCAGTAGATTATCTGGTAATTCGAATCTGAACTTGATTGTGGTTGACACTCGATCCGATCAGGTTATTTCCAACCAACTCGAGCAACAAATCTACGCTACCTCCGAGTTTTCCGGTGTTATTTACATTCACGGTCAAAGTTCCAACACTGGAACCTGCCGGAATTACCAAAGAACCAGAAGCGGTGTAATCTGTTCCGGATACAGCCGTGGTCCCATTCTGAACCACGGTGTAGGTGATGGTTTCATCGGAAGTTCTATGAGCTCCAATTAGATTTACCTGAAGATTTACGGCACCTACAGTATTTGCAACGGTAATCCGGGGATATTTCTGGCCGGTGACCGGGGCCCTGACAACAGCATCTTGAAACTCAACCAATGCACCTTCCCATACGGGATAGTTCTGTTCGATACAGGAAGACAAAACAAGAACCAAGGCCAGAGGGAGTATATACAATAATTTTTTCATCTTTTCTGATTTTAATAGCCTCTGTTTTGTTTAAGATTTGGATTACCATCAACCTCTCTTTGCGGAAGCGGGGGCAGGATTCTGAAGTCATCGAAAGGTAGGTTCACCACCGGAGCAGTTTTTACAATAGCCCTTCCATATCGCTTCAGATCAAAGAATCGCTGTCCTTCGAAGGCAAATTCCTTGAAGCGCTCCAGAAGAATTTCTTCCAAAAGTGCAGGACCGGCCAGATCAACAGCGGTTAGCCCTCTCAGTGCTTTGAAAGCATTTAGTTCAGCAAGTGCGGCTGCCTCATTTTTTAGCTGAAAATTAGCTTCCGCCCGGTTAAGGTGCATTTCGGATTTCCTGATTACAGGTACGTTATCTGCATAGGCAAACCCGGACTTGGACATGAACTTGGTACATTCAATCTGACGACCGGCACCGCGAACGGTATTGCCGGTGGTGAAGAGAAATCCGCGGACGTCAGTATTTCTGCTCACATCCCAGTTATTGTTATCTGTTGCGGGATTCCCAATCTGAAGGGGAGCAAGTCCAAAGAACCCACGAACCCTGGCATTGGGGATAAAGTCTCCCCAGCCGCCCTGAGAGTTTTTGTTGGTGAGGTTCAATAAGGCCGTATAAGAGGACTGTAAGGATTCGTTGACACCAATAGATTCATCCGCCAGGGCAAATCGAACCTCAAACATTGACTCAGGATTCACAGGAGCCCTCCATCCGCTTACATACGCATTTCCGGAAAGGACAGTACCTACGTTGCTGGCTAGGGCAGTTGTAGATTCAGCAACAACCTTTGCCCAGTCGCCCCTGTAAAGCGCTACCCTTGATAACAGTGCAGCAGCAGCACCACTGGATGCATACTGAACACCTCTTGAGGTAAGCAGTTTTTTAGCATCCTCCAGGTCAGCATAGATTTGTGTATAAACCTGATCTATGGTAGATCTTGGCGTTTGACGGCTCAACGCAGGGCCAGAGGTAATAACACCTTCCGTTATAACCGGGATGCCTCCCTGGTCAATCACTCCGGGTGCAAAAACTGCGGTTGGGATGTAGGAGTAAACCTTGACTAAATCAAAGTAATTCAAGGCTCTCAGGAACTTCGCCTCACCTTCCCAACGGGCGACCTGCGCAGCTGATGCTCCCTGAACATTAGGCAAAGCGGCGAGAATCAGATTCGCTTCATTGATCGCGAAATAGGAGTTTTGCCAAAATCCGGCCTGGAAATGGGCATTAGGCTGGTTGTTGTTTTCACCGATTAAGCGACCGGAGTTACTGGTAGTTTGCCCTACATCTGCTAACGCGTCAGACAAGGCAAGAAGATCTCTGCCGTAATTTCTTACGGACCTCAATTTAGAATAAACTGAATTGAGCGCTGCATCTACTGCATCAGGTGTATTCAGGGCACCATCGGCATCGATGGATTGTCTTGGATCAACCTTAAGCAGGTTATCGCAGGAACTTACCAGGAAGGTTCCTGCAAGCACGAGAGATAAGAAAGCTTTGTTAATAAATTTCATGTTTTTTTTCCTTTAGGTGATTAGAAGCCAATTTGAACACCAACCGTATAGTTCTTTGTCAAAGGCACCTGACCAGTACCTGCACCTGTAAATTCAGGATCATAACCTGGATAGTCGGTATAAGTCCAGAGGTTCAAACCTTGTAAATAAATTCTTGCTCTTGTCAAGCCGACTTTTTTAAGCAACGATGGGTTGAAACTATAGGCAAAAGTCAATTGAGAAAGTCTTACAAAATCCCCCTTAAGCAAGGCCGCAGATCCTGAATTTCTGCCTGCGCCTCTTGTTTCGTTACCGGCATTGGTTTTCAAATCTCTTGGAATATCCGTAATCTGCCCCGGAGTAGTCCATTTTCTGTCGTTTATTTCTCCCAAGGCATTGAGTGCCAAACGCGTACCATTTTCTCTCAGGAAGCTATACTGACCATCGGAGAAAATAGCGCCGTATTCGTAAACAAAGAAGGCTGTCAACTCAAATCCTTTGAAGGAGAAGGTATTATTCAAGCCGCCAAATGTGGTGGCCAGGTTTGATCCGAAATAGATTCGGTCAGCAGCCAAAGGCAGATAAGTAATGTTTCTGTTGATATCATACCACATCGGACGACCTGTAGCTGGGTTAACACCTGCGTATTCCGCAACAAAGTTAGCTCCACCACCATCCCTGCCTACAGGCTGGCCTATGGCAATACCCGGGTTGGCTGGCAAAAACTTCAGCGAATCATACAAACTGACAACCTGGTTGTCGAGTTTAGTGAAGTTAAAGCTGGTACTCCAACGGAAGTTGCCGCTGTTGATGTTCACCGAGGTGATTTCGAATTCAATACCTCTGTTTTGAAGCTCGCCTACGTTGTTTGAAATGCTACTGAAACCATTTGTCCAAAGAATCGGCTGATCAAGTAAGAGGTCTTTGGTCCTTCTGTCGAACACATCAATGGATCCATTGATTCTGTTAGAGAAAAATCCATAATCCAGACCAAAGTTCAAGGTATTGTTGGTTTCCCAACCTAAGTCGAGATTAGCCAAAGAGGATGGAACAATACCCGCACTTCCGGAATAGTTGCCACCGCCGCCATAGAGGCCTCTTGCGGCAAAGTTCCCAATCTGATCGTTACCGGTCAGACCGTAAGAAGCCCGGAGCTTCATTTCAGAGACTACCCGGGAGGACTTTAGGAATTCCTCTTCTGCCATGTTCCAGCCTAAACGAATGGATGGGAACAAGCCATAACGGTTGTTGGTGCCGAATCTGGACGAACCGTCATAACGAGCTGTCACCGTAAGTAAGTATTTCTTCTTGAAGTCATAGTTAACAGAAGTAAAAGCAGATGCCCTTCTATATCCCGTCCAGAAACCGGTGATGGATTCAGGGGTGGCAGCTGACTGGATGGTTCTGAACTGGAAGGTAGGGAACCCGATGCCTGCACCGGAGATACCTTCTCTTGTCTCAGAAAGGTATTCCACACCAAGGAGAGCGGAAAGGTTATGGACCCCGCTGAATGACTTGTTCCAGTTTAAGGTCTGTGTAGTGATGAATCTTGTCCTCCAGTCGGATTGTACAGAACTTCTACCTCTTACACCGGCACCGTCAGGAGTACGTGGGTCGCGGTAGTTGTCGCCTTGAAGCAATCTATAATCCAAACCGAACAAAGAACGGAAGGAAAGATTGTCTGTTATTTTATAAGTGGAAATCAAATTACCCACGACAGTGTTCGTTCTTTGGAGACCTGAGTTATAGGTGCTCACCAAAGCAATATTTTGACCTAGTACCCCACGAATGGCAGTATTGAAGGACCCATCTTCATTGTAGATTGCATTATGCGGCAAAATAGCCGACGATGAAAACGCAGGGCTGCCCAGGAATGATCCTTCTACGGCAAAGGGCACATTCTGCTGGAAAGTAGAAAGATTGATATTGGTTTCAATATTTAATCTGTCATTTGCCTGGTGAGACAAAGCCAATCGAGCGGTACCTCTTTCAAAGTCAACCGGTTTGAATGAAGCTTGCTGATAATTGTAGGATCCTGACAGGAAGAAGGTCGTTTTGGCATCGCCACCGGACACAGAAAGCTCGTAGTTCTGAAGTCTTCCAGTGCCCATCACTTCTCGCTGCCAATCATAAGTAGGCAAATCAGCGCCGATTTGAGCTAATTGTTCCCTTGAGAGCGTCTGCCAGTTGGAAGGCAATATCCCCATACTGTTCAAAGCATTTGCTTCGGGAGTCGCATTTCCGGAATTGATCCATGCAGTCCTTTCTCTGTCAAACCATTCCGGGCCACTCAATACATCCAGGTATTTCATAGGCTGCGTCTCACCTCCAAAGGCATTGAATTCGAACTTGGCTTTTCCCTGCTTTCCTTTCTTGGTGGTGATAATTACTACCCCGTTGGCCGCCTGAGAACCATAAATTGCAGCGGAGGCTGCATCTTTCAGGATCTCCATAGACTCGATGTCGTTAGGGTTCAGGAAAGCCAATGGGTTGGATTGGGTAAAGGCCGCATTGGACTGGTTGTTCAACTGAACGCCATCCACAATAAACAGCGGTTCGTTGCCGGCATTAATGGAGCCTACCCCCCGGATTCGGATGTTCACAGCACCACCGGGAAGACCATTGGACGATCTAATCTGAACCCCGGCTGCACGGCCTTGAAGGGCACGGTCGAAGGACTGTAAGGGCAGGTTTTGGATCTCCTCACCTTTTACGGAGGATACAGCACCGGTTACCTCCCTTTTGGGCTGCGTGCCGTAACCTGTCACGATTACTTCCCCAAGGACGGTCGCATCGGGCTCCAGCGCAACATCAACCGTGTTACTGTTTCCGATGGTGACTTCCTGGGGTCTTAGTCCTACAAAGCTGAAGACCAAGACATTGCTTCCGGCCGGGACACTGATTGAGTATTTGCCATCAATATCTGTGGCAGTACCAACTGTGGTTCCCTTAACCAGAACTGTTGCTCCGGGTACACTCAGACCGTCTTGGGTCGAGGTGACTGTACCGGTAATCACGCGATCCTGTGCAAATGCAGCTGCGCCTGCCAGAAATAGCGTGAGTCCTAATAGTAAGACTTTCCTCATACTGGTTACATTTTGATTTAATAAACTTTAAGACATTTAAAACTATAGAAAACTAATCGCTGTACCGGAAGAGTTTATTGATGCACTCCCAGGTAAGATAATACGCTTTGAATTTCGGTTGATTAATCGGTTACATAATAAACAAATATACAATGCGTCTCAAAAAAAATACCGGGCGGCTTCCTCTCTGCTCAATGGGTTGCACGAAGAAACGTCGGGTACCTGTCTAATTTTTTCCCGAATGTTGGCCCGCACTGCCCTTTTGACGGCTACGGAGCTAGGCCACGCCCCTCAAAAAGCCTTTGCGTGGACAAAAAACACGGTTCTCATCCTGGAATGGAGCCCGACCAGGTGTGCAGGTTAGTGAACAGCTTTAGGTGCAGATGGGTTTGTGTGCGCGGCAAAGATAATATTATATGGCAATTTTTAACATTGCCAGGGAAATATTTGCTGAAGAGTAGGGGGGTGGAATGCACGAAGGCCTTTTTTCAGTTTTGCTTGTCAAAACCGAAAAAAGGCCTTCGTGCAAGTCCATCTTTACCGCCTTCGGCGGCGAAATATTAGACTTGTTGCGATGGGTTATCGCGGTGGGAAAAATGAGATGTTTTTCGTCCACGCGAAGGCTTTTTGAGGGAACATAGCCCAGCTACGTGACCGAAAAAAGGCGCAGTGTGGGCGAAAAAGAGCCATTTTTAACCCGTGAGAATCCCATCGCAACAAGTCTATTATACAAAACCGCTAAAGCGGGTTTTGCACGGCTGCCTTATTGGCATCCAGCTCTGCACGCGGGATAAGGAATTCCCACTGTGGATCACCGGCTGGTACGTCATAGATAAGCGCTACAGCAGCGATGTGGCCGATGCCATTGCGGTTGAGCGGCTGGTTGAGGCGCTTGAGGTCAAACCAGCGGTGGCCTTCGCCCCAAAGTTCTACCCTACGGTGGAACATGATTTCTTCAATCAGGGCTGTACCGGTAAGGGTGGACTGCACGTAAGAAGGATCACGCTGCTTGACGAGGTCGAACAAGGCCTTTGCCGCACCGGCAAAGTCGCCGCTACGGGCCCTTGCCTCCGCTTCAATAAGGAACATTTCACCTGTGCGCATGTAGGGTACGTCACCCATAGTACTCGTGCTTGGCGTACCTGGCAGCCTGAATTTTTGTACCATATAAGGCACCCGGATGCCTCCTGGAGGGGTGATGGAATTTGTTGTGGTAGGCGCTTTTACCCACATTTTGGAACGCACATCCGTAGCAGGGATCCGGTCATAGATCAATTTGTTGATCGTTTTCGGAGTAGCGCGGATATTCGTCGAGTTGAAGTTTGATGAAATGTAGGAGTGGAAAGCACCAAAAAATTCAGACTGGTCTTCCAGGTGGTCGAAGCCCCACATCCATTCTGGGTTGGCAATTTCCGCAAAGCCCTCCTGATATTGGGCTACCGTCATCAACGGCCAGCTCTGGCGTGCTTCCTGGGCAAACGTAATCGCCTGTGCCCAGTTCTGCTGCACCAGTGCAACCCGCGCCTGAATGCCACGCACCACGTTGCGGTTGAAGTGGGATTTGGCGCTACGGGCGGTGGTCAGCAGCTTGGATGCCTCGTCTAAATCTTTGTTGATTTGGGCATATACTTCTTCTACGGTTGCCCTTGGAAGTCCCTCCTGGGTTGGTTCCAGCACGAGGGACACCCCGAGGTTGTTGTTGGGCTTGGCGTTGGCATCATAGCGCTTGCCGTAGTACTGCACCAGGTTGAAATAGGAGAACCCGCGGATGGCAAGCGCCTCGCCTTTGATCTGGTTCTTTTCTGCGGTACTGCCAACAGCATTGTCAATATTAACAATGGCGAGGTTGGCATTGGCGATTAGCCGGTAAAAAAGCTGATAGGCAAAAATAGACATCGTACCTACATCGCTCCGGTGAGACTGCCAGCGTTGCTCAGGGAAATGCCAGGTGTTGGAGGCATTAGGGAAAACCAAATCCTCGGCCATGACATCGTTGATGATCATGAGTGCCGGATATCCGAAATGTCCCTGAGAACCCTGATAGCGCACCACGAATGCACGGTAAATCCCGTTAATTGCAGCAGCGGCATTTTTGGTGGTAGCATAAGCTGCACTGGCATCCACGCTGCCGGTCGGCGCTGTGTTGAGGTAGTCCTTTTCGCAGGAAACGAATACCACGCTCAGGACCAGTGTTTTGATAAGAAAAGATGTTTTATTGAACATATTTCGCGTGATTTAGAAAGTTAAGTTGAAACCGCCTACGAAGTTGCGGTAGAAAGAATAGGTATTTCCGGTAACCCCGCTGAAATCGCCGAGACCGTCCATCCCTTTGCGCTTGTTCCACAGGGCCAGGTTTTCGCCATTCACAAAGATCTGGGCAGCCTGGATTTTAGCACGCTTGAGCAGCTTTTGCGGGAAGGAATAGGCGATAGAAATATTGCGCAGGTTGAGCGAAGTCCCGTCGGTGAGCCAACGGTCAGATGCGCCGTTGAAGTCCACAGAACGTCCAACATCTGCACGGGGCACGTTGGTTACATCGCCGGGCTTCTGCCAGCGCTGGAGCATGTCTATGTGTTTGGAAGAACCATATCCGGAGGAAGCCATGAGGGAGGCATAAGCCGCATCGTAGATAAATCCGCCGATCTGATAGATAAAGAGCGCAGATACAGAGAAGCCTTTGTATTCAAACGTATTGGTCAGGCCTCCCGTAAAATCCGGGATTGCCGAGCCATTGTAGCGGAAACGGGCATTGTTGAGGCTGGTGGTAACGGTATCTCCCGTCTCAGTGACCCTGGAATTGGCAACAACGAAGTTGGCTGCCCGATACTCTGCATCGCCGTTGGCAGGGTTGACCCCATACCACTCCCTCAACCAATAATCAAACTGTGACCTTCCTACTGCGAGCTTTTTAGTGCCGGAGATGATTTCAGGCGTTGCTTCGGGCATACGGGTAATTTCGTTGCGGTAGGTTGTCGTGTTGAAACTTACCGTCCAGGAGAAATCGCGGGTACGCACGGGTACTACGTCGAGCTGCAGTTCAAACCCGCGATTGAACATTGCGCCGATGTTACGGGTCTGTGAACCGGTACCGGTGGACAACGGCAGGGGCACAGAGAACAACAGGTCGTCCGATTCCCTGTTGAAATATTCGAACGTACCGGAAAGGCGGTTTTTGAAAAGGCCAAATTCCAAAGCGACGTCAAACTGGTTGTTGGATTCCCAGGAGAGTGCCCGGTTGCCAAGGCTTCCCTGGAGGATACCGGCTTCTGCTCCGTTGTTCCAGCCAAGGCTGAATAGCGGCTGCCAGGCATAGAAACCAATGCCGGCATTGTTACCTGTCTGCCCGTATGATCCCCTCAATTTAAGATTGTTGATTATCCTGGAATCTTTCAGGAAGGCTTCGTTGTGTATTTGCCAGGCAACACTACCACCGAAAAAGTTACCCCAGCGGACGTCTTCAAAAAACCGGCTGCTGCCGTCACGACGTGCGGACAAAGTTACGAAGTAGCGGTTGTCGTAGTCATAGTTCAACCTCGAGAAGTATCCCTCCTGGCGGTTCTCATCCGCCCCTGAGTTCAGGTTGGTCGTGGTAGTAAAGTTTACAAGTTCGATATTCCCTTCCAGGATAAGCTGGGAGCGTGACCCGGTGAGGAAGTTGTCGCGGTAGTCGTAGTTCTCATGGCCAAGTAGCACGTTGAACGAGTGCTTGCCCAGTTGCTTTACATAGGTGAGCTGCTGGTTGAGGTTCAACGTGAGCTGGTTTTCGAAATCAACGGTAGCGCGACCTGCCGGGGCACCGTCCCCAATAATCGGGTTGCCGAAGGTGTTGTTGTTGATGTTGGTATAATCCGCCCCAACATTTACCTTAAACTTGAAGTTTTTGAGGAAGGAAACCTCCGCGCTCGTCCGCCCGCTGAAGAGGTGGCGGCGGAAAAAGTTTTCGTTGAGCTCGGTCTCCGCGATGGCATGCCGGCCACCATACTGTGGGCGGCTTGGCAGACCAAGTGCGGTGAGGTTACCAAAATCGTACTGGCGGTTGCCATTGGCATCCAAAAGATATTGTCCGGGTTTTGCGGGGTCATAGGCATATACCGGATAGATGGGGCCCATACCCCTTGAAAAGAAGAAAGGGTTGACAAAAGCCGTGTTTGAGCCTGCGTCAGCCTGGTTGGAAAGGGTATTGGTATAGGCGAGGTTCAGACCGATGTTGAACCAGTCTTTTACCCGGTTATTGTACTGAAGGCGGGCGTTATAGCGCTCGTAATCCGAACGGATGAGGAAGCCCTTGTCTTCAAGGTAACCGAAAGAAGCAAAATAGTTGGATCTTTCGTCGCCACCGCTGAAGTTGACGTTCAATTCATTACGCACCCCTTCGCGGATGATTGGCGTTTCCCAGTTGAGGTCTTCCTCTTTGAAAATCAACTGTGCATTTGGATTGAGTACACCTGCCGTGCTGACAAGTTCCCCGGCGGGCACGTTGTAAGCGTTATATCCGAGCAGGGATACGATATTGGCAGACGCATTGGCGCTGGCAGCTTCCAGGGTAAGCGGGTTCGCTGTTCTGGACATAAGGCTGTTGCGGTATGCTTCCCACATAAACGGGTAGTACTGTGCAGCATTCAGACGATCGTATTCTGGAAGACCCCGCTCGGAGGAGCCCCGGGTATATTTTACGTTCACCCTGCCCTGGCCTTTTGTCCCTTTTTTCGTTGTGATCATCACCACGCCGTTGGCAGCGCGGGAGCCGTAGAGGGATGTTGAAGCGGCATCCTTCAGGATAGTAATATTTTCGATATCGTCCGGGTTGAGGTTGGCTACGCTCGCATCAAATGGGATACCGTCCACAACATACAGCGGTGCGTTAGATCCGGAAATAGAACCAAAGCCCCGGACCCGGATAGCAGGGGTCGCCCCTGGCTGGCCACTGCCGATCGTAGCCTGGATACCAGGACCTGAACCGGCAATCGCCTGGGTGATGTTGGTAATGGGGCGCTTGGCAATCTGCTCTGCACCGACAACTGCAGCCGAGCCCGTGAATTTTTCACGGGTGGACTCTCCAAATGCCGTCACGATGACCTCGTTGAGCAGGGCGGCTGCTAATTCCAACTGGATGGCTACATTGGTCTGTCCGTTTAATTTTACATCAATCGAATTGTAGCCCGTGTAGCTGATGGAAAGCACATCTGTTGCCGGGTTTGCCTGGATCTCAAATTTTCCGTCCAGGTCCGTTGCGGCGCCTACTGATGTCCCTTTCACTAAAATGTTGACCCCGATCAGGGGCTCTCCGTCTTCTGCTGAAGTTACTACCCCGCGCACGACCGTTTGGGCCGTCAGGGCGAAGGTAGTCAACAGCATCAGCGCAGTGAGTGTACATTTAAAAAACTTCATGGATGTGGTGTTGATTAAAAATATTGGATAAATCAGGATTTTACTCGAAAATCAGTACTCGTGGGAATTTTCCAACTGTGGCTTGTCCTTAAGATTAATGAAAGCGGCTTTGGGCCTTTATCTGCTTTGGGAATAAACAGACACGCTTGAAAAATATGTACGATCAAAACAACAAGAGCGGGAACCTGAAAGCAAGGCTTGGGAAATTAGCGCAAGGTGGGGACAGTGCTTGATTCGCTGAGGAAAATGTCTAAGGCCTTCACAGGCTCCCGCAAAAAAAATATAAAAAATTAAATTTATCCATGTATTTCTGTCACAAAAATGTCATTTTTAAATTTTTTAGGGGTTTTTGGTGGGTTTGTTTAACAAAAATTTGGACTTGTTTAGTCGTTGTACCAGATGCTTTGTTCCAAAAATCGTCAGGAGCTGTATCATTTCGTTCAAAAAATTCCCGGAACCTCAAAGGGGCGTTTTTTGTTAAATACTTGTTCAGCACCATAGAGGTATTTTTTTATCAAAAGGGCTGCCACCGGTATTTTCCGGTTTGAAAGGCCTGTTTAAGGAAGTAAAACTTCGATTGCGGCAATAAGTAACTTTTCAATTGAAAACGACAGACACTGAAACAGCGCAGCCGGTACAGGCAGATGGCCGGCTTCATCAGCCGGTCAAGAGACAGGCGCAAGCTTTAATTCCAACGCCCTGGGGAAATTTCACCATGGTCGCCTATGCAGCAGGCCAGGGCGATTGGATGCCGCACCTGGCTTTGGTGCACGAAAATTTCGACCCGAAGGTACCTGTCCTGGTCCGAATCCATTCCGAATGTATCACCGGGGACCTTTTCGGCTCCCGCCGCTGCGATTGCGGCGAACAACTGCACCGCGCACTCGACCTCACCGCCCAGGAAGGGGGTATCGTCCTCTATCTTCGCCAGGAGGGGCGTGGAATCGGAATCATTAATAAGCTAAAAGCCTACAACCTTCAGGATAAAGGGCTCAACACGGTGGATGCCAACCTTCACCTGGGTCTCGAAGTGGATGCACGCCGATACGGGACCGCTCTGGAAATGCTCAAAGACCTGGAAGTGGATCGCATCCGCCTACTGACCAATAACCCGGACAAACTCGAAGTTTTTGACCACGGCCCTGTCGAACTTGTGGACAGGGTTCCCTTAATTGTGCATCCACAGCAGGAAAACCGGGCTTATTTAGAGACTAAACAAAAGGAACTTGGACATTTATTCGACCTGATATGAAAGCTATCCTTTTCGACGGCCCCGGCGGCCCGGAGGTATTGTACGCAGGTGATTTTCCCGATCCTATTCAAAAGGGCAATGAACTGCTGGTCCGTGTGCGCGCCTCCGCGCTCAACCGCGCAGACCTGTTGCAGCGGCGCGGGCATTATCCGCCCCCACCGTGCGAGAGTCCGGTCCTGGGGCTGGAGATCGCAGGCGAGGTACTGGAGGCAGGCCCGGAGGCCCGTCCCTGGAAGCAGGGCGACCGGGTCTGCGGGCTGGTGGGCGGGGGAGGTTATGCCGAATTGGCCGTTCTGCCTGCTGCTATGGCTATGCCGGTACCGCAAGGTTGGTCCTGGGAAATGGCAGCATCCGTCCCGGAGGCGTTCATGACCGCCTGGCAGTCGCTCCGTTGGTTGGGCCGCCTGGCAGCGGGAGAAAAAGTCCTGATCCATGCCGGAGCAAGTGGGGTAGGTACCGCAGCGATTCAACTTGCAAGGGAGATCGGCGCTTCCGATATTTTTGTCACGGCTTCCGCAAGAAAGCACGCCCTTTGCGCACAACTCGGCGCTTCCCTTTCAGTGGATTATCATTCTGAAGATTTCCGGGAGGTCTTGGGCGAAATCTGCCCGGAAGGCATAGATGTTATCGTGGACTGTATCGGTGGCCCTTACTTCCAGAAAAATCTGCAGGTCCTGCGTCTCGATGGACGGCTGATTATGCTGGCAATGATGGGGGGCGCGACAGTTGAAAATACGGACCTGATGCCTTTTCTGCGCAAGCGCCTGCAGGTGATGGGCAGTACGTTGCGCAACCGCAGCCTGGAGTATAAAAGCCGATTGACGAAGGATTTGTTTGATTTTGCATGGCCCCTTTTTGAAAATGGGCGGCTGAAACCCATTGTTGACAAGGTTTTTCCTGTAGAAGATGTTGTAGCTGCACATCACTATATGGAAAACAACCAGAACCAGGGAAAAATAATCCTTAGCGCTTTCTGATAAGGCGTTTTTCGGCGCTTAGCGCAAAATTATCTTTTGATAGGCGCTGTGGAAAAAGTCTTTTTTCGGCGCTTCGCGCCAAATAATAATTTGAAGCCGCGGTTGGTTCATTGATTTTGCGAAGCAAAATCAATGAACCAACCGCGGCTTCAATATAAAATTTTGCCGCCGCAGGCGGCATTTTTGCTACCGGTTCTTGGTGACCAGTTGAAAAAAATAGGATTTATTGAGCAATTCCGCTTCTGCAGCCGCCTGTGCGAGGTAGGTGTAGTTTTCGAATAGGATAAAAGAAGGCTTCGTGATGTCTGTATAAAGCTTTTGCAAACGCCGCCGCCGCCGGGCATGTTGCACGTCCCGGATATAGATCGCTTTGATTTGGTCCGGGAACAAGCGGGCAATCTCATGGTAAATATAAGGGTCTTTTTCGCCACTGTCCCCAATGAGGATAAAGGGGAGCTTGGGGAAAGTACGCAGGATACGCTCCAGGCATTCTGCTTTATGGCCCCCCGACCGGGCGTGCAGCTTGTAAGGGATGCCAAAATCCCGGAGGAGGATGGGGCCTTTAGGCAGTTTGTGCACCCGGAGGTATTTCTTCACCAGGTCATAAAAATTGCGCGGGCCATTGGAGACGTAGAATATCGGGTTGTAGTTGTCCTGGCCGGGGCCCTGTCGAAGTGCTTTAAAAAAGGCTGCCACTTCGTCAAAGACTTTCCGTCTTGCCGGGCTTTTAAACAGCGTATTGTACACGGCCTCCCACTTGAACAGAGAAGTCAGGCCGGTGTGCACGATCGTGTCGTCAATATCGGTGATGATCCCGAAAGCGGCGTTGGGGGGCGGGATGAGGATTTTGGTGTTGGTTTTGGCGTGCAGACTGCCCCAGGGGGTATCGGTCAGCTCTATCTGGATAGATTTCCAGGGGTTGTCTTGTGGAGGAAACGGGGGGTCTATCGCCGCATCGAGGGTAAAGTAACCTTCCTTGTCGGTCTCCAGCTCAAAAGACCTCCCCTCGATCAAAATGAGCAGTTTAGCCCTCGGGATTTCAAGGGTATTCAGGTTGCGGCAGGTGTCCAGAAGCTGCCGTAGTGTGGCCTGAGTGGCACCATTGCGGATGGACTTGCGGATCAACACCCTTCCTTGCAGGAATACCCTGTCCACCCGGCCAAAACCCCTGTAAGTCGCTATCTTGACCGGTACCTGCTGGGTTCTTCCAGCTACCCGGATCAGTCGAAAACGCAAATCGTCCAGCCATTGGTCGAGTTTTTGCAATACTTGTATGAACAGTGTGTGGCGAAAAGGCATTTTTGAATCGAAATTAAAAACTGTCTTATTTTGTGCCCCTAAACTGGAATGACCCATAACAGGGCATTTTCCTGAATCAATTCTGAATAATAAAACGTTTACAAAACCGAAAAATATGAAAAAAATCGTCTTTTTTGTCGTTTCTATGATGGCTCTGACAAAGGTTACGGCCCAAACCCAAATTATCGCTACCAACCCGGAACTTGCAACCGTTGATGGGGTCATCAAAAATCTTTATGAGGTGATTTCCGGTCCGGCCGGACAGCTTCGCAACTGGAACAAAATGCGCGATCTCTTTCGTCCTGAGGCCCGTCTGAGCGCTCTCGGAACGGATCGCGACGGCAAACCGAGGTTCGTTACGATGGCTATCGAAGACTATATCCGAAATTCCGGGCCTAATTTTGAACAAAATGGCTTTTTTGAACGGGAAATCGGCCGGGTGACGGAACAATACGGAGATATGGTGCATGTTTTTAGCGCTTATGAAGCTAGAAGGGCGGAAAAAGATACACCTTATATGCGCGGAATCAACAGTATCCAGCTGGTGAAAAAAGACGGGCGCTTCTGGATCGTCAATATCCTGTGGAATACGGAGACTAAAGAAAATCCAATCCCTGCAAAGTACCTCGGAAAATAATTCAGGATTTCAGGTAGATTCAATAGTCTGTTGGCAAATTCTTTATGGCCATTTTGGTTTTTTACCACAAAGGCCACAAAGGACTGTGCAATGCCTAGTGTCCATTGTGGTTTTTCACCACAAAGACCACAAAGGACTGCGCAATGCCTGGTGTCCATTGTGGTTTTTTACCACTAAGACCACAAAGGACTGCGCAATGCCTAGTGTCCATTGTGGTTTTTTACCACTAAGACCACAAAGGACTGCACAATGCCTAGTGTCCATTGTGGTTTTTCACTACTAAGGCCACAAAGAGGCAGTAATCCTTGTGCCCTTTGTGGGTTTTTTTTACCACCAAGGCCACAAAGAGGCAGTAATCCTTTGTGCCCTTTGTGGTTTTTTTTTACCACCAAGGCCACAAAGAGGCAGTAATCCTTGTGCCCTTTGTGGTTTTTTACCCTCAAGAATGATCTGGCGGGTTCACCACTTCCCCATAAAGGTCGAACTCTGCTGCCGAGGTAATCTTTACATCGGCGAAATCGCCAATACGCGCAAAAGAGGTGCCCGCGTGCACGAGGACCTCGTTGTCCACTTCCGGGGAATCGCCCTCTGTCCGGCCAACAAAATACTCCCCCTCTTTTCGATCAAAAAGTGTTCGGAACACCTGGCCCACTTTGGCTTCATTTTTTTCCAGCGAAATTTCCTGCTGAATTTCCATCAGGCGGGCGGCACGGGCAGCTTTTTCTTCGGAAGGGACGTCGTCCTCAAATGAATATGCGCGGGTATCTTCTTCATGGGAATACTGGAAAACTCCCAAACGATCAAATTTTACCTGCCGGACAAAGTCCTCCAATTCCTGGAATTCCTTTTCGGACTCCCCCGGAAAACCCACGAGCATGGTAGTGCGCAGGGTCAGGCCGGGCACCTTCTCCCGGGCGTAGCCGATCAGGTCCAGCGTTTCTTCGCGGGTAATCTGCCGGCGCATACGATCCAGAACGGAATTGCTGGCATGTTGCAGGGGCATATCCAGATAGCTGCAGATTTCTTTCCGCGCTGCCATAACGTCAAAAAGTTCGCGCGGGAATTTGCTCGGGTAAGCGTAATGGAGCCGTATCCATTCGATGCCCTCTACATCTGCGAGGGCGTTTAGGAGCCGGGGCAGCTCGCGGGTTTTGTATAAATCCAGGCCATAGTAGGTCAGTTCCTGCCCAATGAGCATCAATTCCCTGACCCCGCGCCTGGCGAGGTTGCGTGCCTCTTGTACGAGGGCTTCTACCGGCCTGGAAATATGGTTCCCGCGCATGAGGGGAATTGCACAAAAGGAACAGGTGCGGTTGCAGCCTTCAGATATTTTGAGGTAGGCATAGTGCCATGGGGTCGTGATGAGGCGCTCGCCGATGAGCTCGTGTTTGTAATCGGCGTTCAGGCGCGCGAGGAGGCCGGGCAGCTCGAGGGTACCAAAATAGGCGTCCACTTCCGGGATTTCAACTTCCAGTTCGTCCTTATACCGCTGGGAAAGGCAACCTGTTACGAATAGTTTGTCCAACTGGCCCCTTTTTTTGCGCCCGGCATATTCCAGAATGGTATTGATGGATTCCTCCTTAGCCAGGTCAATAAACCCACAGGTATTGATTATGACGATATTTGCGGGGTCGTTGCTGTCGTGCCCCACCTCGAAATCGTTGCCCCGCAACTGGGTGATCAGGTTTTCGGAGTCCACCAGGTTTTTGGAGCATCCGAGGGTTATCACGTTGACTTTGTCCTGCCGCAGCGTTTTCGTTTTCATGGCTGGTATTTTTGGAAGGCGCAAAGATACAATATGGATACAGGAATTGTACGAAGAATAGATTTGTTGCAATGGGTTATACCATGGTGGGAAAATGTATTATTTTTCGTCCGTTAAGGGGCTTTTCGAAGCGCATAGCCCAGCTATGTGGCCGAAAGAAGGCGCGGTGCGGGGGAAAAAGAAGATTTCATCCTATACGCACCTCTTTGGAACAAGTCCGTTATACTTCTGCATCAATAAAACCGTTATTTGATTTGCTGTGGGCTGTGCTGCAGCGAAAAAAAACCGAAGTGATGAAAAATACGATATGTTGCGTTCTGCTTATTGCGCTGTCTGTACCTTCACTTGCCCAGATCGGCCTTAACGGGGGGTTCCGGCTCAATGACGCCCCTAAGTGGGATATTGTTGACGAGAGCAACGGGCAGGTGACCAGGTTGCCGGGGAGCAGTTGGTCGGCAGGGATAGATTACGCGATAAAGCTGCGGAACCTGCGGGTAGAGTTTTTGCCCGAGCTGAATTTTTCGATGTACACGGTACAAGTGAAGGACCTTGGTCCGATGGACTCCCGGTTTTACAGCGGGTTTTTGAATATTCATATCTATCCGCTCGACTTCAAGGGCGACTGCGAATGCCCGACCTTTGTAAAAACGGGGAATACCCTTGCCAAGGGGTTTTTTCTGCAACTTTCCCCGGGATATACCTATTTTATTGGTGAAATTGATGCAGAGGCTGTCTTGTACCGCGGAAGGTCAACAAATCCCAGCCTGGCCCTGGGCATGGGGATGGATTTCGGCCTTTCCCGTTTTTTGACCTTCAGCCCTGTTGCGGGGTTAAGGTATTTTCCGAGGGCGATCTGGCCGGGCATCGAGGAGGCGCTCGCCCGGGACGTCAGCCTCGGCAACCGCACGGCATCCAACGACAGTCCGCTTACCCAGATTTACGCCGGGGTACGCCTTGGCCTGCACCTGCGGGGCAGGTGAGTTCCGCACCGTAACAAAAAGAATCACAAGTTTTTGATTTTAAGATTATTAGGAAATAAAGTTTCTCTTTCCCCCATCGTAATCCCAATCGCAAATTAAACTTACGGTTTCTTATTTTGAGCCTACTTTTGGCGGTTGACAGATAAACGCGACGTTTTCCGGAAAATCATTGATTAACAGGAGCAGTCCAACAAAAAATAGCGGGACCATTATGTCGGGATTAAACAAATACAGCCAAAAGCTTACCCAGGACAAAACGCAGCCGGCCGCGCAGGCCATGCTGTACGGCATTGGGCTTACGGATGCAGATATGCAGAAGGCGCAGGTTGGCATTGCCAGCAACGGCTGGGAGGGCAATACCTGCAATATGCACTTGAACGAGCTCGCTGCCTGGATCAAGGCGGGGGTTTGGGAAAGTGACCTGGTGGGCCTGGTTTTTCATACGATTGGGGTCAGCGATGGGATCTCGATGGGCACTTCGGGGATGCGGTTTTCGCTTCCTTCCCGCGATATCATTGCCGATTCTATCGAAACGGTTGCCTCTGCGCAGTGGTACGACGGTATCGTCGCGGTTACGGGATGCGATAAAAATATGCCGGGCGCGATGATTGCCCTCGGTCGCCTGAACCGGCCTTCGATATTGTTTTATGGCGGGACGATCAGCCCAGGGTGCCACGCCGGCAAAAAGCTGGATATCGTATCTGCTTTTGAAGCCCTGGGACAGAAGATTGCCGGGACAATCTCGGAGGAAACGTTCGAGGCGGTGATCCGCCATGCCTGCCCTGGCCCCGGGGCCTGCGGGGGGATGTACACGGCAAATACCATGGCCTCGGCGATCGAGGCGATGGGGATGAGCCTGCCGTATAACTCCTCCATCCCAGCGAACAGCCCGGCCAAACGGGCGGAATGTGCCCGGGTAGGCGCGGCAATCCGCAACCTTTTGGAGCTCGACCTGAAGCCACGCGATATTATGACGCGCAAAGCTTTTGAAAACGCGATTACCGTAATCACAGCGCTGGGCGGTTCCACGAATGCGGTGCTGCACCTCATCGCCATGGCAAGGGCGGCCGGTACGCCACTGGATATTGACGATTTCCAGCGCATCAGCGATCGTACGCCTTTCCTGGCCGACCTCAAGCCGAGCGGGAAATATGTCATGGAGGATCTTTATGACGTTGGCGGTGTCCCGGCAGTAATGAAAATGCTGCTCGAGGCCGGCTATCTGCACGGCGACTGCATGACAGTAACCGGTAGGACGATCGCGGAAAATCTCGCAGATCTCCCCGGGCTGAAGGAAGGCCAGGAAATCATCCGGCCTTTCGACCAACCGATAAAACCTAACGGGCATATCCAGATCTTGTACGGCAACCTGGCCTCAGAGGGTGCCGTGGCCAAGATCACAGGCAAAGAAGGGGAAATATTTGAAGGCCCCGCACGGGTATTTGATAGCGAGGACGCGGCGAATGCCGCTATCGCCGCTAAATCCATCAAGCCCGGGGAGGTGGTCGTCATCCGCTATTGCGGGCCTAAAGGCGGCCCCGGGATGCCCGAGATGCTGAAGCCGACTTCCGCGCTTATGGGCGAAGGGCTGGGCGATAAAGTTGCCCTGATTACGGACGGGCGCTTCTCCGGTGGAACCCACGGCTTCGTAGTCGGTCACATTACACCTGAAGCACAGACAGGCGGGCTGATCGGGCTCCTTGAGGATGGGGATTGGATCACGATTGACGCCATCAATAACCGCCTGGAGGCAAGGCTCGACGTACAGGAAATCGAACGCCGGAAAACGACATGGGTTCAGCCCCCGCTGCCGGCCAGCCATGGCTTGCTGCTGAAATATGCGCGGCATGTTGCCTCGGCAAGCAAAGGTTGTGTGACTGATGAATAGCGGAGGCTTGCAGGCCTGCGTATAATCTCCCTGAACGCCGCCGTAAGGGCGGCCAGGGCGTGAGGTATAACAGATTCAAATTTAACTTATGAAGTCAATAGAAGTGGCCCAAACAGATGTGCTGCGCTCCGAAGCGGCACCCCTGCCCCAGATTTCCGGTGCAGAGGCCGTATTGCGTTGCTTGATCGAGGAAGGGGTAGATACGGTGTTTGGTTATCCCGGCGGTGCGATCATGCCGATCTACGATGCGCTGTACGATTATCAGGACAGGATCCGGCATATCCTTCCCAGGCATGAACAAGGGGGCATACACGCGGCAGAGGGTTTCGCCAGGGCGACCAGGAAAACCGGGGTCGTATTTGCGACTTCAGGGCCCGGAGCGACTAACCTGATCACCGGCCTGTGCGATGCCATGCTGGATTCTACGCCCCTGGTTTGCGTGACCGGCCAGGTGGCTGCCCATCTGCTCGGCTCAGATGCTTTCCAGGAGACAGATGTCATCAACTGCACGATTCCCGTTACGAAATGGAATTACCAGGTAACGCGGGCAAGCGAGATCCCCGCGGTATTTGCCAAAGCCTTTTTTATCGCCAATTCTGGCAGGCCCGGCCCGGTCGTCATTGATGTGACGAAAAATGCGCAGAACGAATCCATGGCGTTCTCCTACGAGCGTGTCCATTATATCCGGAGTTATCACCCCAACCCTAAACCGGATGCCGAAAGCCTGAAGGAAGCGGCAGAATTGATCAACTCGGCCCAAAAACCGATGATCCTTGCCGGCCACGGCATCCAAATCGCCCATGCCCAGGAGGTGTTCAGGGCATTTGTCGAAAAAACGGGTATTCCCGTAGGCTGTACCCTGCATGGCCTTTCCTCCTTGCCCTCTGACCATCGTCTCCACATGGGCATGTTGGGGATGCACGGGAATTATGGGCCGAATATCAAGCAAAATGAGTGCGATGTGCTCATTGCGGTCGGGATGCGCTTCGATGACCGGGTAACCGGAAACCTGAGCAAGTATGCCCGGCAGGCAAAGGTTATCCATATCGAGATTGACCCGGCAGAAATCAGCAAGAATGTCTATGCGCACGTGCCGATCCTCTCAGACGCACGGGCGGCCCTGGAGCAGCTCCTGCCCCTGGTTGTGGAAAAGTCCTATCCGGAGTGGATAGAGAGCTTCCATGCCTGCGCACGCATCGAGCAGGAAAAGGTCATTTCACGGGATATGAGCCCGACGGCAGACGGAGTAATACGGATGGGGATGGTCGTCAAGATGATTTCCGATAAAACCGACGGGCAGGCGCTTGTTGCCACCGATGTGGGCCAGCACCAGATGATTGCAGCCCGCTATTATGCCTATCGGGATACGAACCAATGGATTTCGAGCGGCGGGGCCGGCACGATGGGCTATGGGCTGCCTGCCGCTTTTGGTGCCAAAGTGGCCCGCCCGGACAAAGCGGTCGTCGCGTTTATCGGCGACGGGGGCTTCCAGATGACCATCCAGGAGCTCGGGATGTGCGCACAGTGGGATATGGCCGTGAAAATCGTCCTGCTCGACAACAACTACCTGGGCATGGTGCGCCAGTGGCAACAATTGTTTTTTGAACGCAGGTACTCTGCTGTAGAGCTGAAAAACCCGGATTTTGTAAAAATTGCCGAAGGTTTTGGCGTGAGGGGCAGGAAAGTCTCACATGCCGGGGAGCTGGAAGACGCGGTTGAGGAAATGCTCGCTTATCCCGGGCCCTATCTCCTCCACGTCGAAGTCCTGCAGGAAGATAATGTGTTCCCCATGGTACCCGCAGGATGCGCTGTGGATGAAATTATCCTTGAACCTTGACCCCGCCGGGGTTGATCAATGCCAACAGATGACAAAGGAATATACCCTCACGGTTTTTTCAGAGAACCAGACCGGCCTGATGTCGAGGGTGGTTTCGGTATTTACCCGGCGGCACATCAATATAGAGAGCCTGACGACTTCAAAGTCCTCCATTCCGGGCATTCACCGCTATACGATCGTTGTCCACGTCACAGAAGATATGGTCGTTAAGCTCGTTGCGCAGTTGGAAAAGCAGGTGGATGTCGTAAAAGCATTTTACTACGAAAACGACGAGATTGTCTATCAGGAAATTGCGCTGTACAAGGTGCCGACTTCCGTTTTTATCAATAATACCCGGGTGGAGCAAATGATACGCAGACATAATGCCCGGGTTCTGGAGATCGAGGCGGAGTATATCGTGATCGAAAAGACAGGGCATCAGTTCGAGACGGAAGCCTTGCTGGAAGAGCTGAAGCCGGTAGGGGTTTACGAGTTTGTGCGCTCCGGTCGTGTGGCGATTGTGCGCCCCATGGAGCGCCTCAACAACTATCTCAAATCGCTGGAGCACACGATGCAGGAGGAATGACGCAAGGGGGGCTTACCTGCGCGCGGGTATCGTTACAGCGGCTTTCAATGCTTCCAGTTTTTCCTCCAGCCATCCCCGGTTCAGGATATCTGTTGTGCCCTCCACGGCTTCCTGGATTTTCCGGTATTCCGCAGTGGCTTTTTCCGGCTTCAGGTAAGCGACCCTGCCGCGTAATTGCGCGGCTTTCCGGGTGAATTTAATGAGGTTGAGGTAGCCGGTGCGTCGCGCATCGGCGAGAAGGTCGTTGCGCTGTAGGTATTGCCTGAAGGCATCTGCAAGGGAGAATAAAGCTTCGTAGGCCTCAAGGTCGTAATAGGTGCGCAGGAGCAAAGCCTTCGCCCCAAGGCTGTAGCGCAAATCGCTGTATTCGACCCGGATCAATAAGTCGAGGACGCGTTCGTATTGCCCCATGGCGTAACAACAAGCGGCCAGGTTGAAGCGGTATGCGTTGTCCATCGAATCGGGGTTAAGGCGGTCTTTGTATGCTTCGATGAACCCGATTGTCCAGTCGAGCTGCCCCAGGCGGATCCCGGTGGTGACGATATTTTTGTAATCCCATTCGGACAGAATGCCGTCCTCCAGCAATAGCCCTTTATCTAACTGGATACGGTACAAGGCCAGGACTTCCTCCAGAAAAATCGTCTCGCCTTGGTTAATCCTGCCAATACAGTAATTCATCAGATAGTTGTACATCAGGATCAGGTCGGCGTGGGAGAAGTAAGCCTCGCCGCGCCCGAGGGCCTCCATGGCATCCCGGTAAACCTGCAGATCGCCCCTGCTCAGCAACAAGTAAATCCGGTAATACGCTTCAAGGGCGGGTATGCAGAGATAGCGCCCGGGGTCGGTCTCGATGGCTTGCAGGACAGGGGCCAAAAAATGGAGCTCGACCCCGGTGCGCAGCATTTTTTGCCTGACCTGCACCTCGCAGGCGTCCCGCAGCTTTTCCAGGACGAAAAAATGGTCGAGCCGGAGTTGTTTGGCTTCAAAAAAACCTTCGTCCTGATGCTGTTCCGTCTGATTTCGGTATTCGAGCGTTTCCCGGTCCAGCAGACAGCCTTTGAACAAGCGGTCAAACGCGCTTTCCTGCTTATCTTCAAGCATGTCCCGGGCTTCCGGGAGCCTTTTTTCATACAGCGCATACAGGTTTTTTTCCCTTATACCTTTTAAAAGGAACAGGTTACGGAAAAATGGGTCGCGGCCAAACTGCTCTTGTGCGAGGAACGATTCGAGCAGGCGCTGGGCATAGGTCAATAATGGCGCCAGTTTGCCTTCGTCAAAAGGATGGCCTCCAAAAATTTCCCGGTACACCCGCTCTTTTTCGATATTGTCCCCTTCAAAATAGGGGTAGATTTGCCCACAATACCGGATCAAATGCCGTAGTTCGCTGTGTTTGTTGAAATATGGGGAGGCCGCATACGCACAAAATCGCGTCATCTCCTTCTTCTGGAGCGGCCTGAGGTGCTGAAAAAATTTTCCGGTTTTCAAAAAAAATCAATTTTATTGATAAAAAACAAAATACAAGTATATGATATTGTTTGTATTGTGAAATAAATATATTAAACTATACGTAAAAAAATCCAAAAAATGCTAAAAAAAGTTCTATTTTGAAACTTTCCTTTTCCGGACTTTTGTACCATGCGAAGAAAGTTGATTAATTTTGAATGAAAAGATTGCCCATGAACCAATTGCTCCGATTGTCCGTCCTCCCCCTCCTGCTGCTCGCCTGCCTGTCCGGCGCCCGGGCGCAGAATCCGTGCGTTACGTTCGACAGTCTGCCGGCGGGGAAGAATTTTAATTTTGGACTTACGGCAGTATTCGAGATGCCCGTCCTGTCCGAGCGCAATTTCCGCGTTTTGATCACCCCGCTGCCCGGTGGGTTGTTGCCCGATAATGCCAGGGGAACAGTGGTGGACGCCAAATCCCTGGGGGACAAATTTCCCAGGGCAACGGGGAATGCTTTCCAGATGCAACACACGGCCCTTAACTTTGTGTGGGGCGATGCCGGTCAGAAGGTCGTCTCGCTCTGCTTTGATCTCTATGTGGGCGAAGGGGTAAAGGTATTTTCGGTGAACGGACTTCCGGCAGTGGCCTCCAGGAATATTTCAGATTTAAACGGGCTTAGCCAGGTATTGACCGGGGTGAAAGCCAAGGTAACGTTCGAACCCGCTTCCAACGGCAGGATCGCCCGGGTCTGTATGGAAGGCGCGATCTCCAGGTTTTCGGTCGGTGGGGAAGACCTGATCGTTGACAACTTCTGTTTCCAAACAAAAACGGTCGAGCCCGTATGCAGCATAACCGAACTCAAAGCCGCGGACGTGGTCTGCGATTCGGCTAAAACCAGCTACAGCGCCACGCTCTCCTGGAAAGCGCTAAATGCCGGCGATTCCCTGGTGATCGAATCAGAGAGCGGTTTCAGGAGGGTTGTCTCTTCCTCGCTATCTTCGATCCGGCTGACCAATATCCCGGTCGGCAGAAACCTGGAAGCGGTTACGCTCTATTTGTGCGCCCGCAAGCCCGGTGCTGCCTCCTGTTGCCAGAAAATCCAGTTTGCCCTGCCCTGCGCGCCACCTGCGACCTGCAAGCTCAGCGAGTTCAGGGTGTTCGACCTGAAATGCGGTGCAAACGGCACAACTTACAGCGCCTGGGTAAAGCTGGCGGCGAAGAGCAGCAGCGATACGCTGGTTGGGAAGACTTCCCAGGGCTTTCGCTTCAGCTTCCGGGTCTCGGATAAGCCGGTCTTGATCGAAGGGCTGCCACTTCCGCCCGACGGCATTGACTTCATCACAATCTGCGATCCGCTCAAACCGGATTGCTGTACGGAGCTTCGCTTTAAAACGCCCTGCCAGACAAGCTGTACCCTGGGGCCGATCGCTGCCGAGCAGGTGTGCCTGCCCAACGGCACCTTTATGGTTAAGCTGAAATTTACACGGGAGAACGCGGGACAACAATTCAAGGTGACGGCAAATGGTGCGGTATATGGAATTTTCAGCTACGAAAAATTACCCATCCAGATCGGCCCTTTCACCCGACCATCATCCGGTGTGGTCGAACTTAAAGTTCAGGACCTCACCAAAAACTGCTCGACTTCTGCCAGGCTGGCCGTAGAACCATGTGGCACGAGCTGTAATTTCAATAGCCTGAAGGCAGAAGTCCTCGCCTGTGAGGGGGGTAAATTTTATGCCGGTATTTCGTTCCAAGCACCCCAGGCAGACTCTTCGAGGACGTTCGCGCTGTTCGTCAACGGGAAATTATACGGCAAGTACGGATATCTGCAGAACCCGCTCCGCATCGGGCCATTGGCGGCTAATGGGGTGACGCTGTACAGCTTCCTGCTGGTGGACGGCAGCAACCCTTCCTGTAACGCGTTCACGACCATCAAACCGGTAATTTGTGCCGGGGACACTTGCAAAATCAGTAATCTGACGGTGAAAGCGCTAGGCTGCAACCCCGACGGGAGCCAGCGCATCCTGGTGGATTTCAAGCGCGATGGCTTGGCGGGGGAGACCTTCGGTTTGTTTATGGGGAATGGTTTTATCGGTAATTTCCCCTTGTCCAAACTCCCCATCGAACTCTCCGTTCGCAAGCCGCTGCTGCCTGCTTCCAGTCCGGCAGTGGAGTTTTCCGTCTGCATCCGGGGGCCTCAGAACTGTTGCGCGAGCGTCAAGGCAGAACTCAAAGACTGCCCCTTGCCTTGCCGGGAGCCGGCCGTTGTACTCGACCGGAAGGATTGCGCCGCAGATACGACCTTCTCCGTGGTGCTCAAGGCAGGGGTGGAAGCCGACAGTAACTTTACTTACTTTATTTTCCTGAACGAAAAGCCATTGGATACCCTCAGGCCCTCCAGGGATTCGATCGCGATCGCGAAACTGAAGGGCGATGGCAAGACGGTTTATACTATTCAGGCCGTGAGCGTGGTCGGCGGTATCCGTTGCGTGAAGACGATGAAAGTTGGCCCGGTGAATTGCCTGGGCCCGGAGACTACTTCGGTATGGCCGGGCGATGCCAATCAGGACAATGCGGTAAATTTTATTGACCTGCTCAATATTGGGGTCGCTTATGGCGCGAAAGGCCCCCTGCGTACTGACCGCAGCGGTATCTGGAAGCAGACCCCTGCTGCCGATTGGTCCCAGCGCTTTGCTACCGGTCAGAATTTCAAGCATGCCGATACCGATGGGGACGGCGTGGTGGACGAGGCAGATATTGCATTGCTGAAGAAGAACTACGGCAAGAAAAATGGTATTCAGGTGCAGGCTGCCGAGCAACTGCCGGGAACTTCGCTCAATCCGGGGGTAATGCTGGAAATGCCGACCAGCCCGCTGCCGGCAACAGGTACTTTTGAAATCCCGATCACGCTTGGTACCCGGGAAAAACCCGTGCGCAACGTCTATGGCATGGCCTTCGTCCTTAAGGTTGATCCCCGTGTCGTTGATTTGAATAAGGTAGAGATTGTGGTGCCGATGAGCTGGATGGGCCGGCCCGGGGTAAACCTCGCATCCATTTCTAAAGTATATCCTGAACAAGGGCTCATTGAAGTATCTATCACCCGTACCGACCAGAACGAAGTTTCGGGGTTCGGGGAGATTGCCTTTCTGAAAGGAGGGATCAAAGACGATATTGCGGGCCGCCACCGCGCCAGTGAAATGATCGTATCAGAAGCCGGCGCTGCACGCCTGAGCCAGGAGGGTATTCCGCTCAGCGGAAGCACTGCGGGATTCGAGGTGGCACAAGCGGATAGCCCACAGACGCCGGTTTCGGAAGAAGCGGTGCGGGCCGGAACCCGGATTTTCCCCAATCCGCTTTCGGGGGACCAGTTGGGCGTGCGCCATCTTTCGGGCTATCCGATCGAGGAAATACAAGTGTTTGGTATAGATGGAAAGCCTGCGAGCCCACTATTCCTCCAGACAAACGAAGTGAACCTGTCCGGATTGCCGGGCGGCCTCTATATTGTACGGATTAAGGTGAATGGATTTACAGTCCACGAAAAACTCATCCGGCAGTGATGAAAGATTAGTTGAGTTTACCAATCCCATGAACGTGTTGCCGGGGGCTATTCCAGCTCCCGGTTTTTTTTTTGCCGCTCTTGTTGGTGCGGTCACCGCGACGAAACATTGTTTTTATGCAGCGGCTGTCTCGTTCGGGGGTATAACCTGTATCAGAAGGTCGCGCTGCGGTCCACGTTATTGCGCTGATAGGGGATTTTGATAAAATCAAGGGTACCCGGTTTGACGCGGATATTGAAGGAGTAGGTGCCGCGTTGTGGTTGCCAGCTCAAATCCATCGTCCAGCAATGGAGGTCGCGGGCGAAGCCGAAGGAAGGGTAGCTCAGGCCCCTGTTGCTGAAGTCATAGCCAAAATTGCCGACTACGACCGACCAGTTTTTGGTGAGCTGGAGGTTGCCCCGGCAGTAGATAGAGTTGTTTCCTACGCGCAGCTGCGTTTGTCCATCGGCATCGGCTTGCCAGGTGAAGTCAATATTGTGGGAAATGCTGAAATTTTCAAAAAGGCTCAGGAAGTCTTCCTGTCCGGGTTGGGAATTTGCGGATTGCCTGCCGCGCAAGTCTTCGACCACCTCCTCGGTTTTGCCTTGAAAGATTGCCCGCAGCTTGCCGACTGTGAGATCGGAGACAAAACGCAGGGAGGCATTTTCGAAGCGCAGCAACTGGCCGCGGGCTTCCAGCGCCGTGATATTGATCCGGCGGCCGGTATTGTCTTTGAGGTAGGGATCGAACTGGGCGAAAAAGCCCACGGTCGTGACGCCTTTGAACAGGCGGGTGGTCGTTGTCATAATGACCGGGCTGAACTTGAGCGAATCTGCGGCCAGGTTATAGCTGCCACTCATAATAAGGTTGTCAATGAGTTTAATCCTTCTGGCCACCGTATCTTGTTTGCCTTGCACTTTGGCCTGAAAGATATTATTCAGGGAGTAGCTGATGGCCATTTGTTCGCCTATGGAAGGCGGTACGCCGAATATTCCCCCCTCGAAGATCGAATATTGGTCGCGTTGGTCCGGGTCGCGGAGGTCGCGTTGGACTTCGCGAAAATAGCCGAGTTGGGGGCTCAGATAATTGGGGGAAAAGATCATGGATATACTCGGGCGGATTTCATGGCGCACACTGCGGAGGTAGCCTTTGCCGAGGTTGAGCGTTCCGAAGATCCGGGTATTCAGGCTTAAGCTCGCGGAAAATTCGCGGAAGGCCCTGAACCCGCTGAGCGTATCCACAATCTGCCGTCCGAAGCCGATGGTATCTGTCCGGAGCTGGTAAAGGGTCCGATCGCTGTTGTAGATGGTATCGGTACGCAAGGTGGGGATGGGGTCAAAGGTTTTTTCGATCGAGCGCCACTGCCAGTTTTCGCGGTAGCTGATATTCGGGTTGAGGTTAAAATATTTCAGGAGTTTGAAAGAGGTGCTGGCATTCATATCGTGGCGGGCGCCGAATTGGGCATCGTCGAGGGTTTGGCGGGAGAAGAGGGAGGTATCGCTGGCCTGGAAGCGGTTGCGGGCTTCGCCGGTATAGCGCAGGACGATGGTTTCGTACCATTTTTCTTCTCCGGCGCGTTCTTTGCGTTTGAAAGGGTAGAGGGACTGGGTCAGGAAGCGGAAATCGGGGAAATTGACCGTGACGCTGCGGGTGAGGCGGTTTTGGGTATGGTTGAAGCTGGCAGAGAAGTTGTAGGGTTTGCCCGGCCAGGATTTGTCGAAACTCATGTTGGAAGTGAGTTGGGCATTGAGCACATTGGCAGCATCGTTGAAGACCCTGTTCTGATAATTGTTGGTCTGTATGTTGATGGAACCACCGAAGCGGGCACTGGGGTGTGCCCCGGTTTCCTGACGGTGGGACCAGTTGATGGACATGGAATTCGTCCGGAAGAAGTCGGCTGTTTTGAGGTCTTCTGTTTTTCTGGAGTCAAACCCCAGCCGAAGGCTGCCGGAATACTTATACCTTTTGCGGTAATCTGAGGAGGCATTGATGCCCCAGGTGCCGCGCAGATAGATATCGCTGCGCAGGGAGAGGTTGATGGTTTCTCCGAGCGGGAAGAACCAACCCACGTCCCTGAGGCCGAAGCCCCACTGGTCGGAATATTCATAATCCCTGGGAAAGAGCAGCCCGGTGCTCGCTGTTTTTGAAATAGGGAAAAAACCGAAAGGCAACCATACCGGGGTAGGGATATCCATTATCTTGAGCTGGGAGGGGCCAATGATCACGAGTTTGTTCGGGATGACTTTTTGTCGGTTGCTGAGGATCCCAAAATGAGGGTGTTCGGCGGTGCAGGTGGTGATGAGGGCGTCTTCGCTGTAGAGGATCTGGTTTGCGGCACCGGTATCCTGCGTTTCAGTGGTGACAAACTTGGTGCGGGCACCGCGTATGACGATATCGTTTTGCTGGGTTGTTGCGTCATAGATGACCCCACTGCCGGTTTGGAAATTATACCGCATGCGCTTCGCCTTGAATTCTTGTTCGCCCTGGGTAAACTCCGGAAAACTGGCGAGTGCGCCGGTGCTGTCGGGCGCGCCTTCCGCAAATACCAGGTTTTGCGACCAGTCAAAAACGATGAAGCCGGCGTTCAGGGTGATATCGCGGTATTTCACGAAGGCATCGCCGTAGAGGAAGACCTTTTTCCCTTCGTTGTCGAGCACGATAGAATCAACTGCGCCGTAATCCACCGGCGCGTCGAGGGAATCCGGGCTGAAGCGCACGGAATCACGCACAAAGGAGGGGGTATCGCTTCTCACGTCCAGCAGTGCAGCGGTATCGCGCTGTGCATAAACGGGAAGTGCAAAGCACATAAGGAATAAAAAAGAAGCAAATGCGTTTGTTTTCAAAATTGTATTTGTGTTAATTTTGAGCTTTTGGGGGCGGGTTAAAGCCTCGTCCAATTCTGATACCGCAGGCTTAGAAGCACTAAGGGCTGTTTTACAATCCTTTACATAAAAATGCTGCCAGATTTCACTACGGCTTATTTGGCAGCCCGGGAGGGTTTAGGCAGCCCCAACATAAAACTTTGCAACGATGAAGCACCTGGTTTTACAGCTAATCCCATGTTTCGTTTGGGTTTTCCCTTTGTTCGCTTGCCATACACCGGCTCAGCACGGCAAAGTTATTAAAGAATGGCGAGTTGAAAACATGCCATATCAGATAAAAACTATCGTCATAGATGCCGGCCATGGCGGTAAAGACCCGGGTTGTCTGGGTGGAGGCTCACAGGAAAAGCATATTGCCCTTGCTATTGCCCAAAAACTCGCGGCCCGGCTGCGCCGCGACCACCCGGATATCAAAGTGGTGCTTACCCGGGATAGGGATATTTTCATTCCCCTGCACGAGCGTGCGGCTATCGCCAACCGGAATAATGCGGACCTTTTTATCTCCATTCACTGCAATGCTATGCCGGGGGCTTCGGCGACCCACGGCACGGAGACCTATGTAATGGGCCTTCACACGGCAGAGTATAACCTCCAGGTAGCCAAGCGGGAGAACGAAGCGATTTTACTGGAGGAGGATTACGCCCGCAATTATGACTATGATCCAAACTCCCCGGAAGGGCACATTCTGCTGTCTATGTTCCAGAATGCCTACATGGAACAAAGCATCCGCTTTGCGGAAGCGGTGGAGGAGCGGGCCGCCGGGCATGCCCAGCGCAGGAGCAGGGGGGTCAAACAAGCTGGTTTTGTCGTGTTGAAGGCTACAGCTATGCCCAGTGTGCTGATTGAGACAGGCTTTCTGAGCAATGCCGCCGAAGAGCAGTTTCTCAGTACGGCCATTGGCCAGGATAAAATCGCCGAGGCCGTTGCGCTGGCTTTTTCCGATTACCGGATGGCTATGGAGCGTGAAACGCCCTTCGTGCGCAATACACCCGCCACAGGTGTTGTCCCGGTGAATTACCCTGCATCCCCGGGAATACCTCCCGGAAACAGACCGGAGAGTCCTTCCGTACAGACCAGCCCGGGCCCGCCTGTTGCCCGCCCGATACCTGCTTCGGGAAGCCCCGCGCCCATTCCCAGTGCAGGAGAAAAGGCCGGTCCGGCGATCCGCTACTATGTGCAACTTTCGGCCGCCTCCCAACCTCCTGCACTAAAAGATAATAGGTGGGGGAACCTGCCTTTTCCGGTGGAAGTGATCCAGGAGCAAAACATGTACAAGTGCCGGGCATACGGCTTCCACACTTTCGAAGCGGCCATGGCAGCCCGGAAAGTGCTGCAGAGCCGCGGGTTTCCGGACGCTTTTGTCACCGTCTATGAAAATGGCACGCGTATTTCGCTGGAGGAGGCAGCTAAAAAACTCAAGTAGGGGCGCTTCCATAAGCGCATGGGATAAATCCACCAATACCGGCCCAGCGTGGCCCGGGGGACGAAATCTCCCGGCTCGACCAGTTTTTTATTTATACAGATGATATAATGCACATATTAAGCTACATTTGCGGGGAAATTGCTTTCGGCCGCATCCCGGCATCAAGCGCTTAACAGGACAATCACATTGGGTTATGACGATTTCAAATGAAGTAAAGGTAGGCTTGTTGGCATTGGTTACCCTCTTGGTCTCATTATGGGGCTTCCAGTTTATACGTGGAAAGAACATGCTCAAGCGCTCCAATTTATACTATGTTGAATATAAGGACGTAAACCTGCTGAAAATTTCATCCCCGGTTACGATAAATGGCGTCCAGGTCGGTTTTGTGTCGGATATCAAGCCGCTCCAGGAAACCGACAACGTCCTCGTGACGATAGATCTGAACAAAGACGTCGTTATACCTAAGAGTACCCTGGCAGAAATCCGGGATATCGGCTTTATGGGGGGAAAGGGGATCGTGCTGGATTACGAGCGCCCCTGCAGCGGGCCGGATTGCGCCCAAAGTGGGGATTACCTGGAAGGGCGCGTACTCGGGATGATCGGGTCAATGGTCACGCCGGAAGAGATGACTACCTATATGGATATTATCCAGCAAGGGATTAAAGGGGCGATTGATACCCTCAACAGCAAATTACTCGGCAAGGATGCAGAGGGGCCGCTTGCCGAAAGTCTTCGCGACTTGCAAGGGACTTTGGCCAACCTGAACAGCTCTACCGGAAAGCTCGATGCCCTGCTTGCGAATTCCTCGGGCAGCATTGAAGGTTCTTTGAAAAGCCTCCGGAGTATCAGCGCCAACATCCAGGCCAATAACGACAAAATTGGCAGCCTGATCTCGAATGCGGAGAAGTTCAGCCGCCAGCTCGATCAAGTCAGCCTTCAGAAAACCGTCGGTGAGCTGGATCAGACAATGGCAGAGCTCAGGACTGCCGTCAAAACTGCCAACCAAACATTTTCCGAGATCAACACGGTGGTAGAAGGCATAAATGCCGGCAAAGGATCCCTGGGGAAGTTGATCCAGGACGACAAAGCTTATAACGGGCTTACTGCTGCGGGGTTCCGGGTGGATTCCCTCGCCACAGACCTGCAGCAACATCCCTACCGCTATATCCCTTTCAAGAGCAGGGCAAAAGTCAGGCGCCAGGACCGCCTCGATGCCAGGGAAAAAGTAAATTGAAGCTAATATACGCAGGGACAAATACGGTGCTATTCGAACTGTAGCTTTGCAAGGGCGCGATAGGTGCCATTTTCAAGATCGGATAACACCTCGTGCGTGCCCTCTTCGATAACCCTGCCCTGGTCAATAACATAAATATAGTCTGCATCGCGGATTGTGGCGAACCGGTGGGCAATGATAATGGAAGTGCGTCCTTCGAGCAGTTTGTCCAGGGCTTGCTGCACCAATTTTTCCGATTCCGCATCGAGGGAAGAGGTTGCCTCGTCGAGGAGCAGGATGGCAGGGTCTTTCAGGATTGCCCTTGCGATGGCGATACGTTGCCGCTGGCCGCCGGATAATTTCACCCCGCGTTCTCCTACGACTGTGTCCAATCCGTCCGGAAACGACTGGATAAACTCCCAGGCATTGGCCTTTATCGCGGCTTCGATCAGCGCTGCTTCATCTGCTTCGGCTCTTCCATAAAGGATATTTTCCCGGATCGTCCCACCGAACAACAGAACTTCCTGGGGTACGATAGCGATATTGGAGCGATATTGCAGCAGGTCGTAATCGTAAATACGCTTGCCGTCAACAAGGATATCACCGGCTGTTGAGCGGTAAAACTGGAGCAACAGCTGGACAATCGTGGATTTACCTGCACCGCTCGGGCCGACCAATGCCACCCTTTGCCCGGGCTCGGCTTTCAGGTGAATCCCTTTGAGTACTTCAACATCCTTTCTTGAGGGATAGGAAAAGTGGACATCTTTGAATTCGATCGCACCGATAAACCGCCGCGGGGCACTTCCGGTATTGCCTTCGGCCAGTAAGATTTCCGAGGGTTTGTGCAATATTTCCAGGATGCGTTCCGTGGCTCCAACTGCAGAGACCAATTCAGTATAGAAACTGCCCAGGGATGCGATTGCACCGCCGATAATTCCCGTGAACACAACGAAGTCGATGAGGTCGCCTTCCAACATAGCGCCGGATTGTACCATGAGCGCGGCACGCCACATAATGAAAAAGAGGGCGCCAAACATGACGAAGATGATAAACGCCGCAAACAGGCCGCGCATGTGGGCAGCCTTGAGCGAAACCTTTACCGCACCGGCGAGGTGTTTTCCGTAGCGCTCGATTTCAAGCCCTTCATTGGTATATGCCTTGACGGTCTGGATGGTCTGCATGGTTTCTTCCACCACGACGTTTGTACTGGCGAGCTTATCCTGCCGCTCTTTCGTCAGGCGCCGGATGTATCGCCCAAAAAACATGGCCATGACCACTACGACCGGGAAGGTGGCGAGCATGGTCAGGGCAAGGCGGGGCATGGTGAAGACAATGATCGCCAGACCGCCCAGCAGGACGATGAGCTGCCGGAGGAACTCGGCCAGGGTAACGGAAAAAACCCCCTGTACCTGGGTGACGTCGTTGGTGATCCTGCTCGTGAGCTCTCCTACCCGGTGTTCTTCCAGAAACGGTATGCCCAGTGTGACCATTTTGCTGTAGAGGTCTGTGCGCAAGGCGGCCATACTCTTTTCACTTACCTTGGCAAAAAGCTGTACCCGGAAGTAGGATAATATACTTTGAACGGCGAGCAGCGCCAAGAGTACCAAAAAAATACCCGTCAGCGAAAGGCCGTACGTCGGTTTCCCTGCGATTACGTTGAACATTTCGCCCGGCAACTTCATAATGGCCAGGAAGAGGAGGCTGCCGGCTGCGAGAAAGACCATGCCGATGGTGAACGCCCAGCGATAAGGGATTACATATTTGAAAATTTCGATGGAACGACGGAAATTTTCCTTGGAAAAACGCGGCTTTTCTGCCCGATTATCTGAATTTTGTTGTTGCTTTGCCATAATGGCCATGCCTTTTGTATTAATATCCGTTCGACTGAATGTTGATTGACTTCCCGCGACGGGGACTATCGCGGTCAGCGCCTTGCGGCGACAGGTCCGGGGTCGTGCCAAATTGTATTTTTAGGGGTGGTGTAAAAAGTCTTTTGCCACAGTCCCTAACCTTTGACACAAGCGATAACAAAGAATACAGTGGAAAAGATGTAAAAGTAACCGCAGGAGCGCGAATAAAATTTTTGAGGTGCAGCAGCGTTCAAATATCAGGCTTGTCGGGGCAGGGGAGGGGGTCCCCGGTTTCGGCCTCTGGCGTTCTTCGGACCGTCTGCACGCGAATTAATATTTTCCAAATGCCGGCAAATCAAATACGGCTTACCCATCCTCGGTGTTCAAAAAACCCTGCCTTATGAGATATATTGTTGCGTTTTCGTTGTTGACGTTCCTATCCTTAAGGGCAGTAACAGGACAGGACGTGGATATTGGGTTGACGGGGGGCCTTTCGACTTATTACGGGGATTTATCGCCGGCAGATTTTGCGGTTTACAGGGCCACTATAAAGCCTAGTGTCGGTTTTTTTGCACGTTTTCAGTATTCCGGGGTATTAGGCGCCCGCCTTGGACTTACTTACGGTGGGCTCTCGGCAAACGAAAAGCTTGGCGGCGTGCGTTTTTCCAGGGGCTTGACGTTCAAGACCCACTTTCTGGAGCTCTCCAGTCTGGGAGAGTTTTACCTTCTCAACCAGCGGTATTACCGCTCTAAAATAATTTTCTCGCTTTACCTTACAGGCGGGGTGGCCGCTTTTTATTTCGATCCCAAGACAAATACCAAACATGCGAACGTCCGCTTAAAGCCATTGCATACGGAGGGGCAGGGGTTGCCGGGTTACGGGCAGCCATACAGCCTGGTACAAATGAGTATTCCTTACGGGCTGGGGGTCCGGCTTACCCAGAAATCCCGCTGGGGGCTGGGCTTGGAGCTGATCGTACGCCGTGCCATGACCGATTATCTGGATGATGTTTCATCGCAGACGGTCATGTACGGGGATATTTACCAGAATTTTGGGCCGGAGGCAGCCAGATTGAGTAATCCCGAAGTGCCGCCTTCCCCGGAGTACTTCGATTTACTCTATGCCCGGGGGGATCGAAGGCCCGATTTTTATTATACGCTCGGGCTTAGTCTATCCTACCGTCTGATAGACCGCGGGGCATCCCGGAGCCCGTTTATCGGGGTAGGCGAATGTCCGAGGTTCTGAAGGATTGGAGCGGTATTTATTGGCCTTGATCGGATTGGTTTGCAGGGTATTGGTCCATACGGCGATAAGGTTGACGGATTTTTTGGCCCGCGGGCCTGCTGAGAGGCCTTCCGGTAGCGTTGCTGATTGGGATGGCCCGGGTGGCGTATATTACGGTGGTGGATATTGGGAGGTTTTTTGCACGAGACCTATCACAGGGCGTTCACCAGGGAAAGTGCTTTCAAGCCATTTTTTACCTGGATGCGAGTACCTGGGGCTTTCTGCCGTATTCAATAGTTTTTTGGGCGCTTGTTTTGTTGCTGGTCGGCCACCGTTTCGGGGTTAGGTGGTTAAGACTGGCGCAAAAGTGGGGGGTTCTCATGGGGGTGCTGAATTTTGCCATTGTAAAACCGCTTAAAATTGAAGTAAATCCCACCGGGCTTCAAAGAAACTAAATGATAAAGTGATTTTACCTTTGAATGCGGTAATTTTGGCTGGCCCGTTGGAGCGGGTTGGTCGTCTCCATTGTACAAACAACAAAGAAAAATATGGCAAAAATTAATTTTGGCGGGGTCGAAGAAAATGTAGTGACCCGGGAGGAGTTCCCCCTGGAAAAGGCCCATGAGGTACTTGCAGATGAAGTAATTGCGATTATCGGCTATGGGGTTCAAGGCCCAGGGCAGGCACTTAACTTGCGCGACAATGGCTTTAATGTAATTATTGGCCAGCGTTACCCGTCCCGTACATGGGATAAGGCGGTGGCGGATGGCTGGGTTCCCGGCGAGACCCTTTTTACGATAGAAGAGGCGGCCGAGCGGGGTACGGTAATTCAGTACCTCCTTTCCGATGCGGCCCAGATCGAACTCTGGCCAATCCTCAAGCCTTATCTCACGCCAGGTAAGGCCCTGTATTTTTCCCATGGTTTCGGGATTACGTACAAAGCCCGCACCGGTATCCTTCCCCCTGCAGATGTGGACGTGATCCTGGTCGCGCCCAAAGGTTCGGGTACCAGTCTTCGCAGGCTCTTTGTAGCAGGCAGGGGGCTGAACTCCAGCTTCGCAATTCATCAGGATGCCAGTGGAAGGGCGCGTGACCGCGTAATCGCACTCGGTATAGGGATCGGCTCGGGTTATCTTTTCGAAACCACCTTCCAGAACGAAGTCTATAGCGACCTCACCGGTGAGCGGGGCACGCTGATGGGCGCCATTCAGGGAATCTTCGCCGCGCAGTACGATTGCCTGCGCAAACGCGGGCACAGTCCTTCGGAAGCTTTTAACGAAACCGTGGAAGAGCTCACACAGAGCCTGATGCCGCTGGTAGCGGAAAACGGCATGGATTGGATGTACGCGAATTGCTCGACCACCGCGCAGCGGGGCGCACTGGATTGGTGGAAAAAATTCCGCGATGCCGTCAGCCCGGTCTTTGAAGAACTTTACGACAGTGTTGCATCGGGCAACGAGGCACAGCGCTCGATTGATTCCAATAGCCAGCACGATTACCGGGAAAAGCTGGAGGCAGAGCTGCGTGGGCTGCGCGAGAGCGAAATGTGGCAGGCCGGCCGGGCGGTCAGGAGCTTGCGCCCGGAAGCAAATACTGCCCATGCTTCCGCTCAGGAAGATTAACGCATGCCATTGATGGTAGCACAAATATCCGATGCTGATGCTTCCCCGTTGATACGGCTGGAAGATATTTATGCGGCGAAGGTTCGCTTGAAAGGGGTTGCAGACGCAACCCCTCTTCAGTTTAACGAGCACCTCTCCGAAAAATACGGATGCACCGTACTGCTGAAAAGGGAAGACCTGCAGGTCGTGCGGTCGTACAAAATTCGCGGCGCGTACAACCTCATGTCCACCTTGCCTGCTGAGGTGCTCGCAAAGGGAATTGTTTGTGCCAGTGCGGGAAATCACGCCCAGGGGGTAGCGCTGGCTTGTAAAAAGCTCAATGTACGGGGTAAAATCTTTATGCCCGCAGTCACGCCGCAGCAGAAAATAGGGAAGGTACGCCTTTTTGGCAAAGGAAACGTCGAAATCATTCTGTCGGGCGATACTTTCGACGACGCGTATGCCAATGCGATAAAAGATGCGGAAGAACATAAGAAGAAATTCATCCATCCCTTCGACGATGAGAAAGTGATAGAAGGGCAGGGAACGGTAGGACTGGAAATCCTGGATAGTTGCTCCCGTCCGATAGACTATGTCCTGGTAGCTGTTGGCGGGGGCGGTTTGCTCGCAGGCCTGGGAAGTTTTTTCAAACAGGCCAGCCCGGCGACAAAAATCCTGGGTGTTGAACCCACAGGGGCGGCGGGTATGTATGCCGCATTTCAGAAGGGCTGTGTGGTGACGCTCGATCAGATAGATGCTTTTGTTGACGGGGCAGCGGTGCAACGGGTAGGGGAAAAAACCTTCCGGATTGCCCGCCAGGTCACCGAGGAACTCCTGCTGGTAGATGAGGGCAAGGTTTGTAGCACCATCCTGCATTTATACAACGAACACGGCATCATTGTGGAGCCGGCCGGTGCGCTTTCAATTGCAGCGCTTGACCAGTGCGCCGAGCGCATCAAGGGAAAAACAGTGGTTTGTGTGATCAGCGGTGGGAACAATGACTATACCCGTACAGAGGAGATCAAAGCGCGCGCCCTCTTGTACGAGGGCCTGAAGCACTATTTTGTAATCCGTTTTCCCCAGCGGGCAGGGGCATTACGCGAATTCCTCAACGATGTCCTCGGCCCAACGGATGATATCACCCACTTCGAATATACTAAAAAACACAACCGCGAAGCCGGGCCGGCTTTAGTGGGGATACAGGTCCAAAAACGTGAGGACTATGACGGCCTGCTCGAGCGCATGGAGAAGAGCCAATACCAGTTCCAGACGCTCAATGACAGCGGCAGCCTGTTCGACCTGCTTATCTAATGGAGTGGGTTTTTCGAGAGGTTGTGTAAAAAGTCTTTTGCCGCCTTCGGCGGCAGAATATTCTCTTTTGAGACACATCGTTTT
>JBMOJO010000415.1:0-2413 GCA_049315745.1 Saprospiraceae bacterium | reverse complement strand
TACCCATCCTGAGCGCTGAAGAATACCTCAAATTCTCGCCCCCGTTTCATCTGTATGGGGTAGCCTCTTTTCAATTCCTGATTCTACAAGACTCTGCATAGGTCTTTAACTCACAGGGAGTGTAGGGGAGCTAAAAATAGTACGTCAATCATTTTTCTTTAGGTACCCTGATTAGTTGGGGATTTTGAATATGCCTAAAGTTGTTTATCTTTATATTCTACTACAATAGATAATATGATAACAATATCTAAAGAGGCTTACATTCAGGGCAAAAACCCAGTTATTTTGCTACCAGGTGTTCCTGAAGGAAACTATGATGTGGTAGTAGTTTTGCAACCGCTAACCAAAGGTAAACGCCGCCGTGCCGGCTTTAGTAAGGCACGATTTGTCCTGGCCACTGACTTCAATGCTCCGCTGGAAGACTTCAAAGAGTACATGGAATGAATATCCTTGTTGATACCCAGGCGATTATTTGGTTTGCTGAAAATAATCCACAATTGAGTGCGAATGCACGAAGTGTCATGGAAAGTGATGATAATGAATGTTTCGTGAGTATGGCTTCATTCTGGGAAATTTCCATCAAAATGAGCCTCGGTAAGCTCATTATCAATAATTTGACGCTCTCGGAATTCTTAGGTGAAGTTATCGAAAATGGATTTTTAATCTTAGATATCAGATCTGATCATGTTTTGGAAAATGAAAAATTAGCACTTTTCCACCGTGATCCTTTTGACAGACTAATTATCGCCCAGGCTATTTCCGAGAATATGATGGTCGTTAGCAATGATCTTGCTTTTGATTTGTATCCGATTCACCGGATTTGGTAGGTTGACGTAGTATTGGATACTATCAAAAATGCTGTTTATTTGGAGAGCTAACCTTCCAGCGAGTTACCTTTTCTATTTTCAGACCTTTCAATAACCTCTACTTATTGCGCTGTCGAAAAATTCTGCCTGTTCTAATTCCACAATTCCACCACTTTTCCCAAAAACAAAATCCGTATATTCAACAAAAATTACCACACCTATGCACCGCTTTACCATCCTTTGCTCCGCCCTGCTGCTGGTTTTTTCCGCCAACGCCCAAAACCCGAAGGTGAAAGCCCTGGTTGGAGGGACCCTCATCGATGGCTTCGGAGGGAAGCCCATTTTCAACAGCGTGATCCTGATTGAAGGCGACCGCATTAAGGCAGTTGGCCACCAGGGCAACCTGGCTGTTCCGGATGGGGCAGAGGTAATCTCTACGGAGGGCATGAGCGTGATGCCGGGGCTCTGGGATATGCACGTCCACCTGATGCTCAATGGCCACAGCGATTATACCCATTGGGATTCGACCTACCTTCCGCTCCTCGCCGATGTTATCATGCCATCCTCCGCACATCAGTTGCTGATGGCCGGGGTGACGGGTGCCCGCGACTTGGGCGCGCCGCTGGAGGCAAGTATCCGGGTGCGCGACCGCATCAACAAAGGCGAAATTCCGGGCCCTACCATGTTTATGTCCGGGCCATTTTTACAGCATAAACCCTATCCCGGCACTGAGGCTTTCCGCTGGGGGATCAACGGGATGACGGATGCCCGGGCTAAAGTGAAAAAACTCGCCGATGCCGGGGTGGACTGTATCAAGCTGATTGACCAGGATGAAATGACGATGGACGAGGTGAAAGCGATTGTGGATGAAGCACATAAATACGGCCTTCCGGTAGTGGCCCATGCCCACCGACCGGAGGAAGTGCGCCGCGGCCTGGAGGCAGGCGTGGACTGTTTTGAACACACCGGCCTCTCTTCTGCCCCGGAATACCCCCAGGATATCATTGACATGATCGTCGAACGCACCGCCCAAATGAATAAAGGCCCGCTCTACTGGACCCCCACTGTGGAAGGGCTGTTCAATTATGAGTACATGCGCGATAATCCCGAAAAACTTGACAACGACTGCTGGCACCTCGGCCTACCGGATTCTATCGTCGCCGATATCAAAAATTCGATTCGCTACCCCAATCGCATGGCGTATTTTCAGTTGAACCCCATCCGCAAACCTACCTTGGAGCGCAAAGTCAATCAGCTAAAATCGGCAGGGCTGGTCCTCCTGGTGGGCACTGATAGCGGTATCCCCATGAAGTTCCACTGCCAGAGCACCTGGAACGAACTGGACGTTTGGGTCAACCAATTCAAATTCGACCCGATGTACGCGATCAAGGCGGCGACCTATTGGCCGGCAAAAGCCATGGGCGTGGATAAGGACTACGGCACGATTTCAGAAGGTAAATATGCGGATATCATCGCGGTGAAAGGGGATGTGCTGCGCTACATCTCCTTATTGCAGGATGTAAATATGGTGATTAAACACGGGAAAAGGGTGAAATAACAAGATCTTCAGCGGACGAGCTGGATATTGCCGGAGAATACTTCGGTGG
>JBMOJO010000118.1:0-10826 GCA_049315745.1 Saprospiraceae bacterium | reverse complement strand
CAAAGAGCGCGGGTTCCTTGTGCCCTTTGTGGTTTTTTTACCACAAAGGACACAAAGCGGGCGAAGTTCCTTGTGCCCTTTGTGTTTTTTTACCACGAAGGACACAAAGCGGGCGGAGTTCCTTGTGCCCTTGGTGGTTTCTTTTACCACGAAGGACACAAAGAGCGCGAAGTTCCTTGTGCCCTTTGTGGTTTCTTTACCACAAAGGACACAAAGAGCGCGGGTTCCTTGTGCCCTTTGTGGTTTTTTTACCACAAAGGACACAAGCATGGCGAAGTTCCTTGTGCCCTTTGTGGTTTCTTTTTACCACAAAGGACACAAAGAGGGCGGGATTCCTTGTGCCCTTTGTGGTTTCTTTTTACCACGAAGGACACAAAGAGGGCGGGTTCCTTGTGCCCTTTGTGGTTTCTTAACCACGAAGGACACAAAGACGTGAGTACCCCTTGTGGCCTTTGTGGTTTTTTACCACTAAGATCACAAAGAAAACGATCCCCTTTGTGCCCTTTGTGGTTTATTACCATAAAGGACACGAAAAGAACGAAGTTCCTTGTGCCCTTTGTGGTTTCTTCTTACTATAATTGATTTAAAATATCGTCAGGAGCAGAGATATAACCCCGCCCGACCATTTTCTTTGCACTTTCCCAAAAACAGGTTAAATTAGCTTCTTATCTCCTTCGTCCCGTTAAAAGGCATTTTCAAAATATTAACCACATTCAAGATGCTCAAAGTCTCCTCCATCAAATTATTCATTTGCTTGATGCTCTTTCAGAGCGCCACCCTTTTTGCACAGGACCTCTCCGGCACCTGGAACGGACTCCTGGAAGTCCAGGGCCTGAAAATCCGCCTCAATATCAACCTCGAACAAAAAGATGGCCAATATTCCGGCACCTTGGACAGCCCGGACCAGGGGGCAGCAGGTATCCCCTTGTCCAAGGTTTCCCTCCAAAATAATGCGTTTGAATTTTCGGTGGACGCTGCCGGGCTCACATATTCCGGTACGCTCGACAGAGAAGCCGGCAGGATTGAAGGGTTATTTGTGCAAGGCGGACAAAAACTTCCCCTCGCCTTTCAAAAGCAGGGCGCTGAGCCTCAAGAAGGTGGGGCGGCCTGGATCCGGCAGCAATTCGACAAGCAAGAATTGTATATCACCATGCGCGACGGTACCCGGCTGTTTACCTCTATTTACACCCCAAAGGACAAAAGCCGAAAATACCCAATGCTCATGACGCGAACCCCCTATAATATTGAAGGGGGCGGCCCTCAAGGAATCAACCGGCACCTGTTTTCCCGTGTCAACCTGATTAAAGAAGGGTATATCTTTGTCTTCCAGGACGTACGCGGCAAATTCATGAGCGAAGGGACTTTCATGGACGTGCGGCCACATATCCCCAACAAAAAAAGCCCACAGGAGGTGGACGAAAACAGCGACACTTATGATACAATAGATTGGCTGGTCAAAAATGTGGAAGGCAATAATGGCAATGTCGGGATCTTCGGCGTTTCCTATCCGGGTTTTTACTCCACCATGTCGCTTATGGAGGCGCACCCGGCCCTGAAAGCCGTTTCCCCCCAGGCACCCGTGACGGACTGGTTTGTAGGTGATGATTTTCACCATAATGGGGCCTTCTTCATGATGGACGCCTTTTCCTTTTATTCCGGGTTTGGCAGGCCCCGCCCGGAACCTACACGGGAAGGCAAGTCGGCATTCAAGTATCCCGTACAAGACAATTATCAATTCTTCTTGGACCTTGGCCCCATAAAAAATGCGGCAGAAAAATACTTCGGCGATAGCATCCAATTTTGGGGAGATTTGATGAGCCACCCCAACTATGACGCCTTCTGGAAAGCCCGCAACCCGCGTCCCCACCTGAAAAACGTCCGCCCTGCGGTACTGACGGTAGGCGGTTGGTTTGACGCCGAAGACAGTTTTGGCCCGCTCGCGGTTTACAGGGCTGTTGAGTCCCAAAACCCGCCCCAAACCTCCAATCGCCTGCTGATGGGCCCCTGGGCACACGGGCAATGGTCGGGTGGCGTGGCCAACAACCTCGGCAATATCCACTGGGGTTTTAATACTGGCGAAAAATATAAGGAACTCGAAACCCGCTTTTTCCGGCATTATCTGAAAGAAGAAGGGCCTCTGGACGTGGCAGAAGCGACCGTTTTCGTCTCTGGCAGCAACGAATGGAAAGAATTCCCGGTTTGGCCGCCCGCAAATTCGATGGAACGCACGCTGTATTTCCAGCCAAAAGGTGGGCTGGCTTTCGAAAAACCTTCCGCTACCGCCGGTTATAGGGAATACCTCTCCGACCCAGCCCGCCCGGTACCCTACACCGAAGATGTGCACCTCAACCGCACCACGGAATACATGGTGGACGACCAGCGCTTCGCCTCCCGGAGGCCTGATGTCCTCACCTATCAGACCCCAATTCTCGAGGAGAATATTACCCTTACCGGCCCGCTCGTTGCAGATCTTTGGGTCAGCACCACAGGTACCGATGCGGATTTTGTGGTAAAACTCGTAGATGTATTCCCGGATTCAACCACCACGCCGGCAGACAAAGGCATCCAGGTACCCCTCAGTGGTTACCAGATGATGGTACGTGGGGAAATCATCCGGGGCCGTTTTCGGAACAGTCTCGAAAAACCCGAACCATTTGTCCCCGGTCAAGTAGCACAGGTGAAGTTCGAAATCCCGGATGTGGCCCATACCTTTAAGAAAGGCCACCGGATTATGATACAGGTGCAAAGCTCCTGGTTCCCGCTCGTGGACCGCAACCCTCAAAAGTTTGTGGATATCTACAAGGCGAACGAAAGTGATTTCCAAAAGGCTACGCACCGGGTGTATCATTCCAGTGCCCACCCCTCCGCATTGAAAGTCCGCGTGCTGAAATAGACCGCCGGAAGGGCTGTCTATAAAAGTTTTTTCTCGGCAGTTCATGTCAAATTAGGCTTGGGGTTGTGTAAAAAGAATATTTTGCCGCCTTCGGCGGCAAAATATTCTTTTTCTGGAGACATCTTTTTCCTGATTTTGCTTCGCAAAATCAGGAAAAAGATGTCTCCAGAAAAATTTAATTTGGCGCGAAGCGCCATAAAAAGTCTTTTCCCGCCGAGGTTGTGTAAAAAGGTTTTTGCCGCCTTCGGCGGCAAAATTTTCTTTGGATAGACACATGATTTCAACGATTTCGCTTCGCGAAATCGTTGAAATCATGTGTCTATCCAAATATAGTTTGGGGCTGTGCAAAAAGGTTTTTCTTGGCGCTTCGCGCCAAATTTTATTTTGAGAGACACATCATTTTTGAAATTTCGCTTCGCGAAATTTCAAAAATGATGTGTCTCTCAAAATAAAATTTTGCCGCCGCAGGCGGCAAAATACTTTTTACACAACCCCGTGAAAAGACTTTTCACACCACCCCTACCCCTGGCAAATAAATACACATAAAAAGCGTTTAAATATTTTAAAACGATGCCATTTTGACGAAATAGTCGTCTAAAACTATTCCTATGAAAAATCTCGTGCTTTGTCTGTTTGTCCTAATTTTTCAAAGCAATGCTTTCGGCCAGTTCATCAAACCTGCAAGTCCGGAAAATGAAAAAAGTAAGGCTGCGCTGCAGTCCCCGCTACAGTTTACCGAGCCAATAGAGGCAATTCCACAAAGCGTGGATCTGAACCTGCTGCCCAAACTTACCAAAAAACGGGCCTGGGAACCGGAAAGAAGTAAAGACCCTGAAAAACTGGAAGCCATAAAGCAGGAAAAGGGACTACTGAAGGCAATGGGCAGGCTGCAGAAAAATTTCGCTGAGCCAGAAGAAACAAGTTTGGCCGGCCCCGTCCTTGGGAGAAATTTCCCTGGTAATGGCAACGATGGATCTTCCCCTATGGACAACGCCATCGCTATCTCAAACAGTGGATGGATCGTAAGCGCAGTCAACTCCAATATTGATTATTTTTCTCTAAACGGAGAACGTTTCTTCTCTAAAGGAATCAACGATTTTTTCAATTTTCCGGGAATTGAGGATGTTTGTGACCCTGTGGTTCTATATGACAACGAAGCAAACCGGTTCATCCTTTTTGCACAGGAATGCAGCGGCGAAGCGGCCAACAGCAGCCTGCTCATCGGTTTTTCCAAAAGTGAAAACCCAAACCAGGGATGGTGGGTATATAAATTGCCGGGCAACCCGCGCAATAACAATACCTGGTTTGATTACCCTAAAATGGCCATTACCAAAAATGAGCTCTTTATCAGCGGTAATTCCTATGAAGGCGATGATTTTGAAGAAGCGATTTTATTTCAAATTCAAAAACATGCAGGTTTTGCGGGGGAAAAGCTAAATTATCAGTACTGGTATGGCTTTCAGGGAAACCCCCATACGCTGCTTCCCGTGGGGTATGGACTTGCAGGCAGTTATGGCCCCGGGGTGTACATCGTGGCAGCGGAACCCGAAGGGGCCGCCTACATCCACTTGTATAACCTTACCGACGATATGAGCGCTTCCAATGAGCGGATAGATTATTACAAAATCCCCGTGGATGAATATTCTCCTGCAGCAGCAGCTGAACAAAAAGGAAGCGACAGGCTATTAGACAACGGCGACTGCCGCGCACTCTCCGGATTTCTGCTGGATACCATCATCCACTTTGTTTTCCACACCGATCAAGGAGACGGCTGGAACGGTATCCACTACCTCCGGGTGAATCCGATTACCCGCAAAACACAATCCTCTTCCTTTGGACTTGCGGGAACCTATGATTACAGTTATCCTGCAATTGCCCCTTTTTCGGGCACCACTGGGAACAGATCGATGGTAATCGGGTTTAGCCGATCTTCTGCCGAAATTTTCCCCCAGTTGAGGGCGGTTACCTGCGACCATAACTTCACCTGGGGATCTTCCATCCTCATAAAATCTGGAGAAAATTATGTGGATTATACGGCAGAAGATGAGGAGGATTATGAGCGCTGGGGCGATTATTCCGGTATCGCCAGATGGTACAGTGCTACGACCCCTACGGTATGGGTGAGCGGTTCCATTGGCGGTATTAAGAATGAATGGAAAACCTGGATTGCCGAAATAAAACAGTTATCTTCTCCGACAGCAGTAGCAGGTACCGCGGTCCGGGAAGGGTCGCTCCGGGTTTTTCCAAACCCAGGTGTAGATATTTTCAAAACGGAATTTACCCTTGAAAACCCCGCTATGCTGCGCATTTGTCTTTTTGGGATCCAGGGCAACCTGGAAAAAGTACTTTTTGAAGGAAAAGCCCAATCAGGGGAGCACTTTTTTACTTTCAACCGTGCTGCCTGTCCAGCAGGCACCTACCTGCTTTCTATTATGGCAGATGGCAAAGTCGCAAGCAGCGCCAGGGTAATTATTGGAGAATAGGGAATCAGCCCCGCCCCTTCTTTTTATGATAAATATCCTTTAACTGCACCATTTCCCCGTTCGGGCCGGTTATGCTCAGGTCATACCTGAAAACTACCGCTGTACCGAGGGGCGCGTGATAATACACCCGCCAGGCATCTGCTTCGCGCATACCTATGCAGCCATTGGAATAGGCTTTGCCCAAGGTTTTGGGGTTCGTGGTGGGGTGGATGAGCTGTCCCTGGCGCAGTTTTCCAATTTCAGGCTCCAGCCAGGGGATTTGCGGACAGGCAGTTACGCGGTGGTCGTCGCGCCGGGTCACTTCATAAGGCTTGTTGTCGCTGGGGTTGATCCAGCGAGGGTAACGGTTAATGCGCATAATCGTGCCCGTACCGGTACTGGTCCTCAAATCTACCTCTCTTCCGGCCATGGCGAGGTATTTCTTTTTGTTCTGCCCAACCCGCACCGGAAACCGGTACAGGGTATCTCCGGATTCGATAACGCGGAGGGCAAACTCCGGAATATTGACGTCTATAGTCGTAGCAGCAAGTTTTTCAAGGAGTTGGGTGCCGAAAAGGGAATCGGGAATACCCAGACTATCGCCGGCAAATAAAACCGTCATTGCCGTCTGGTCGTACACAAAGTTGCCCCTTTCCATCTGCACATAATAGTCGGTGGCCGCAAGGCTATCCATCAGCCAGGGATTGGCGCGGGCGATGAGGTGCTCACTGAGTTGATAGGGCAGCAGGGTATCATACACCTGCACCAGGGAATCCATCCATTTGAAATACCTGCGAACGGGAATATCCCGCGGTACGACCACCCAAAAAGCCATGGAATCGCGAGGAATAGCCGCCTCCGTCAATTCAGCCGGCACCAAAGGTACCGGCAGGACATCCCACCGTACGCTTGCAGGAATCAGGAAGCTGAGTACAACGACAACGGATGTGATGATCCAGGATTTCATAAAGTGCTTTTTCACGGTATGATACGCTTATTGCTGATAAAATCCAATGACAAGGGTCATCAATAATCTAGATTTGAGCGCCTAAATACTAATCCCTGAATTCAAGTCGCAAATGAACTACGAAGATTACCCCACATTCCTGGAAGTCAGACGAAAGTTGATGCCGGAGAAGATGCGGGGGTATTATTTTGGGCTGTGAATGTTTGGTCATTACTTGGTAAATATTAATAACTTTGATCAAACTAAGTCATGGATTTTTGCAGAAACTAAGGGAAATGACCACAGAAAAGGAATTAGAAAGGCTCCTGGTCGAAAAACTATCTGACCTCAAATACATTTATCGGCCCGATATTCGCGATAAAGAAGGGCTCGAGCGGAACTTTCGGGAAAAATTCGAGGCGCTCAACCGGGTGTCGCTCAGCAATGCCGAATTTGCGCGGCTTCGCGATGAGATCGTGAGCCCGGATGTATTTGCAGCTTCCAAAATGCTGCGGGAGCGGAATACGTTTATCCGAGAAGATGGTACGCCTTTGCAATATACCCTCGTCAATGTAAAGGATTGGTGTAAGAACGATTTTGAGGTGATTAACCAGCTTCGGATCAATACGGCCAATAGCCATCACCGTTTTGATGTGATGCTCTTGTTGAATGGGATTCCGGTGGTGCAGATCGAGCTCAAAACCCTGGACGTGAGTCCGCGCCGCGCCATGCAACAAATCGTGGATTACAAAAATGCGGCAGGGAATGGATATGGCAATTCTCTTTTGTGCTTTATCCAGCTTTTTATTGCCAGTAACGGGACAAACACCTTTTACTTCGCGAATAACAATTCCAAACACTTCATCTTCGATGCTTCGGAGCAATTCCTGCCTGTTTATCAATTTGCGGGGGTGGACAACAGGAAAATCACCCACCTCATGGACTTTTCCGATCGCTTCCTGACCAAATGCGTCCTGGCGGAGATGATCAGCCGGTATATGGTGCTGGTGGTGAGCGAACAGAAAATGCTGGTGATGCGCCCTTATCAGATCTATGCAGTTAAAGCGATCGTGGATTGTATTCATCAAAACCGGGGGAATGGGTATATCTGGCATACTACCGGGAGTGGAAAAACACTTACCTCTTTTAAGGCTTCTACCTTGTTGAAAGACAATCCCGATATTGAAAAGTGCCTCTTTGTGGTAGATCGCAAAGACCTCGACCGGCAAACGAGAGAGGAATTCAATAAATTTCAGGCGGGCTGTGTGGAGGAAAATACCAACACCGAAGCCCTCGTGCGGCGGATGCTTTCGGAGGCTTATGCGGATAAGGTAATCGTTACTACAATTCAAAAACTGGGTCTTGCACTGGATGAAAACAGTGCCCGCAACAAAAGAAAGGACGAAAAAGGAAAGCCTACTTTCAAATCCCTCCTGGAGCCGCTTAAGAATAAGCGCATCATTTTCATCTTCGACGAATGCCACCGCTCACAATTCGGCGAAAACCACCAGGCGATTAAAACTTTCTTCCCAAACGCCCAGCTTTTTGGCTTTACCGGAACCCCTATTTTTGAAAAAAATGCCTCCTATTCCAAGATCAACGGGGAACAGGCCTATAATGTGACCACCGATGATGTTTTTCAAAAGCAACTGCACGCCTACACGATTACCAATGCCATCGAGGACAAAAACGTCCTGAAATTCCATGTGGACTATTTCAAGGGCTCAGGCAAGCACCAGCCGAAACCAGGGGATCCCCTGACCCGCCGGGCGGTCGTGGAGGCTATTCTCAACAAACACGACACCGCTACCCACTACCGCCGGTTTAATGCCGTCCTCGCAACGGCATCTATCAATGATGCTATTGATTACTACAACCTTTTTAAGGAAATCCAACAAGAATGGAAGGCCTCCAACGACAATTTTACCCCGCTCAACATTGCCTGCGTTTTTTCACCTCCTGCTGAAGGAAATAAAGATGTACAGCAAATCCAGGAAGACCTGCCGCAGGAAAAGGCCGATAACCAAATAGCGCCTAATGAGAAGAAAAATGCGCTGAAAGCCATTATTGCGGACTACAACAAGCAATATGGGACCAACCACCGCATGGACGAATTTGACCTCTACTACCAGGATGTACAAAAACGCATCAAAGACCATAAATACACGAATGCCGACTACCCGCACAAGCACAAAATAGACGTGACTATCGTAGTAGATATGCTGCTCACGGGCTTTGATTCCAAATACCTGAATACCCTCTACGTGGATAAAAACCTGAAGCACCACGGACTCATCCAAGCGTTTAGCCGCACCAACCGGATATTAAACGAAACGAAACCTTATGGCAATGTAATGGATTTTCGGCAACAACAAAACGAGGTTGATGCTGCCATAGCGCTGTTTTCAGGCGAAAAGTCCGGCGAGGCCAAAGAAATCTGGTTGGTGGAACCTGCACCCAAGATGATCGAAAACTATGCGACGGCGGTGGCCCAAATGGAAGCATTCATGACCGCCAAGAATCTGGTTTGTGACCCCAAAGAAGTATATAACTTGAAAGGCGATACGGCTCGTATAGAATTTATCAACCGCTTTAAGGAAGTTCAGCGTCTGAAAACCCAGCTCGACCAATACACCGACCTCAGCGATGATCAAAAATCAAAAATCGAAAGCCTGATTCCCCAGGATCAACTGCGGTCTTTCCGCAGTTCCTATCTTGAGATGGCAAAACAGTTCAAGGAAATCCAAAAGAAACCCGATGACGGTAATTCCCAGTTGGCTCAACAAATGGATTTTGAGTTAGTCTTGTTTGCTTCAGCCCTCATTGACTACGACTATATCATGGGCCTTATCGCCAAATCCATGGGTAAAACCACCAAACAAAAAATGACCAAGGGCGAAATTATCCAGATGATAAAATCGGATGCCGGCCTGATGGACAAACAGGAAGACCTGGAAGACTACATTAATTCCCTGGATTTTAGCAAAGGGTTATCGGAACAAGCGGTACGCGACGGCTTTTTGAAATTTTTAGAGATTAAAAATGAGCAGGAACTGGAAACCATCGCCCAACACCACGGCCTTACTCCTCTGGCATTGCAGACTTTTGTAGAAGGTATCCTGCACAGAATGATATTCGATGGAGAGCAATTGAGCGATTTACTCGCCCCGCTCGAACTGGGTTGGAAAGCCCGCACCCAGAAAGAACTTGCCCTTATGCAAGAACTCATACCTTTGTTGAAAAAACGCGCCCAGGGGCACGAAATATCCGGATTGTCGGCTTATGAGTAAGGAAATTCCCAACCCTGCCCAACCGATTTTTGACGAGTTGTTGCAGCACATACAGCAAGCACGTGCAAAGGTGTTCCGCCAAGCCAACACTGCCCTGATTGACCTGTACTGGCTGATCGGAAAAACCATCAGCCAAAAAGTGCAGACCGAGGCCTGGGGTAAGGGCGTGGTGAGCGAACTGGCCCGCTACATTGCCCAGCAAGCACCTGATGTAAGAGGCTTCAGCGACAAAAACCTCTGGCGCATGAAGCAGTTTTATGAAACGTATCAGGGAGATGAAAAACTCTCAACACTGTTGAGAGAATTGCCGTGGTCACATAATTTAGCCATTTTCGCACGCTGTAAATCTGCGGAAGAAAGATCGTTTTATATAGCGCTTTGCATCCGTGAGAAATACAGTTTTCGTCAGCTTGACCGGCAAATTTCAGCAAGTTTTTTTGAGCGCAGTATGATGGGCACAAAACGCTCACCAGTGGCGAGCGTTTTACACCCGGGAGCAACTCAGGTGTTTAAAGACAACTATGTGTTGGAGTTTTTAGGATTGCCGGAGTCACACAGTGAGCGCGATCTGCAGAAAGCCCTACTGCAGCATATTAAGGCATTTATTCTGGAATTGGGCCGCGATTTCATTTTCATGGGCGAGCAGTACCGCCTGCAAGTAGGCAATCAGGATTTTTACCTGGATTTATTGTTCTATCATCGCGGACTAAGCGCCTTGGTGGCCTTCGAACTCAAAATAGGCAAATTTTCTCCCGAACACCTCGGCCAACTGAATTTCTACCTCGAAGCCCTGGACAGAGATGTAAAAAAACCGCACGAAAACCCCAGCATCGGCGTCCTGCTCTGCCGCGACAAGGACGAGGAAGTAGTAGAGTACGCCCTGTCGCGCAATCTCTCGCCTACCCTCATCGCACAATACCAACTGCAACTACCCGATAAAAAACTCATGCAGGCCAAACTGCACGAGTGGATGCAACAATTACCCGATATCACCTCTGAACAATGAACAACTATGAATAAGGAAAAGGGAAATAATATGACGCCAAGGTTGAGGTTTCCGGAGTTTGCAGGAGAATGGAATTTAAATAATCTTGGTGATATTTCCATATTAATTAATGACAAAGCAGGCACAAAGAGCTATAAATTAATGAGCATAACTGCAGGAGTTGGCCTCGTTTCACAAATTGAAAAATTCGGCAGAGAAATAGCAGGTGAATCGTATAAGAATTATGTAG
>JBMOJO010000414.1:0-2429 GCA_049315745.1 Saprospiraceae bacterium | reverse complement strand
GATGCCATGCGGGTATTGGGGAATCCATTTGCTTCCCCGGCAGCTACCCTCGGTTTCATGGAAACCAGGGACAAGATGGAAAGCGCCGGGTTTGACTACCGCAAGTTGAACTATATCGTCCGAGGTGAGGATGATTCTCCCAGACCAATCTCTCCTGACCGGATAAACAAGTTGCGCCTTGTGAAAGGTCTGTTTGATGGTTTAAATGCCATTGAAGCCGCGCATAAGGATCTTTCAGAAACGGATCGGCCGGATTCAGAGCAGCTCAGGGTGAAAGCAACGCTGTTATTTGATGCCGCAACTGTAGAGGACATCGTGGCTATCGTGGAAGGCGCCACCGCTTGCAACGCCGATACGACCAAAAATCTGGCTGTGGTTTCTGAACAGTTGGCTCTTGCCAAAAAATTGCAGGGAGCTGCCCCGACTGACGTATTGGCAAGTCTGGGTCGCAAAATTCGATATGATGCTGCCAATGGCAAACTCACCGCCATTGGGTTACTTTCCGACATGGAAATTGCCAAATTGAAGGAATGGTCCAGCCAAGAGAACTGGTTAAAATCGGTTGCCATTCTCGAAAAGAGACAGAAGAGAGGTTTTGATAAAACCCTTGGCGCGATTATTGAATCGGAGAAAGCCGTTCCTGGAGCAAACCAGGATGCCATCAGGGATATTGAAACCGAATTGCGCAGAAGCGATATCGTTGTCCCGATACCGGACGACCCGGCCGAAGATGCCAACACCCGGCCTTTAAAAACAAGGAAGTTTTTTGAACTCTACCTGCCTTATCTTCGCCGGAAGCTGGCTCAGCGACTGATCCTGGATACCCTGTCCGGTTACGCCCGACTGGATCGGGACACCACAAATGTCCTGATCTCGACCGTATTGAAAGCGGGCGGTCGCAGCCTGTACGATGTCTTTGAATCCATCAAAACCCTCGCGATTCCTGCAGGCAATGCGTGGACAGGATACCTGATTCCGCCTGCAGATGCCGACTACAGTTTTTTTGTAGAAGGCAAAGAGAACAAGCCAGTAATCGAAGGGCTCAGTATCAAATTTGAACCTGAAGAGGAGTCCTTGTATAGCTGGCAAAGCAAGTCCATATCCCTGAAAGCGGGCAAGTTATACCTTGTAACGCTGACAAATATTGCACCGCAGGATTTGCAATGGAAAACTGCAACAACAAAACAGGCGGTCGTGCCGGCTATACACTGGCTGCCCGACTTTGCTGGAAATGATGTCGAAAATGCACTTGGCATTTTACACCGCACTGCCTCGCTGACAGCCGGCTTTAACCTGAGCGCCGATGAGGTGCAATACCTGTATGACCACGCACCCGATTTTGGCGATCTGAATTTCAGCAGTCCCAGTCTGAATCATTTGCTTCGCCTCGAGGCTTACACCCGACTGCGCAACTCCCTGCCAAAGACCGGTACCAATCTTCTGGAATTTTTCGACTGGGCATCGAATACCAGCGATTCATCCGAACTTGCAGCCAAAATATCCGCACTCACCCGCTGGAAGCAGGAGCGGGTCGAAAAACTCATCAGTGCGAAGAATTATAAGCTTCTGGATGCCGATCATTTCCGGAATGAAGAGCAGTTACTCAGACTGCACAAGGCTATTGAAGTAGCCGATAAAATCGGAATGGATATAGACCTGTTGTTTGAATGGGCCCGCACCAGTTCGACCTTCAAGAGAGCCCTGGAAATTGCGGAATCCATACGGAATGCCATCCGGGCCCGCTACCGTCAGGAAGATTGGGAACAAGTTGCCAAACCTCTGCATGACAAACTGCGCGCGAACCAGCGGAATGCGCTTGTTGCCTGGATTTTACAACGCCCCGAACTCATTATTTGGGGCGTAACCGATGCCGATGGTCTTTTTGAATACTTCCTGATTGACGTTCAGATGGAACCCTGTATGGAAACATCCAGGATCAAACAGGCAATCTCATCCGTGCAGTTGTTCATCCAGCGCTGTTTTCTCGGCCTGGAAGAAAAAGACGATAATAGTGGTATCGGTCCCGAAAAACTGGATCGGAACCGCTGGAACTGGATGCAGCGTTACCGCGTCTGGGAGGCCAATCGCAAAGTATTCCTGTACCCGGAAAACTGGATCGAACCAAACCTTCGCGACGACAAGAGCCCATTTTTTAAAGAACTGGAGAGCGAGCTCCTGCAAAAAGACATCAACAAACAAAACGTCACCGACGCACTGAAAAACTACCTGTACAAAGTGGATGAAGTGGCAAATATGGAAGTGGTGGGGTTGTATGTTGATGGTGAAAAAAATACGGAAGGAAGATGGAATGAAAGTAGCAAGCTCCATGTTTTCTCCAGAACGCGTAATGCTCCTTATGTTTTTTATTATCGTTACCTCGCCTTGGATGAAATGAATTGGTATCCTTGGGAGAAAATGCAGGTAGATAT
>JBMOJO010000117.1:0-10847 GCA_049315745.1 Saprospiraceae bacterium | reverse complement strand
TCGCGAAGCGAAATCTCGAAAACGAGGTGCCTGTCAAGAGAATATTACCCCAAAGAAAAGCACTATTGATTGCGCTGGATGCAATCCAGGTCTTCGAACGCCTGTTTAAGGCGGGCCACGAACGTTTTTTCCCCTTCCCTGAGCCATTGGCGGGGGTCATAATATTTCTTATTGGGCTTGTCCTCACCTTCGGGGTTGCCGATTTGGCCCTGGAGGTAGCCCCTGTTTTTTTCGTAATAGGCGCGCACACCGTCCCAAAAGGCCCATTGCATATCGGTATCTATGTTCATTTTGACCGCGCCATATTCGATGGCCTGCCGGATTTCTTCGCGTGATGACCCGGAGCCTCCGTGGAAGACGAAATTTACCGGAGTTGGGCCGGTGCCATATTTCTTTTGGATGAAATCCTGAGAATTTTTGAGGATTACCGGCTCGAGTTTGACATTCCCGGGCTTATATACCCCATGCACATTGCCAAAAGCTGCTGCGATAGTGAAGCGGTGGCTGATCTTGCGCAATTCTTCATAAGCATAAGCGACCTCTTCCGGTTGGGTGTAGAGTTTGGCGTTGTCCACATGGGTATTATCCACGCCGTCTTCTTCCCCACCGGTAACACCCAGTTCGATTTCGAGGGTCATGCCCATGCGGTCCATGCGTTCCAGGTACCGGGCACAAATCTCGATATTTTCGTGGAGGGGTTCTTCGGAAAGGTCGAGCATGTGGGAGCTGTACAGGGGCGCACCATGAAATTTGTAGTGTTCTTCCCCTGCATCGAGGAGCCCGTCCACCCAGGGCAGCAGGTTTTTGGCGCAGTGGTCGGTATGGAGGATGACGGATACCCCGTAGGCTTCGGCAAGTTGGTGGACATGGCGTGCCCCGGAAATCCCCCCGATAATTGCTGCTTGCTGCTGTTGGTTTGAAAGCGATTTGCCGGCATAAAAAGCTGCTCCGCCATTTGAGAATTGAACAATCACCGGAGAGTTGACGTCCCGGGCAGTTTCCAGCACCGCATTGACGGAATTCGTGCCGATGACATTTACGGCCGGAAGGGCAAAATTATGGGCATTGGCATAGTTCAGCAGTTCCGTGACTTCCTCTCCGTGGAGAACGCCGGGCCTGAACCTTGTTGCAGGTGTACTTGACATATTTAAGGTTTTAAGTAAAAATTGCATTGGCCTGAAAAGACAGGCATCAGACGATACCTTTCTCCGTCAGGTAGCGTTCGGCGTCGAGTGCTGCCATACAACCGGTGCCCGCGGCTGTGACGGCCTGGCGATAGACTTTATCCTGAGCGTCGCCCCCTGCAAAAACCCCTTCGACATTGGTGCGGCTGGTGCCTGCCTGGGTAATCAGGTATCCGGTTTCGTCCATAGACAACCAGCCTTTGAAGATGTCTGTATTGGGCTGGTGCCCGATCGCGACGAAGAAGCCTTTGACAGGCAGGACGGTGCTTTCTCCGGTTTTGTTGTTGTGTACGCGCACACCTTCGACTTCGTCTGTTCCCAGGATTTCCTGGGCTTCGGTATTCCAGTGCACGACGATGTTCCCGGTATTTAATACCCGCTCCTGCATGATTTTTGAGGCGCGGAGCTGGTCGCGGCGCACGAGCAGGTGTACTTTTGGGCAAAGCTTGGAGAGGTATGAGGCTTCCTCGGCTGCGGTATCGCCGCCGCCTACGACGGCGACTTCCAGCCCGCGGAAAAAGAAGCCATCGCAAACTGCGCATGCCGAGACCCCCTTATTCATGAGGCGTTGTTCTGATTCCAGCCCGAGCCATTTTGCGCTCGCGCCGGTGGCGATGACGACGCTGTCCGCTTCGATAATTTGACCGGATTCGGCGACCAGCTTGTGGGGGGGGTGGGAAAAATCTACCTGTACGATCTTATCATAGCGGATATCCGTGCCGAAGCGTGCAGCTTGGCGGCGAAAATCCTCCATCATTTTTGGCCCCATAATCCCATCCGGGTAGCCCGGATAGTTTTCGACATCGGTCGTAATCATCAACTGGCCCCCCGGCTCGCTTCCGGTAAACATCAGGGGCTTGAGGTTGGCGCGTGCGGCATAGATTGCAGCCGTATATCCGGCAGGTCCTGCACCGATGATTACGCAGTGGTGTTTTTCTGTTGTGGACATAATTCCAAGTAGGATTAAACCGTGAGAAAAAATCGGGTCGCTGCCGGAAGCATCGCCGGCACCCTTGATCTTTCGTTGAAGGAACAAACAAATGCCGCGCAAAGTTAAACATCCTTTTTTTTTTAGCAATAATTCGCTTGTGCTGTATCGGGGCTGCCGGTAATATCCTGGGGGAAGTGGACGGTGCACGGCTTTTAAAATTGGTATATATTTGTAAAAAGGTATCTATTTGTCAGGTCGTTGCCCCGGGAAATAATTTTTGCTGTGCGCACGTTCTGCGCAGGCGTACAGCGGAAGTATCCTTCGCGGCAAAGCTGCGGGTACCGCATAGAAAATAGATGAGTAAATAGATTAAATATGGTGATTTACCTAACCGGCTTTTCCCTGGCATTTTATGCCCTGGCATTTTGGTTTTTGAGAAAAAGGACTGCCGGTGGCCTGCTGTGGGGCCCATTATGTATGGTGGGCCTGGTGGTTTACCTGGCCGGGCTTGCACTGGTGGACGCGCCTGCGCTGTATCGTTTGCAGGTCCTTGCGCGTGATTTTCTCTTCCTCGGTGCCTCGGGGGCTTTTTTTGGATACCTTGCCGGCAGGAGGCGCTGGTTTTTTGTGGGCTTGGGTATTGCAACCCTTGCGTTGGGGCTGTTTATGCGGCAGGTTCAGTATCCCGCTTTTTCCGATACGGCACCGATTTCCCTGGACGAAAAAGGGGAGTTTCTGGTGGAGTTAAGCGAGGGTGCCGGGCCGGCTTCGCTGGAAGCCTTGCGCCGGCGTTATAAACTAGGCATCGAACGCGCTTTTTATCCTGCAGATGCAGGGATCACCGATCTGGACAACTATTTTGTTGTTGATATCCCGGCCGCCAACGCCGCAAAAATGAGAAGGGTCGCGCGTCTCTTGCGCGGCATTAAGGAAGTAGTCTGGGTAGAGGGGAATGAGCAGGTCCTGTCGGATCCCTTGCCTGGACAATCTCCGTCGGATAAAGCGGACGATCATGCGCGCTACGGTTTGGACGATCCCGGTATCGCCAACCTGTGGGCTTTTCGGCAAATGTCTATGGAGAAATTTTTTGGATTGCTGGCGCAGGAAAAAGTCAAGCCTGTAAAAAAAGCCTTAGTGGCAATACTGGATACCGGAGTTGATGCGCGGCACGAAGATCTGCGCGGCAATTTTCGTTCCCTCAAACCGGCTTTTGATAGCGATCCGAAGGGGCATGGTACGCATTGTGCCGGGATCGCCGCTGCAGTCTCCAATAACGGCCTGGGCATTGCTTCATTTTCGCGCGACAACGCGTTTTACAGTGTCACTTCGGTCAAAGTATTGGGGGCAGGGGGCATTGGCACACAGAAGACGATTATCGAGGGGATGTTGTATGCGGCGGACAAAGGGGCGGACGTACTGTCTATGTCGCTCGGCGGGCCAAGCAATCAGCCTGCACAGCGGGCATATCAGAAGGCGGTGGCTTATGCTGCGGCGAAAGGAGCCATTGTTGTCGCAGCGGCAGGAAACTCCAACCGGAATGCCAGGGATTTCAGTCCGGCCAACGCTCCTGGGCTGATTTGCGTGAGTGCGGTAGATGCCGGGCTGAACCGCGCGCTGTTTTCCAATTTTGTGAAGGAAATCCCTATGGCGGTGGCGGCGGCCGGGGTGGATATATATTCTACCATTCCGGGGAATCAGTATGCGGCTTATAGCGGCACTTCAATGGCGGCCCCCCAGGTTGCAGGGCTGCTCGGGCTGATGAAAAGCCTCAGGCCAAACCTTACGGCGGAAGCGGCTTTTGATATCCTGCACGCCAGCGGTAAACAAACGAAAGACACACAGATGACCGGAAAATTTATTCAGCCGCACCTTGCGCTGCGCCGCCTTCTGGATAAGTGAGGGCGCGTAAGCCGTCCCGGTATAATGCGGAGGCCTTGCGATAGGATGCCCGGCGGATTGGAAACGTTGCGCTTTCGCCAGATAGCGCCCGCACTCGGTTGTGTCGTAGGAAGCACTTCTTTTTTTCCTGGCAGCATTAAGGCATTGCGCCAGGTCTAGCGTTTTTTCTTTTTACTGCTGCTGCGTACCGCCGGGGCCAAACCATGGCCACCGCCCATATTAGGCATTTTGCTGACTTTGTGCATCATTTTGCGCATTTCTTCGAACTGCTTGATGAACAGGTTGATTTCCGTCATATCCCTTCCGCTCCCTTTTGCGATCCGCTGTTTGCGGCTCATGTTGATGAGGTCGGGGTTTGCCCGTTCCTTCGGCGTCATGGAAAATATGATGGACTCGACACGGGCGAAGGCGTTATTGTCTATTTCGAGGTCTTTGGTCATTTTCGACATACCTGGCATCATGTTCAGCAGGGTGCGCAGGTCGCCCATTTTTCGGATTTGCCCAATCTGGCTGAGGAAATCGTTATAATCGAACTGGTTTTTGCGAATCTTTTTCTCCAGGCGCTGGGCCTCTTTTTCGTCAAATTGTTCCTGGGCACGCTCGACCAGGGAAACGATATCCCCCATCCCGAGGATCCGCTGCGCCATACGGTCCGGGTAGAACATGTCCAGGTCTTCCATTTTTTCGCCATCGCTGACGAATTTGATGGGTTTGCCAACGGTATATTTGATCGAAAGGGCAGCCCCGCCCCGGGTATCGCCGTCCAGTTTGGTAAGGACCACCCCGTCGAAATTAATGGCGGCGTTGAATGCCTCGGCAGTTTTGACTGCGTCCTGTCCGGTCATCGAGTCAACTACGAAGAGGGTTTCCTGGGGCAGTACGGTATTTTTGACCGCTGTGATTTCCCGCATCATCTCTTCGTCAATAGCCAGGCGCCCTGCCGTATCCACGATTACGACGTCAAGCTGATGATCAATGGCATGCTGGATAGCCTTAAGGGCAATTTCTACCGGGTTTTTATTTTCGGTTTCCTTGTACACCGGCACGCCGATCTGTTCGCCAAGCACGCTGAGCTGCTCGATTGCGGCAGGGCGATAGACATCGCAGGCGACGAGCAGCGGTTTTTTATTTCGCTTTTGCTTGAGCCAGTTGGCTAATTTACCGGAGAAAGTGGTTTTTCCGGAGCCTTGAAGACCGGAAATAAGGATGACGGAGGGTTTGCCGCCGAGGTTGATCCCTTCTGCCTGCCCGCCCATGAGATCTGTCAGCTCATCCTGTACGATCTTGATCATCAGCTGGCCGGGGGAAACGGATTTCAGTACGTTCTCCCTGCCGAGGGCTTTTTCCTTGACTTTATCGGTGAATTCCTTGGCAATCTTATAGTTAACATCGGCATCCACCAGGGCGCGACGGATTTCTTTGACGGACTGTGCGATGTTGATCTCGGTTAGCCTGTTTTCCCCCTTTAAGAGTTTAAACGCACTATCGAGACGGTCGCTGAGCGTATTGAACATGAACGGAGCGTTGTGTTTTTGAAATGCTTTTCAGGCGGCTGCCTTGTGCCGGGCACAAAATTACGTATTTAATAGAATTGTTGGCGTAATTTCTTTTTCAGGCTTAAAAGCAGTTAAAGATTATTTAATGAGAAAATACAGGATTTGTTTGACGTATTCATTATTTTAGCAGAAAATATTCTGTTATCCCCCTCTCCCGTGGGCGTAATGAGCTTTCAGCATCCGGTGTGTCCCAATATTCATCACCAAAATCCGGTATTATGTCTTTCAATCAAAAAATATTGTTCATCCTGCTGGCCTGGGTCATTTACTCGGCTGTCCTCCTTAAATCCTGTTCGGATGACGTCTGTACGGTCTGCGGGCCCGATGGCATGGGGGATTCCGCTTCCGGGAAGCCTGCCCTTGAGGCACCTGTTGTCGCGGATGCCAACCCCTACGCGCTCGGTTTCAGGTGGTCAGAAATTCAGCCCGATCGCGGTCCGGGATTCGATTCCCTGATTGCGGCCGTGCGTGCAGGGCGCGATAGCAGCAATGTACTCGAAATAACGGGCAGGTATTTCGACGGGGAGGCCAAACCGGCAGACCACGAGACGATGGGACTTGCGCGTGCGGGCAAGGTCAGGGACCTTTATTTTAAGGATTTCCCGGAAGAACGCGTCGGCCTGAGAAGCCGGACGATGGACGAAACCGAGGGGGCGCGCGTGGGGTACTTTGAGGCAATAGCCTTCCAGTGGGTGGCACCGGCCGCCAAAGTCGAAGAACTGGAAGAACTGGGGGACCGTATCATCATCCGCTTTCCTGCCAATTCTACGGAAAAGGAATATGACCCCAAAGTGGACGAATACCTTCGGAAACTTGGACAACGGGTAATCCGCAGCGGTGAAAAAGTACAGATTACCGGGCATACGGACAACAATGGCAGCGATAGCGCAAATATGGCGCTCGGCCAGAAACGGGCCGACCAAATCCGTGCGATCCTGATGAAGGGCGGGGTGCCCGAAAGCCAGGTCGTTACCGATTCCCGTGGTGAGGCACAACCTGTCGCGCCTAACCGCACTGCTGCCGGCAGGCACCAGAACCGGCGTGCCGAAGTACGCCTGATGAAAAAAACATAAACATACACAACCTAAAAACACTGCGCTATGTTAACTAAAATCATCTTCCTGCATATCCATACCTCTTGTTGGCACCTGCTGCTGCTCGCGTGTCTGGTACCGTTGCTCTTGGGGCTGCTGCTCTACTTCGTTCTCCGGCAAAGGCTGCAGCAACGCGTCCGCGCCCTGGAGGCCGAGCGTACCCGGCACCACGAAAACTGGACGAAGGCAGAGACCGAAGTGGCAGGCTTAAAATACAAGCTGGAAATGTCCGTTAAAGAACTTGAGCAGACAAAGGTCGAGCTCCGCAACAGTGAATCCGACCTGATGATCCTTCGGGGCCGACTCGAGCAGGCACAAAAGGGCAGCGTGCAGGAAGGCGATGCAGCACTTACTGACGACCGCAGGCTCGCCCCGGTTGCCCTGGAAAAAGCCAGGCCGGATGACTTGAAAATTGTAGAGGGTATTGGCCCAAAGGTCGAACAGGTCCTCAAGGAAGCCGGTATTGCTAATTGGGCAGAGCTTGCCGCGCAGGATACTGCGTCCCTTCAAGGCTTACTTGACCAGGCCGGGCCGGCCTTCCGCCTGATGGACCCCAGCACCTGGCCCGAGCAGGCGCTTCTGGCTGCCGAAGGGCGCTGGGATGCGCTCCGGGCTTTACAGGATGCCCTCAAGGGGGGCAGAAGGGAGGATTAGTGAGAGCGCCCTGGGGTTGTGTAAAAAGGCTTTTGCCGCCTGGCGGCAGAATATTCTTCTGAGAGGGGTTGTGTAAATAAATTTTTGCCGCTTCAGGCGGCAAAAATTTATTTACACAACCCCTCTCAAAACATCATTTGGCGCGAAGCGCCCTAAAAAACTTTTTTACACAACCCCGGCCCAGTCTATTTTGTGTCCGCCTTAAGGGGCGGAGGGAAATTTTTTGTGTATGGAAAAAGATTTTAAAGGCCAAATCCCATCCGAAGATAACGAACGCGGCAGTAAACGTCCCCGGGGATTAGGAAACAGGCTATTGAATCTCCTGCACCGGGTGTTCCTTTTTGTTTTTCTGCTGCTCTTTTGTGTTGGTGTCCTGCTTCAGTTCCCGGTCTTCCAAAACTGGGCTGCCCGCCGGGCGACGACCGTGCTCGAACAAACGCTGGAGACTAAAGTGCGCGTAGGCCACCTGCGTATTGGATGGATGGGCAACTTGCTGCTCAAGGAAGTGTTGGTGTTTGACCAGCGGCCGGATACCCTGTTGTACACGGCCACCCTTGCCGTCCGTTTTGATCCCAATGTTTTTAAGATGTTTCGCGATGGACTGACGATCAAATCTTTTTCCTTGAACGGTGCCTATCTCGATCTCTACACCGGCCCGCAAGGTGGAAAGAGTAATTTGCAGCAATTGCTCGACAAGCTTGCCCCACCGAAGCCGGAAAAGAAAAATGCGCTCAATGTCCGGCTCAGGAAACTCTCTGTCGGGAATATCTTTCTGCGCAGCGAAAACCATCTCACGGGCGGCCGGCTCGAGGTAAGACTGGCAAAAGGGGCTGTTGAGATAGATACGATGGATCTTCCGGGAAAGAAACTGCGGGTAGCCCGGCTGCTGCTCAGCCGCCCGGATATGGCCATAACTTCTTTAGCCGGCAGTGGTTTTCGGGCACCACCCGCCCCTGTGCGGACGATCGCGGATACCTTGCCCTGGGATATTGCCGTATCGGAATTCCGGCTCTCGGAAGGCGGGTTCTCGCTTCATAACTACCGCCTGGAGCCCCAACGCTTGAGTCCGCCCGGGGAATTGAACTACCGGCACCTGGACGTCTCCCAGGTCCAGATTGCGTTGAGGAATTTTACATTTTTTAAAGACCGCTGCAACGGGGCGATCGAGCACCTTGCGTTCAAAGAAAAGCAGGGTTTTGTGCTGGACCAGCTTTATGCGCGCGATGCGCGGGTCGGGCCAAACGGCATTGCGTTGAACGGTATGCGGCTGATCACCCCTTACTCTAGCCTGGGAGACACCCTGGCCTTTCAATTCAGCCAATTTTCGGATTTCCGGGAATTCAACGACCGGGTGCGGATGGATGTCCGCTTCATCGGTGCGAAAGCGGCGATCAGCGATATCGCGGCCTTTGCTCCCGGACTGCTGCGCAGCGCTTTCTTTCGCGATAACGTGCGCGAATCGCTCTCACTGGATGGAAAGGTCTGGGGGCGGGTAAATAATTTGAAGGGCGCCGGCCTTAGGGTCGCCCACTCCAATGGAACCCGCTTTGAGGGTAATTTTTCCTCGCGCAACCTCGCCCTTTCCGGCGAGGAATTTTTGATCCTGAACGTTGACCGGTTCAATTCGACAGCGTCTAATTTCAAGGCGCTTTTTCCCGGCCTGAAGCTGCCCGACAATTTCAAACGGCTGGGCAAGCTTCAGTTCAAAGGCAATTTCTCCGGCTTTTTTCACGATTTCGTTGCCTATGGCGCGCTGGGAACGGCGATCGGCAGTGCACAGACCGATATGCAGGTGACTTTGGGCAGTGGCCCGGCAAATGCCCGTTACAAAGGAAAGCTCACCCTTGCGGATTTCGACCTGGGCAAGTGGACCGGGGATGCCAATCAGGGAAAAATCAGCGTTTCGGCGAGTGTCGAAGAGGGCAGGGGCCTAAACGCCAGGACTGCCGAAGCACTGTTGAATGCGCGGATCAGCCGTTTTGAATACAAAGGCTATGTTTATGAGAACGCCACCCTCGACGGCAGGCTGCGGGCAAACCAGTTTTCCGGTAACTTCTCCATCGAAGATGAAAATATTGACCTGACGTTCAGCGGTCGCGCCGATTTTGCTCAGGATGTACCGATTTATGATTTTGACCTCGGGATCAAGCGCCTTGCGCTTAAACCCCTGAACCTCGTCGGGAAGGACGATATCGTGCTTTCCGGCAATGCTGTGCTCAACCTGCGCAACAAACGTTTTGAAGATATTGAGGGGGCGGTGAAACTCGTAGATTTCAAAGTGGGGGCACGAGGCCAGGTCTTTGAACTGGATTCCGCTGTTTTACAGTCCAATTTCGATCATTTTGGCAATAAGCGCTTCTCTATCCGCTCTGATATCCTCAACGCCCAACTCTATGGCCTGTTTGACCTTGGGCATATCCCAACCGCCTTCCTGCAGCATATCGTAAAGTATTATCCGGGCTTTTCTTCCCGCTTGGGTATTTCAGCGCGCGATACCGTTTTTCGCCCGACACACTTTGATTTTAGTGTTGAAGTCGTCAACAGTAAGGGTTTTGAAACGCTTATTGACCCACGGATGGGGTCGCTTAGCGGGGTCAGGGTCGCCGGTGGTTTTGATAACCGTCCCGCTACGTTTTCTGCAAATATCGAAGCCGGCCGGTTCCAGTTTGACCGGGCAACCTTCGAGGATATCGCGGTCAGCCTTAATATCCGAAAGGCAGCCGGGGATATTGACCTGGGCATTCAACGTTCCATAATCAACGAACGGCAAGAGTTTGATGCCCTTACCCTGGTGACTTCCCTGAGTGCCGATACCCTGCACTATGCCCTGAACTACGCAAACAAAGCCCAACAAAAAGACCCGACGGCGCTGGATTATGTCAACCTCGAGGGGATGCTGTTCCTTTTCGGCGAAAAATTCCTGCAACACCAGATCACCTTGCCCAATGTCGTACTCTTTGGGACAGTCTGGAAAATCAATGGGAATAATGCAGTTACGTTTAATAAAGAATCGCTCCATATACAAGATTTCATCCTGACCCGCGACGACAAGGCGGTATCGCTGGAACACAACGGCGCGAGAGGGATCGAACTGGATTTTTTGAATTTCGACCTCTCCGAGTTGAACGAATTGATCCGCCTCGATGCGGTAAAATTTAATGCAAAGATCAATGCCTCGGTCTTTGTAGGGGATATTTTTAAGCTCAGCGACCTGTCCGTCGCCGTAGTTTCCGATTCCCTCTTCCTGAATGGCGACGACTGGGGGATCCTGCGGGTGGATGCTTCGCTCGAAGACCTCAAAAAACCGCTGCATTTTTATCTGAACCTCACGCGCGACACCGCCCAACTTCTTGCGGAAGGCTATTACAACCTCGATGATTTTGGAGCGTCTTACTGGCAAAAGAAAGCTTTTTTTAACCTCGACCTCAATATCCATTCCTATCCGCTTTGGCTTGCCGAATATTTTATCGGTGGAACGGTCAGCCAGGTCAAGGGCTATTTTGATGCGAATTTGCAGTTCAGCGGGCAG
>JBMOJO010000413.1:0-2431 GCA_049315745.1 Saprospiraceae bacterium | reverse complement strand
TACATGCGCTAAGTCCTTACTTTTGCGCGTTCTCGAACAACCTCGCCCGAAAGCCTGTTAATAGGTGGGTCTGCATGTGTTCCGGGGGCTGTAAATAAAGCCCGGCTGCTTTTCAGATCTGTACAGACCAAGGGGATACAAAACAGAAGATGGATCATGGCACAGCAAGAAGTCAAGCCGTACACGGCACAAGAGGGCAAGAAGGAACAGGTTTCGCGGATGTTCAACCGGATTGCCCCATATTATGATTTTCTCAATAGGCTGCTTTCGGCGGGGATAGACCTTTACTGGAGGAAACGGGCAGCCGGCATGCTGCCGCGCGGGGAAGACCTGAGGGTCCTCGACGTTGCCACCGGTACTGCGGACTTTGCGCTGGAGATCCGAAGGCAGCAGCCCACTGCCCGGATTACCGGCGTGGATATTTCGACAGCGATGCTGGGGATCGGACGGGAAAAAATAAAAGCAAAAGGCTGGCAGGAAAGCATTTCGCTGTACGAAGGCGACTCGGAACGCCTGCCATTCGGCGAAAACACGTTTGACTGCGCCACGGTGGCCTTTGGGGTGCGCAATTTCGAGCGGCCGATATCGGGCCTGGAAGAAATCCGCCGGGTATTGAAGCCAGGCGGACAACTGGTCGTCCTGGAGTTTTCGAAACCCAGGGTTTTTCCCTTCCGGCAAATATTTACTGCATACTTTAGATACCTGTTGCCTGCAATCGGGCGTTTAACTTCGAAAGATCCCCGTGCATACCGGTATCTGTACGAGTCGGTCCAGGCGTTTCCCGATGGCGGGGAATTTGTGGAAATGCTCTTGCGTGCCGGCTTCAGGGAGGCCTCCTGCACCCCACTAACGCTAGGAATATGTTCGATATACGCAAGTTCAAAATAGGGATGGCCCTGCTCCTGTGCGGAACCTGGAGCGTTTGCCTGTATGGCCAGAAATACAATACGGGCAATTACAACTTTCAGGAATTCGACAGCAAGGCCTATTATTTCGGTATTACCCTTGGGGTCAACTCCTCGAATTTCAAACCCTTCCGGTCCAGGGAGTTCCTGCTAAGCGACAGCATCCGCACCGTGGAATCGCTGCAGGGGCCGGGCTTTAACCTCGGCGTTGTGACCAATCTCAAGATCGGGGACTACTTCGATTTCCGTTTTCTGCCGACGCTCTCTTTTGCAGAACGCAATATTGATTACACCAAAGCCAGTCGTTTGCGGCCGGTCAGCCAAAGGACGGTGGAATCCGTTTTTGTCGAAATGCCCTTCCAGATGCGTTATAAGTCGGCCCCTTACCGGGATAAACGGCTTTTCGTCATTGCCGGGGTCAAATATGGCTTCGACGTCGCCAGCGATTCCCGTTCCAAACAAGCCGAAACGCTCGTAAAGATTGCACCAAACGACTTTTCGTTCGAATATGGTGCGGGGATACAGATATTCTTCCCGTTCTTCATTTTCTCCCCGGAATTCAAAGTCTCCCATGGCATCGGAAATACCCTCATCTTCAATTCAAACCTGGAGGAATCCACCGTACTGGAGAAGATCCTTTCCCGCACCTTTACGATTTCACTTCATTTTGAGGGGTAAGCTCCCCCCCCCCTTTTTGCCGTTTCACAGTGCTAAGGGGCTGGCACCCGTCCCGGAGCCTGCAACAACCTTTGTTATCTACCGTCCTGCCCTGCGTCATGCAAGCAGCTCCCCGATACCGCGGAGCCCCCCGGCATTGTCCCCGGCAGCGCTCAACGGACTGCCACATTTTGCAGAAGCGCAGGAAATTTTTCTGTAATATGCCCGCTAGCTGCGGTCAGGCGTGCGGCGTGGCTGCCTCCCGATACTTCGAAAAACGGGATATTCCGGTCATGCAATTCCCTGCGGAACTGCAACAGCAGCGCTTCCCTGTCGTGCGGGTTTTCTCTCAGCGGGTCGGCTTCCCAGGGAATATCGGGATGGCAGAGCAAGGTCAGGTCGTAGGGGTTCTGTCGAAGCTGGTCGAGTATCCAGGGATCTGTGGCCCCAAAACGATAATCCGACCACACCTTAAGGCTGATCAGGTCGGTATCGCAGAACAGAACACCGCGTGCCCTGCCGGCGTCCCGTCGTTGCCACTGTAACTGGCCCTTTCCGATCCGCGTCAAATCTGCAAAATGATATTGACGGCCCAGGCGTGGGAGGTAGTACCGCGCATATTCGGGTGTCCAGACCGTCCTGAAATAGGCGGATAACGCCTGGCACAGGGTGGTTTTGCCACTCGATTCCGGGCCGGTAAGCGCAATTTTACAAATCGTTTCCGTTTTTTTCATTCCCTGATCCAGCGTTACTGCCCTCATAAATGTGCAAATACGCGTATCTGTTTACCAAGGGGAGAGGTTGTGTGAAAAGTCTTTGGCCGCCTTCGGCGGCAGAATTTTATATTGAAACCACGCTTGATTCATTGA
>JBMOJO010000412.1:0-2438 GCA_049315745.1 Saprospiraceae bacterium | reverse complement strand
TCAAAACATAATTCGGCGCGAAGCGCCGTAAAAAACCTTTTTACACAACCTCTCTCAAAATAATCTTTTGCCGACTACGGCGGCAAAAGACCTTTTACACAACTCCTAAAAACAATATTCCGCTGTCGAAGGCGACAAATTACTTTTCACACACCCCTGTGAGACAAGCGGGCCAGGCCCGCTTATCTCACAGCATCCTTTTCTCCATATTATTCGCGCAAAAAAACTAATTTTGCCACGCTAAAAGCAAAACATATCCTCAACTCAGACAAATGCTACCTGATATGATCCATATCACCTTTCCCGATGGCCGCGTGGCCCAGTACCCGGAGGGCGTTACCCCCGTCGAAATCGCCCGCTCCATCAGCGAAGGCCTGGCACAAAAAGTCCTCGCCGCCCGCATAAACGGCGAAATCTGGGACGGCGGGCGCCCTATCGCTTCCGATGCCTCCATTCAACTCCTCACCTGGGACGACAACGATGGTAAGTCCACCTTCTGGCACTCTTCTGCCCACCTCATGGCCGAAGCGCTGGAGGCCCTCTATCCGGGGATCAAATTCGGTACCGGGCCCGCGATCGAAAGCGGATTCTATTATGACGTAGATCCCGGCGGCCAAACCATTTCCTCCGATGATTTTCCCAAAATTGAGGCCAAAATGCTCGAGCTGGCCCGCACCAAAAGCGCCTTCCGCCGCGAATCCATCAGCCGCGAAGCAGCCCTCGATTTTTTTAGGGAAAAAGGAGATGAATACAAAATCGAGCTCATCGAAAAACGTGGTGCAGACGAAGCCCTAACCTTGTACCACCAGGGCAACTTCACCGACCTCTGCCGGGGCCCTCATATCCCCGACACCAGCCTCATCAAAGCCGTAAAACTCACCAATATCGCCGGCGCCTACTGGCAAGGCGACGAAAGCCGCCAGCAGTTGACCCGGATTTATGGCGTCAGCTTTCCCAAACAGAAAGAACTGCAAGAGTACCTCACCATGCTCGAGGAGGCCCGCAAACGCGACCACCGCAAACTCGGTACCGAACTCGAACTGTTCATGTTCTCCGAACGGGTAGGCCCCGGCCTCCCGATCTGGCTGCCCAAAGGCAACGCCCTCCGCGACCGGCTCGTGAACTTTATGCGCTCCGAACAGGAAAAACGCGGCTACAAGCTCGTCACCACCCCCCATATCGGTCGCAAAGAGCTCTATATTACCTCCGGGCACTACGCCAAGTATGGAAAAGACAGCTTCCAGCCCATCCATACCCCCCGCGAAGGCGAGGAGTTCCTGCTCAAGCCCATGAACTGCCCCCACCACTGCGAAATTTATGCCCACAGGCCCCATTCCTACCGCGACCTGCCCCTGCGCATCGCAGAGTTCGGCACCGTTTACCGCTACGAACAAAGCGGTGAGCTGCACGGCCTCTCCCGCGTACGCGGCTTCACCCAGGACGATGCCCATATTTTCTGTACCCCCGAGCAGCTCAAGGACGAATTTCTCAACGTGCTCGACCTCACCCGCGTCGTGCTGCGGAAGATGGGCTTCAAAGAATTTACCGCCCAAATCTCCCTCCGCGACCCCTCCAATCCGGAAAAATACATCGGCTCCGACGAAAACTGGAACGCGGCAGAGGCTGCCATCATCGAAGCGGCTCAAACTGCCCAGCTCAAAACCGTGACCGTGCCCGGAGAAGCAGCGTTCTATGGCCCTAAACTCGACTTCATGGTGCGCGACGCCATCGGAAGGTCCTGGCAGCTCGGCACCATCCAGGTGGACTACAACCTACCCGAAAGGTTCAAACTCGAATACATCGGTGCCGACAACAAGCCCCACCGGCCTGTCATGATCCACCGCGCCCCCTTTGGCTCGCTGGAGCGCTTTATCAGCATCCTCATCGAAAATACCGCCGGCAAATTCCCCCTCTGGCTCACCCCCGATCAATTTGCCCTGCTGCCCATCAGCGACCGGTTTATTGATTATTGCCGGGAGGTACAGGCCCTCCTCGCCACCCGCGACATCCGCGGCTTCGTGGACGAGCGCAGCGAAACTATCGGGAAAAAAATCCGGGAGGCCGAACTCCGGCATATCCCCTTCATGCTCATCGTAGGCGAGCAGGAAGCTGCAAATCAAACCGTCGCCGTGCGCCGGCAGGGCAAAGGCGACCAGGGCGCCATGAGCCCGGATGATTTTGTCGCTTTCTTTAACGCGCAGGCTGCTGCAGAGGAAAATGAAGGCGCTGTCGCATAAGTCGCTTTTCGGCGCTTCGCGCCGAAAAATCTTCTGAGGCGAACGTCTTTTTCTTGTTTCGCTCCGCGAAACAAGAAAAAGACGTTCGCCTCAAAAAAATAATCTTTCAATAGAGGTTGTGTAAAAAGGTTTTTTACGGCGCTTCACGCCGAATTATGTTTTGAGAGACACGTCATTTTCACGATTTCGCTTCGCGAAATC
>JBMOJO010000411.1:0-2448 GCA_049315745.1 Saprospiraceae bacterium | reverse complement strand
TAGTGGTGAACGAGAAGACGTTCAGCAAGGCCAACTGCGTGAGTACGCAGAAGATCACGATCACGGCGACGGACCTATGCGCGGCACGTGAAATCCAGACGGAGCCCTCTACTCCGGGCGGCACTTCGGGCGTTGCAATCGAGCGGGTGATTTTGGTTCCACAGGGCGGCAGCCCGATCAACATCGTCACCGGTGCTGATGCGGGTGGTGTCAACCTGGGCGATGTGGTGACGACGAACCGTCTGGACGGCGACAACAAGGGCACGAACAGCTGGGTGTACAACGGGACGAACCTTCCTGACGGCACGCATGAGCTTCGGGTAGTTGTACGCGACGATTGCGGCAACTTGTCGAAGCAGAGCTCGACGTACTTCACGGTAGGGGACGATGTCGGCACGGCGCCGATCTGTATAGCAGGCCTCTCAACAGCTTTAGCTTCCAATCCAGGTGGTAAGGACGAGGCGGCAGGTATGGCCGTGGTATGGGCCACCGATTGTATTGCCGGCCCGACGTACGATTGTAACGGGCAGGGCCCGGAAACAGATGCCACCGGCAAGAAATTGATCCGTAAATACTATATTGTAAAAGATAACGGCGATGGGGTCTGGAATGCTGCCGATAGTCTTGATGCCAGGGGTTATCCAATCCGGAAGCGCACGTCGGTGATGTTCGATTGTAACGATGCAGATTATACGTTTGTCAGGATTCGCATTTACAGTGAAGATGAGCGGGGGAATATGGCGTATTGTGATGGTTATGTAATCGTTACCGACCCCGGTGACGTTTGTGGCAAAAATGCTGCGTCCGCGCAAGTGTCCGGGGGCATTACCACGGAGAGTGGCATTGGGGTCGAGGGTGTAGAAGTCAATCTGTCGGGCAAGACGACGATGCTGTACATGTCCGATAATAAGGGGAAATACAGCTTTGGAGGCCTGGAGATGGGGAATGATTACACCGTTACGCCCCATTTGGACAAAGACCCGATGAACGGGGTTTCCACTTACGATCTTGCGATGATTACCCGCCATGTCCTTTCTCAGCAATTGCTGGACAGCCCCTATAAAATCATCGCTGCGGATATCAACAACTCCCGCTCGGTTACTACGCTGGACCTCATTCAGTTGCGGAAGCTCATCCTGGGTATTGAGGCCGGTTTTGTATCCAATACCAGCTGGCGGTTTATAGACGCTGCTTTCAAATTCCCTAATCCACAAAACCCCTGGCAGACGCCTTTTCCGGAAATTGTGAATGTAAACGATCTCGACGGGGATATCACTGCGTCGTTTATCGCAGTTAAGGTCGGGGACGTCACCGGTAATGTAGCTGCTTCAGGTGGGTTGCGAGCAGCGGGTCATTTGAGTGTGCGCACCGAAGATCAGTCTATTAGCAGCGGTGCGGTGGCCAGAATTCCGGTCTATAGCGATTTCGATGGTATCGAAGGGATACAGTTTACCCTCAATTTCGACCGGGACGCCATTGAACTGGTGGAAATCGAGCATGGTATTGCAGGGGCCGAAAATATCGGTATGTTCCCGGAACAGGGGGCATTGACAGCAAGTTGGAATGCCGGGTCAATACAGACCACGGAGGGGCAGCCGTTCTTTACCATCGTCCTCAAAGCAAAGAGGGATATTTCTTCTTTGGAGGGTATGCTCAATATCGACAGCAGGCTCACCGCTGCCGAAGCTTACAGGGGGAACGGTGAGCTGCTCGTACCCAGACTGGATATCGAAAAAGCTGCTGCACTGGGATTCGCACTAAAGCAGAATGTACCTAATCCATTTTTCGGTGAGACGATCATTGGTTTTATGTTGCCTGTTTCTGGGGAGGTGACCCTTTCCTTAACCGATGTTCAGGGAAGAACGGTAAAGGTCGTGAAAGGGACTTTCGATGCCGGCTATCAGGAAATCAAAGTCAAAGGAGCTGATCTGCCTGCGGGTGTCCTGCAATATACCCTCTCTTCCGGCAGTTTTTCTGCCACACGACGGATGATTGTGACTAAATAGACTTGTTGCGATGGATTATCGTGGTGGGAAAAATGAGCTATTTTTCGTCCACGCGAAGGCTTTTTGAGGGAGCATAGCCCAGCTACGTGACCGAAAAAAGGTGCAGTGTGGGCGAAAAAGAGCCATTTTTAACCCATGAGAATTCCATCGCAACAAGTCTGATAATGTCGGCCTATAACCGATTGCATACAACAACAGGGTTTTTGAACGTGGCTGTACAGCGGCCACGTTCTTATCTTGCTTGCAACGGGATTCCCCATAGGCCAACAATAGATCTTTTCATTCAGACCGCACCGCTTTCGGGTCAGCCGCTCCTGCCTTGACTATTCAACTACCTTCGCACCGTAAGTTGCTTTCTCGGCGCTTCGCGCCGAATTATGTTTTGAGCGAGGTTGTGTAAAAAGTCTTTTGCCGCCTGCGGCGGCAGAATATTCTTCTGAGA
>JBMOJO010000009.1:0-40178 GCA_049315745.1 Saprospiraceae bacterium | reverse complement strand
GGGGCAGCCTCTGATATTTTTTATGATTTTCTGCGGGCATGTTGCAGGCCGTGTGGGAAAACAGGCGGTTTAGCTCCCGATGGGTTCGTCGCGGCAGTTCTGGAGAAATTTTTCAAAATAAAAATTTATAAATCAATCGAATATGAAAACGAAAATATCGTTTATGTTGCTTCTGGCAGGAATAGCGACAGGGGTCATCGCCCAGCCCAGTCCGGGGAAGCGTCCACTTCAACCTTCTGATGTCTATCGGCTCAAATCGGTCGGGAGCCCACAGGTTTCCCCTGATGGGAGTTGGGTAGCATACACCGTATCATCGGTGGATAGCGCCAAGGACAAACGCAATACCGATATCTGGATGGTGAGCTGGGATGGAGCACAAACGGTACAAATGACTAACAGCCCGGATTCCGAATCCAGCCCAAGGTGGAGCCCGGATGGAAAATATCTTTCTTTCGTCTCGTCCAGGCAAGGGGCAAAATCCAGTCAGGTCTGGTTACTTGACCGGAGGGGTGGAGAAGCCGTAAAGCTTACGGACATCAAGGCAGGGGTGAGTGAATATTCGTGGTCGCCAAATAGCAGGAAGCTTGCGCTGGTCGTCCGCGACCCCAGCCCTGATGAAAAAAATGGCGAATCCCCTTCTACCTCCAAACCATTGGTCATCAATCGTTATCAGTTTAAGGAGGATGGTGCGGGGTATTTGTCGAATACGCCCAGGTACAGCCACATTTACCTGTTCGATGTAGAGGAAAAAAAGCTCGATACCCTGACCCGAGGGCCCTTTGACCATTCTGATCCCGTTTGGTCACCGGATGGCAAGTACCTCGCTTTTGTCAGCAACCGCACTCCGGAACCGGACCGCAACAATAATGCGGATATTTATATTGCAGAGGCTGTGCCGGGGGCGGCAGCCAGGCAGGTGACCACCTGGAAGGGCCGCGATGGCAGTCCGGAATGGAGCCCCGATGGTTTACGCCTGGCTTATCTGCGCTCGGGTTCGGATGCGGATTGGATGATGTACGACCAAAGCGAACTTGCGGTGGTTTCAAGAGAAGGTGGGGAGCCCAAAATTCTTTCGGCAACTTTGGACCGGCCCGTGGGCAATCCGCGCTGGACGAAAGACGGAAAAACGATTGCCGCGCTTGTTTCTGACGACCGGCAGCGTTTTGTGGCTCTTTTTCCCGTAATCGGCGGGGCCATGACCAAGTTAATTGCCGGCGAGCGCAGTTTCTCTGCCCTTGAGCTGCACAAGAGCGGTCAATGGATGACGATGATGAGCCATCCGAAGATGCCCGGCGAAGTTTTTGCCCTGGAGAATGGTACCCTCCGCAAGCTGACTAAAGTCCACGATGCGTTCCTGGAGCCACTCGAGCTGGCTTCTGTAGAAGGGTTCCGTTCGGTTTCCCGGGACAGTACGGTGGTTGGCAATCTGCTCTTTCTACCCCCAAAAGCACAGAAAGGGCAGCGCCTGCCGGCAATCTTATATATACACGGTGGGCCGGTGGCACAGGATGAATTCAGTTTCGATCTCACCCGGCAGATGCTTGCTGCCGCAGGTTTTGCTGTCGCAGCAGTAAATTATCGGGGAAGCAATGGCAGAGGTCTGGATTTTTGTAAGGCGATTTATGGTGACTGGGGCAATAAAGAAGTACTGGACATCCTGGGTGCGGCAGACTATCTGGTCAAAAATGATATTGCTGACCCTGAAAAACTGGGTATTGGCGGATGGAGTTATGGCGGTATCCTCACCGACTACACCATTGCAACAGATCCGCGGTTTAAGGCGGCTTTCAGCGGCGCTGGAAGTGCGCTCCAGCTCAGCATCTACGGAACAGACCAGTACATCCTTCAGTATGAGACGGAAATCGGGGCACCCTGGAAGAACCTCGACAAGTGGCTGAAGCTTTCCTATCCGTTTTTGAACGCCGACAAGATCAAAACCCCTACACTATATATGGTGGGGGAGAAGGATTTCAATGTGCCCGCAGCAGGTAGCGAGCAAATGTACCAGGCATTGCGTTCGCAGGGTATCCCCACGGAATTTGTCATTTACCCGGGGCAGTATCACGGGATAGCCGTTCCGAGTTATCAGGAAGATCGCTTTAAGCGGCTGCAAGAGTGGTTTGGAAAGTATATCTTAACAAAACCATAGGGGGCAAAAAAGCACCATTTTACCCCATATCTCGTCGCAACAAGTCCGATAATTATCTGCCTTTGGCAAAACTTGTGCTTATCCTGAACCTGCAAGAGAAAATAATTTTCCTTTTACAAAAATTATTTTCCGGCAGGTTCAGGATTCGTTGCTGGATGAGGGAGATATGCTGAGGTACAACGGCACAAAACCGTTGGGGCTATTCCCCTTGCCCCAGGGAATACCCCCTTACCCCGTCGAAGGTATAGAGGTTTTCGATTTTAATGAATGTTATATCGGAAGCAGTAAGGCGGTCGAGCAGGGCGGTGATATCGGCAGGGCTGATTTTTTCTGCCTTTTCCATGTGGTTGTGTGCAGCGTCCAGTTGCGAGGCATTAGAGACGAAGCGACACCGCCAGTGATCAGTACAGAATGTTTCCGGCAGGCCGTAGGGATAGACTTTTACCCCCCGATTGGTAATCATTTTGAGTTTCAGGCGTTCGCCGGCGATGGATTCGAGGGTACTGCCGAGCAAGTTAGGGTCCCGTTCCTGCCCTGACCAGTGAAGAAAAACATCTACCCCGACCAGTTCTTTCTTAGTGGGCATAGTAGGGGCGGTATGGATCTGGATTTGTTTTGCATTTTCGGGATAGTGGACCTTGCTAAAGTTCTTTGGTGCCTGGCCGAGCCGTTCAATGATGGCCTGGGCGAATTCGCGGGTGCCTATTCGTTGGAAGGTGAAAGCCTCGCTGGCAATATCGGCAGTATGGAGGCCATCTTCGATCGCGCGCAGCCAGGCGTTCTGTATTTTAGCCGCAATTTCGGGCTGGCCAACGTGAACGAGCATCATACAGGCGGCCTGGAGCAGGCCGGATGGATTAGCGATATTTTTGCCGGCGATATCCGGTGCGGAGCCATGGATTGCCTCGAACATGGCGAAATCCTGGCCGATATTTGCAGAGCCTGCAATTCCCACCGATCCGGCTACCTGCGCGGCGATATCGGAAATAATATCCCCGTAGAGATTTAGGGTGACGATTACATCAAAGCGTTCAGGGGAATCTGCGATGAGTGCTGAACCAATATCAATGATGAAGTGGTTATTTTCGATGTCGGGATATGCTTTGGCTACTTCGTCGAAGGTTTTATGAAAGAGGCCGTCTGTAAGCTTCATGATATTGTCTTTTGTCATGCAGGTTACTTTACGGCGCCCATTAGCACGCGCATATTCGAATGCGTAGCGGATAATCCGCTCGCAGCCCGGCCGGGAGACCAGCTTAAGGCATTGGATCACCTCGTCGGTTTGCCTGTGTTCGATACCGGCATATAAGTCTTCTTCGTTTTCCCGGATGATGACCATGTCGAGATTCGGGAACCTGCAGTCAATGAAGGGCGTATAAGCTTTTACCGGACGAACGTTGGCGAAGAGGCCCAGTGACTTGCGCAGGGTGACGTTGAGGCTTTTGTAGCCACCGCCTTGTGGTGTGGTGATGGGCGCTTTGAGGAAAACCCGGTTTTTGCGCAGGATATCCCAGGCTTCTTCGCTGATTCCGGAGCTGGTCCCACTAAGATAAACTTCCTGTCCGATCGCAATAGGGTCGTAGTCTAAGGCGGCACCTGCAGCATCGAGAATAGAAAGGGTAGCTTCCATGATTTCCCTGCCGATGCCATCGCCGTATGCGATAGCGATGGCAGCTTTTGTCGGCGAAGCGGGTGAAGGGTTGGTTGATTCGGTAATAGGCTTGATCATAATAAACGGTTTTATTGATTTGCGGGTCTTCGACCCAACAAGTCTGTTGCAAAATCTTCTCATCAACGCCCGATGTGTATATTAGTTCGTCAGCGACGAATTGGCGGAGGCAACGGCAGGTTTGGTCAAGCGGGCGCATCCTGCAGTTATTGTAGGCCGGGTCGGTTTGGGTTTAGTGGCGGCACAAATATTTTTTCTAAAATTTGGTTTATTAAACAAAATTTTTTATATTTGCCAAACAATTAAACTTTTTGTTATTCACTAAAGCCGAACAAAATGTCGAATTCAGATAAGGAAGCGAAGCTGAAATCGCTGCAGTCCACCATAGACCGGATAGAGAAGGCCTATGGGAAAGGGACGATTATGCGCCTGGGCGATAAAAGCATTATGAACGTTGAAGTAATCCCCTCTGGTAGCCTGGGGTTGGATGTAGCCTTGGGGATCAATGGCTTTCCGAAAGGGCGGGTCATTGAGATTTACGGGCCGGAATCATCGGGTAAGACGACGCTTGCGATCCATGCAATTGCAGAGGCGCAGAAACAGGGGGGGATTGCTGCATTTATAGATGCCGAGCATGCCTTTGACCGTTCGTACGCGGCTGCCCTCGGTGTCGATACGGAAAACCTGCTGATTTCGCAGCCCGATAACGGGGAGCAGGCCCTGGAGATTGCGGAGAACCTGATCCGGTCGGGGGCAATTGACATTATAGTTATTGATTCGGTAGCGGCATTAGTGCCGCGCAGCGAGATCGAAGGGGAGATGGGAGATTCGAAAGTAGGCCTTCAGGCACGACTGATGTCACAAGCGATGCGAAAGCTGACGGGTACGATAGGGCGCACAAATTGCTGCTGCGTATTTATCAACCAGCTGCGGGAGAAGATCGGTGTGATGTTCGGTAATCCGGAGACTACTACCGGGGGCAATGCCCTGAAATTCTATGCGTCGGTACGCTTGGATATTCGTAAGTCAGGCTCCGGCCTCAAAGATAAAGACGGCAACGTTATCGGCAACCAGGTAAAAGTAAAGGTTGTGAAGAATAAGCTCGCACCTCCTTTTCGGACAGCGGTTTTCGATATTATGTTTGGCCAGGGGATATCCAAAAGTGGCGAGATCGTGGATTTGGGGGTTGACCACGAGATCATCCAGAAAAGTGGTGCCTGGTACAGCTATAGCGGGGCTAAAATTGCCCAAGGGAGGGAATCCGCAAAGCAATTTCTCGAGGATAACCCGGAAATGGCAAGGGAAATCGAGATGAAGATCAAGGAAAAACTCCTGGGTAACCCTGAGGCGCTAAAACCAAGGGCGGTTGCGACCGACGAAGAGGGAGCCGGCGATTTTGAATAGGCTTTTGCGAGGCGGTTCGTTATGCCGACTTGTAGGACAGCCTCTTTTAATATAAAATTCTGCTGTTGCAATCGACAAATGATTTACGCGGCAGCTTCCGGGTATAATCATGGATTTGTTGCGATGGGTAATCGCGTGGAGAAAGCCGGGTCGCTTTTTGTCCACAAGAAGCCTTTTTGCGGGAGTATAGCCGGGCTACAAGACTGAAAAAAGACGCATTGTAGGTGAAAGAGCCGTTTCAAGCTCATGGGAATTCCATCGCACCACGTCTATGACATGCGGGGGGAGGGAGAGGGCGCATTTGGCGATGGTCGGATAGCAGTAAGCTTAATTGCGCCATTCAAAAGTTTCTATCAGGTGGGCAATATCTTCGAGCACAAAATTGTATAAAGGGGCAAGGGAATCGGTATTGATTTGTGTGTTAAAGTAAAGGGCTCCGCGAAAAAAGTGGGATTTGTTATCCGTCAGGTAAAATTCAAAAGGTGTTGCCGCAGGTCCTTCTATGCGAAAGGCAATGCCCTGCAGGTCATCTCCACGCTGAATGCGCTGTTCTTCGATGTAGTTTGCTTTTTTATTATGCCAGTCGGCCATTTCAAATGCGTCCGATGTGAGCGCTTCGAGGGTTTTTCCCTGGCCAATGCGGTAATAGCTGCAATATAGCCTGCAGTCGAAGGCGGGAATGAACACATCAAACCAACAGTCATTATAGTGTGTATCATTAAGGTGGACGCTGTCCCGTACAATGTCTGCATATTGTGGGTACTCAAAGCTGAATGGGCATTCCGGGCTGCTATAAGTCAGATGACCACGTTCCGGATAGACGATTTTGGGATATGCGCGTGGTTTGGGCAGGCTGTGCGTATTTTCACAGGCAGAGGCAGACAGGGCGATGCAGGCCAGTATGGCCGGTAATGTTCTGAACATAATTTGGTGTACTTTCCCTTGGAAACGGAAAAATAAAGGAGAAATTTTCTGTAAGGAGAAATAAACATATCGCGACAGGTTATCGTGGGGGCGTTATTTTTTGTCCTCGCGAAGCCTTTTGGAGGGCATAGCCCTGCTACTTGACCAAAAAAAGTCGAAGTGTGGGCAGAGATGCGCTGTTTTTAAGCTGCGGGAATTCCTCCTTACGGCATGTCTTGTTGTAGGCTATGTACCTTTTCCGATCGCCGGGGCGAACAGGGAAGGTACATAGCCAAACAAGCTGCATTACAGATGAGGAGGGTGGGACTGGGTTCAGAATGGCAGGTCGTTTTCTGCTCCACCTGGTTCGAGAGAAGGTTCGGGGTGTTGGGCGCTGCCGGCCTGCTGCCCGCTCTGTTTCCGGTCGAGTATCCTGAAGTAATCCGCGACGACTTCGGTTGTTTTTCTGTTTTTACCTTCCTGGTCCTGCCAGGTACGATGGGTCAGTTTTCCTTCCAGATAAATCGTCATCCCCTTTTTCAGCGATTGCTCTGCGCGTTCGGCGAGGGCGCGCCATGCGACGATATCGTGCCATTCCGTTTGTTCTTGCCAGTTGCCATCTTTGTCGCGATAGCTTTCTGACGTGGCGATTGAAAACTTGGCAACTACCGCGCCACTTTCGAGGCGGCGTATTTCGGGATCTTTTCCCAGGTTGCCGATAAGGATAACCTTGTTTACCATTTTGCTGTGATTAAGTGATACAAAAAAATTACTGTGGCAAGTTACGATGAAAATCAATCCGGTTCCGGCAGTTTTTTGGGTAATGTTCCCCCGGTACAGGAGGGGGCCATCAGGGGTGTTTTGAGTATAAATCAATGAAAATGAATGTATAAATTTTTATCTTCGAGATACGTTCTGATAATTCCGGGAAGGGCAATTTCCTTAAGTGATTTCCAGTGCATACGCTGCCACTCCTTATTTTTTGCGGCAGGAAGGTCTGGGTTAATCTGAAATACCCAGAACCTGGCCGCGATTTGTTGGTGGGTAAGCGTTTGGCGATAGGTTTTGGAGCTATGGGTCAGGGTGGCTTGTGGCAGTTGTTGCAGCCATGGGCTAGCGGCCCTGAGCTCCTCGGGAGAGATGTCTATCGAAGGGGCTTCTACCAGGGGGAATTCCCAGAGTGCAGTCCATATATCCCCTTTCGGGCGTTGACGGACGATTACTTCTGCTCCGGCCATGAAGACGAGATAATGGAAGTAGCGCGTCTTTTTTTCGTTTTTTTTGGTTTTTACCGGGAACGCTATCGTTTTTGCGTTCAGGTGCGCTATGCAGTGCTGCCGGAAAGGGCATTTTTCGCAAAGCGGTTTTCGGGGCACACACTGGAGGGCGCCAAAATCCATCATGGCCTGGTTGAACTGATGCGGATGGATTGGGTCAACGAGGGTATTGGCGAGCAGGGCAAGTTGCTTTTTTCCCTGTGGGCTGTCTATCGGGGTTTCAATACCCCAGATCCGTGACAGGATACGCCCGACGTTGCCGTCTATTGCAGGTACGGGGAGCCGGAACGCGAAGGAAGCAATAGCTGCTGCTGTATAAGGGCCTATGCCAGGTAATTGGAGCAGGCCCTGCACCGTATCCGGGAATTTTCCATTGTAGTGCTGGTGTACAACCTTTGCGCAGCGTAGCAGATTGCGGGCGCGGGAATAATAGCCTAATCCTTCCCACAGTTTTAATACGGTGTTTTCTTCAGTTGTGGCCAGCGTCTGGATATTGGGGAACGCTGCGATAAATTTTTCATAATAGGCTTTTCCCTGATCCACCCGGGTTTGCTGGAGGATGATTTCCGAGAGCCAGATTCTGTAAGGGTCTTTCTCCCCTTTCCAGGGCATTGGGCGGTGAATTCCCTTATGCCAGTCGTATAGTACAAGCCGGAAGGCTTCCGGAGTAGGCGGAAGGGACATAAGCCTGGAATTTATGCTATTCCTGTCGGGCGTGAAGGCAGATGTTGGTGAAAGGGAACACTAATTCTTTGAGTCATGTCGTACAGGGCATTGTATGCGTACTTTTTAGTCGCTCTTGGCACAGGCCGGCAAGAGGACTATCCGAGGGAAAATCAGCCTTGCGGAACGGGTGTTGTCTTTTGGTGTGCCACTTCGAAATTAGGCTTCTACGGGGCACATGTTATTTTTTTACACAATCCTATGCTTTATCAGCCAGATTGAGCGACATATTTGTATATCGTGCCTGGATTAAGTCTTTGAGCTCTTTTCGGGCGAAGAAAATGCGGCTCTTGACCGTTCCGAGCGGAAGGTCGAGGTGGTCTGCGATTTCTTGGTATTTGTACCCCTGGTAATGCATCAGAAAAGGCACACGGATACTCTCGTCGAGTTTTTCTATCATTTCTACCAGTTCTTCCATGAGGATATTGGATTCAGCACGGTTGGAAATTGCCACATCGCCGGAATTGATATAGTAGAGGTTGTCGGTTACATCTACGATGGTGTTGGATTTGACCTTTTTGCGGTAATTATTGATGAAAATATTCTTCATAATTGTGAACAGCCACGCCTTCAGATTTGTCCCCGGGCGGAATTTATCCATGTTGGTCATTGCCCGGTAAGCTGTTTCCTGGTATAGATCCTTGGCATCCTCCATGTTCTTGGTCAAGTTGAACGCGAAAGCATGCAAGATTGTGCTCATCTGATAGAATCTGTTTTCGAATTCGAGTTGTGACATGGCTGTTAAATTGTTTAGGATGTTTTAGCCAATATGGCCTTTTGTTGAATCAAAGGTAGGTGTATATTCAACAAAAAGCAAGAAAATAGACTATTTTTTTTGAAAAACAGGTTTGCTTTTTGTTTCTTTATCCATTATTTGGGTATAAACATTTGATATACAATTATTTTTGATTCTTTTTTCCTTTTTGTTTGGTTTATTGTTTTTTCAATAATAAATGAAAATACTGTTTTTTTAAGATTTAGGCATAAGTTTGAAGGTAGGGGAAAGAAGCGATTACAGGATAAAACAGGTTGTTTTTCTGTGTATTACATCTGAAATGACGAGATTGGAAAAAATATGGTCGCGAGCGGGCGGAAAGTCCAAAAACTTGAATGCTTATTTCTGTGCTTTTTTGAAGAAGAAAGCAGCCACGGCGGCGAAGACGATATTGGGTGTCCACGCGCCGAGCCAGACGGGGAGGTTGCTGCCCAGGGCGAACGTAGAGGCAAATTTGGAGAAGAAGATATAGATTGCCCCGATGCCGATACCGAGTGCCAAGTGTAAACCAACCCCGCCACGGATTTTTCTGGCTGCGATAGTCATGCCGATTATCGTGAGGATAAAAATCGTGAACGGCTCGGCATTTCTTCGGTGGAATTCAAGGAGATACTTTCCTGTATTACCCGCGCCGCGGATTTCCTGTTTATGGATATGGCGTAGTAAGGCAGGGGTGGACATCATATTTTGCTGGCTGGCATAATCAATAAAATCTTCTGGCCCGATATTGAGCAGGGTATCGAATTGCTGGCCGATTTTTGTGTCGAACCGTTCCCGCATACCATCAAAGGTGCGCAGCTCATAATCATAGATCCGCCATTTTGAGGTAGCCTTTTGCCATTCGGCGCGATCGGCTTTGAGTACTTGTACAAGCTTTGCATCGTCAAATACTTCGATACGGAAATCCCTTGCGGTACTGTCTCCTTTAGCGTAATAGCCGATGAACGCGGTCGTATTCGGCGCAATAAACAGGTGGATATCGCGAACTTTTGCCTTGTCTTCGTTTTTGCTGATATAGGTATGCAGTATGCGGAACATGTGCCCGTTGCCCCAGGGGATGAGAAAATGGGCGCCAAGCAGGTAGATGCCGGTGAGCAAGCCAGCGGCGACCAGATACGGGCGGAGCAGACGGTTAAAGCTGATCCCGGCATTGAGTATAGAGATGATTTCTGAATTGTAGGCCATCCGTGAGGTGAAAAAAATCACGGCCATCAGGCAAAAGAGCGGCCAGAGGAGGCCTGCCAGGTAGAGGACGAAGCTTGGATAATACTCCCCGACGATTTCGGCGACAGTAATAGGTTCTTCTATAAATTTTTCGACCTTTTCGCTGAAATCAATGATAACCCCGATCATGGTAACGATCAGTACGGTAAAGAAAAAGGTAGCGAGGTACTTCAGGATGATATACCGGTCGAGTATTTTGGGCATTTTTTGAATTTAAAAGACAAAATTAGCTAAATCCTTTGGCTTAGGGCGGGCAAGATCTGGTTTTTCCAGGCCATAAAACGGCCTTCCCGGATTTGTCTGCGGGCTTCTCCGACCAGCCACAGGAAAAAGCCGAGGTTGTGTAAGGTCGCAATTTGTGCGCCGAGGATTTCATGGTTGTGGATAAGGTGCCGCAGGTAGCTTTTACTATAGAAGCGGCTGCTCCTGCAGGGGCTTTCCTCATCAACGGCACTGAAATCGTGCTGCCATTTTTGATTCTTGATATTGATAATCCCGTTTCGGGTGAACAACATCCCGTGCCGGGCATTCCGGGTGGGAAGTACACAATCGAACATATCAACGCCGAGGGCAATACATTCGAGGATATTGGCCGGTGTGCCTACACCCATCAGGTATCTGGGCTTATCTGTAGGGAGGATAGCGCACACTTGTTCCGCGACGGCGTACATCTCCTCTGCGGGTTCGCCCACGGAAAGCCCGCCGATTGCATTTGCAGGGCGCTGTAAGGAAGCTGCAAATTCTGCTGAATGGCGCCTCAGATCGGGGTAAGTACTTCCCTGCACAATCGGGAAAAGCGTTTGTCCATAGCCATAGAGGCCCTCCGTTTGGTCAAATCGCCGGCAGCACCTCTCTAGCCAGCGGTGGGTCAGCTCCATGGATTGTCTGGCGTAACTATAATCGCAGGGATAGGGGGTACATTCGTCAAAGGCCATAATGATATCGGCGCCGATTTGACGCTGGATATCCATGACCCGCTCCGGGGTAAATAGATGGCGCGACCCATCAATATGTGCATGGAAAGTGACTCCTTCCTCGCTGATTTTCCGGCGGTGGCTCAATGAATAGACCTGGTAGCCCCCGCTATCGGTGAGCATTGGCCCGTTCCAACCGTTAAATTGGTGCAGTCCTCCGGCTTTTTGGAGTACTTCCGCCCCTGGCCGCAGATAAAGGTGGTAAGTATTCCCCAGGATAATCTGGGCACCAATTTCTTCAGCGAGTTCATACTGGTGTACGCCTTTGACCGTTCCGGCCGTCCCGACGGGCATAAAAATGGGCGTCTGTATTTCTCCATGGGCCGTAGTGATCCTTCCTGCCCTTGCGCTGCTGCCAGTATCGAAGTGTTCGATGGTAAAGCTAAACATGAAAATGGTATTATGCCTTTTGAGGGTTCCCCGGCTGTGACGTACGGGAGATTATCCCCCGTTTTACCCGGGTAAAAGTATGTTGTCGGGATCGTTCTGGACTTAGTGGTATGTTCCGGTCAGGTGCGGCATCATCAGACGCTGTAACGATGCCTGTCCAATTTTAAGAGTACGCCGATCATAATGGAAAAGCTGAGCAGTGCAGACCCACCTTTGCTGACAAAAGGCAGTGGGATGCCAATAATCGGGACCAGTCCCATTGTCATACCGATATTGACCAGAAAGTGTATGAAAAAAATCCCTGCGAGCGCATACGCGTATATTCTGGAGAACGTAGAGCGCTGACGCTCGGCGATGATCGTCAGCCTCAGGATCAGGGCTGTAAAGAGTGCAATGATGATGAAGCTTCCGATGAACCCATGTTCTTCGCCCACAGTGCAAAAGATAAAGTCTGTAGATTGTTCCGGCACATAATTTAGCTTGGTCATTTTGCCCTGAAAAACCCCTTTCCCCCAAAAACCTCCTGAGCTGATGGCCATTTTAGACTGCATGAGGTTATACAACGAACCACGGGGATCGCATTTTTCCGGATTGAGCCAGACGTTGATCCGGTCTTTTTGGTGTGGTTTCAGAAAATTGTTGAAGGCATAATTCGAGGCAAAAGAGATGCTGCAACAGACGGCCAGTGCAGTGCCCAAAGGCAGGACAAGTCTTGGCCCTTTTCGGGCCCAGTGATAAATAGCAAGGAGGGAAAAGGCTACGATGGCACCGGTGGCGACAGTAAAATCCGGGACGATTTTTTTCGGGATGGCATATACTGCACCTATTGCGACTGCCAAGACCCCGGCCAGCCAATATTTTGGCGAAGGTTGTTGATAGGCAAGAACCGCAATGGCGATTGCGGTCATCGTAGCAGCAATCAAAACCGGATCATAAATAAAGCCAAGTATAAGGCTGCCCGCGACCAGTCCGCCTGCCCAAAAATATACCGGTGACAATCCCTCCCGGTACAGGGCAATCATAAACGATAGGAAGACAATAGCAGAACCCATATCAGGCTGCAGCAGGATCAGCGCCGGGGGTACTGCGATCAGTGCGAGGGCGGTCATTTGGTGGGAAAAATTTTTCAGGGAGATTTTAAATGTTCCGAGATAGGCTGAAAGGGCCAAAGCGGTAGCAAATTTGGCGAACTCAGAGGGTTGTATGGAGAAGCCTCCGAATGCAAACCAGGAGGTTGCCCCCTTAATATTTTGACCAAAGATGAGTACCCCGACCAGCGAAATAATAGAGAGGCTATAAATCAGGTAAGCAAAAACCTGCCAGAATTTCCAGTCAATCGAATAAATTACCGTAAGGGCAAAGAATGAGATGATCATCCAGATCAATTGCTTTCCAGCTGCCGATTTGATAAACCCCAGTTTCTCAACTTCGGGCAGGGTCACGGCATAGATCATGAGCCAGCCCAGGGCGACCATGCCAATATAGATCGAGAGGGTGGGCCAATCCAAACTCCGGGTACTGCCAAGTCTGCCTAACATATTATCGGGGCGTTAAAAAGCATCAAAAAGCTCTGTGACCTTGATTTCATTATCTTGTACAAGGTAAGTGGAAGGGAAAAAAGGCCGGATGAGGTATTGGATCCGGATGGCGTCCCGCTGGTCGGTAAAAGCCCCTACCCTCAGGAGATAGTAAGGCCGGTTGTGGACGTAGGAAACGGGTATGTAAGGGAATTGCATCCGGAAGGTATTGCGTGTTTGCTCCATTCTCTCCCGGTCGCTGGTGGAAAGAATCTGAAGCCGCCAACCCCTAACGGTAGTGGTGGAGCGGTTGGTACTCGTGTAACCCTGCATGATGCGATCCACTTCTGGAGTCGCAAAAAAGCGGATGTTGGCACTTGCCGGAACCTGCCCATAGAGTGCAGCACAGCAGGACAGGGACGATACCAGAAGGGCGATAGAACGGAGCATAGGCGCTTGATTTTAGGGCAAATATAAAGAAAAATTGGGCTTTGCCCGAATTTTAGCCCTTTGTGCCCCGCATCAGCGCTACAGCCGCCGTTGTACCGATGCGGTTGGCACCTGCTTCGATAAGCGATATTGCCCGCTCGGATGAAAGGATATCCCCAAAGGCTTTGACCTGTATTTTAGCCCCGGCTAGCTGCCGAAGCTGCTTTACGGCCTCTTGACCGGAATCGGTACCGTTGAAGCCGGTGGACGTCCTTACGAAGTCGGGTTGTGTGGCCAGAAGGATATCCATCAGGTGCCGGATTTCTTCGGGGTTCAGGATAGCTGTTTCCAGGATGATTTTTATTTTCTTCCCCCGCAGACGGGCGGCAGTGCACATGCTGTCAATGTCATTTTCGACATAGCTCCAGTGTTTATTTTTTACGGCGCAGAAATTGATGACGGCATCCACTTCATCGGCACCTTCATCAACGGCTTTTTTGATTTCTTCCACTTTAGCGGGGGTATTGGAATATCCAAAGGGGAAGCCGATGACCGTCGTGACCCGCACAGATTGGGAATCTTCCTTGCCAAGGAGTTGTGACGCTTTATGGACGTAGAACGGCGGGACACATACAGACGCGAATCCATAATGTACAGCTTCCTCGCACAGTTGCTGAATTTCTGATTCCGCACAATCGGGGTTTAACAGGGTATGGTCTATATATGCTGCCAGCACTTTGGGCTTCATCGGGAAAATCTTTTGATGTAACTATTGTTAAAACAATTTGTGCCCGCAATTTAGTGCAAAAATTAATAGAAAATGAAAATTTATGGCTGCTTAATAGGAAAGTAAATTTTGTGTTGGGACGCCCGCCACGGTTTCAATAGGCACTTCGGTAATCCTGGCGATAGATCTGGGTGCGGATGGTTAAGAGACTTGTTGTGACGGGATGCGCATGGTTAAAATGGCTGTTTTTCTTCTACACGGGCCCTTTTTTCGGTCACGTAGGCCGGCTGTGCTTCCTCAAAGAGCCCTTACATAGAAGAAAAACAACTCATTTTCTCATGAAGATAACCCCATCACAAAAAGTCTAAGGTTTAAAGGGCATGCCTTGATGAGGCCGCGCGGAATTTGATGTCCAGAGCTGGAAGTTAGGTTGGGGGCCCATGGTCAATTCGAGGCTGCCGCCCTGCATAATTTCCTGGTGGAGAATGTAGCTACGCGGCAGGGGCTTGCCATTTAATTTTGCAGATTGGACATATACGTTTGTTGGAGAGTTGTTTTTTACACGGATTCGGAAGGCCTTCCCGCCCGGGACGGCGATATCTGCACGGTCAACCGTAGGGCTGCCGATGACGTAAACCCCGGATGCGGGGTTGACAGGATAAAAACCAAGGGCGCTGAATACATACCAGGCGGACATTTGCCCACAGTCCTCATTGCCACATAATCCTTCGGGGGAAGTGTTGTACTGGGTTGAGAGGATATTGCGCACCTGTGCCTGTGTCTTCCAGGGCGCACCGGCATAATTGTACATATAGGCGATGTGGTGGCTTGGTTCGTTGCCATGCGCATATTGGCCAATCAGGCCGGAAATATCTGCAGAGGCATTTTCGCCCGATATTTCAGAGCTTTCGGTGAAAAGCCGGTCGAGTTTTTCCACAAAGCGTTGATCGCCGCCATGGAGATCAATCAGCCCATAAATATCGTGTGGCACAAACCAGGAGTGCTGCCATGCATTTCCTTCGGTGTATTCCGCTACCTCGAAATTATGATCGGAAAATTTGGGGTCGAAAGGATTTTTCCAGGTTCCGTCTTTGAGCTTGGCGCGCATAAATCCTGTAGATGGGTCAAACAGGTTGCGATAGGACTGCGCCCGGCGTTCAAACGCTTCGGCTATATCCTGTTTGCCGGTAGCTTTGGCCATCTGTGCGATACACCAGTCGTCAAAGGCGTATTCCAGTGTTTTGGTGACAGACTGGCCGTCGAGTTCATAGGGGATGTAATGATAATCCCGGTAATGGTTGGAGCCACGGATATTTTGCATAGCACTGGTGAGCAGCGCATTGAGTACGGTATCGGGATTGGATCCACGATATCCCTTCATCCATGCATCTACGACAACCGGGATGGCGTGGTAGCCGGTCATGGTATTGGTTTCGTTGCCCAGCAAAGACCAGACGGGGAGGAGGCCGGTGGTGCCGAAATGGTCGAGCAGGGAGGCGACCATATCGTTTATTTTATCGGGTTGGGTGATGGTGTAGAGGGGGTTGGCGGCACGGAAGGTATCCCAGAGGGAAAAGATATCGTAGCGCTTGAACGGTTTGTCCCGGTGGATTTTTCCGTCGGGGCCTTTGTATGCGCCGAGGGCATCGGAATATTGTACGGGGGCGAGCGCAGTGCGGTAAAGGGAGGTATAAAACAGGGTTTCCAGCGCTTTATCGGAGCTTTGGACTATAATTTTTTCCAGTTCCCGGATCCATTGCTGTGCTGCCGCGCGGCGGACCTGCTCAAAATTTTGACCCTGAATTTCCTTCAGCCCGGCGAGTGCCCCTTCCGGGCTTGCAGAGGATAGGGCAGTACGGACGGTGAGCTGCCGCGATGGTGCGGCGTTGAAAAAGCACTGTATGCGGGAGCCTTCGCCGGTTGGGGTATTTGAGCTGCTTTTCCATTCCGCATCGAACAATTGGAATTCTTTGACAGGGGTATCGAATGAAATGGCGAAATACAGGCGCTGATCTTTTGCCCAACCTGTTGAGTGCCGATATCCGGTAATGAGGGTATCATTGACGACTTGCAGGTGCGTGGCCATGGGGCGGTCCCAATTGATTGCATACGACAGGTCAATGACGAGGGAAGGTTTGGAACCTGCAGGAAAGGTATAGCGATGTACCCCGCAGTAAGTTGAGGCCGTCAGCTCTGCACGGATGCCGTTGTTGAGCAGTACTTCGTAATACCCGGGCTTTGCTTTTTCATTTTGATGGGAAAAGCCGGATACATAAGGCTTTTCCTTTGGGTTTTTAACCAGGGTTTTCAGATCTTTTGCACCCGTGGTAGGCATAATGAGCACATCGCACAAGTCCCCAATACCGGTTCCGCTCAGGTGGGTATGGCTGAAACCGGTGATGATGGTATCGCTGTAGTTATATCCTGCACACCAATCCCAGCCCTGGGTGCCGTTATCCGGGCTGAGCTGGACCGTCCCAAATGGTAGGGTTGCCCCGGGATAGACATGGCCATGTGCCCCCGTACCAATAAAAGGGTCAACTTTTTCGGCAACGGTCGGTTTTTTCCCCGTTTGCTGGGCGCTAAGCAGGGCAGGCAGGGCGAACAAAGAAAAAAAAATGGCCGCCAGATTACCGGCGAGGTGAAATGGGTTTGTTGAATACATAAACATGATGAAAAATTTAGCCTAAATATGGGGATTTTTTCCTTGCTTTGAAACAGAAACGGGATAAAATGATTGGTTAGGGCGTATCAAGGGCCGGAGCCCCGGTTTTCTAAATGAAGTTAAATTATCGGGACCATGGGTGCAAAGTATTTTTCTGCCATATTTTTTCTGCTTATTTCTGCTGCTTGTAGTCATTATCGGCACCCTGCATTTTCGAGGCGGGACGTGGCTGCGGCACAGCGGGTAATTGGAATGGATTTCTCGAGGGCACATATTGATACGATGTATCGGTATTTGGGCGATAATTTGAATGGCTATGATTCGATGCAGCCCTTTGAGCTGGATTATCGGGTAGCGCCCGCATTATATTTTGATCCCCGGCCGGAGGGATTTGAAATGCCTTTGCCCGGGCCCCCCTCTGAATGGGGGCTGTCCGAAGTGCCTGCGCTGCCGGATGACCTGGAGTCCCTGGCTTTTTTCCCGGTCTCGAAGCTCTCTGCCCTGATCCGTGGCCGAAAACTTACCGCCGAGGCACTCACCCGTATTTACCTGAACAGGATAGCGCGCTATGATCCGATGTTACATTCGGTGGTGACGCTAATGGCAGCACGCGCGCTCGACCAGGCGCGGCGCGCTGATGAGGCGATTGCTGAAGGACGTTATCTCGGCCCACTGCACGGAATCCCTTACGTGGTAAAAGATTTAATGGCCTTGCCCGATTATCCCACGACCTGGGGTGCGCGGCCGTACCAGGCACAATTACTTGACCATACGGCTTCCGTGATCGAGCGTTTGGATTCGGCAGGCGCCATACTGTTGGCAAAAGTGAGTTCGGGGTCGCTGGCCCGCGGGGATGTTTGGTTTGGTGGCCGTACGAATAATCCCTGGGACACGCTTCAGGGGGCGAGTGGTTCATCAGCGGGATCGGCGGCGGCATTGGCCGCAGGGTTATGTGCCTTTTCGATTGGAACGGAGACTTTGGGGTCCATCGTTGCGCCGTCTGCCCGGTGTGGGGTAACGGGCTTGCGTCCGACCTTCGGAAGGGTTAGCCGGGCAGGGGTGATGACGCTTTCCTGGTCGATGGACAAGGTGGGGCCGATTTGTCGCGATGCGCTGGATTGTGCCCTGGTATTGGACGTAATCCGGGGAAAGGATAAAAAAGACCGCTGTGCGGTGGATGCCCCGTTCAATTTTAGGGCCGGAAGGGATGTTTCTACTTTGAAAGTCGGTTATGTCCGACAGGTTTTTGAAAAAGACAGTTCCGGCGCCGGTGCAAATAACCTGGAAGCGCTGGAGGTATTCCGGCGCATGGGTATATCGCTTAAGGAAGTACAGTTACCTGCAGACTTTCCGTTTGCCGCTTTCGATGCAATTTTGCGGGCTGAATCAGGTGCGTTTTTTGACGAACTCATCCGGAGTGGTAAGGTTGATGATCTGGAGGAGCAGCACAGTGGGTCAAGGGCAAACTCCCTTCGGCAGTCCAGGTTTATTCCTGCAGCGGAATACCTGCAGGCAAACCGGCACCGTACGCTGTTGATCGAGAAAATGCATGACGTCATGCAGGATTTTGATGTTGTACTCGTACCGCCCGGGGGCAGTAGGCAGAATTTAATCACCAATCTTACCGGCCATCCTGCCCTTGTTTTACCTACCGGGCTCGATGAAAAAGGCCGCCCTTCTTCGATAACGCTCCTCGGCAACCTGTATGGGGAGGGGCCCATCCTGGAGCTTGGGGCATCCTTTCAGGCCATAACGGCCTTTAACACCTTGCAGCCGCCGCTTTTTTCGGTAAAAAAGAAATAAACTTACACAAGGCTCCCGCTGCTTTCAGGGTTGTTTCCCGAGCATCTGCCGGGCTTGCTCCAATTCAGCAGGATAATTGACATTTGAAAGGGCTTCTGGTTCGGGCGCATCTACCAGGTGTACTTTCGAGTTGATGAGCGTTTTTCTGGGGCAGGAATATCCCTGGGCGAGGAATTGAAGTAAGACGGGATAGCTGTGTGGCTCCCAAACAGCCACGAGGGGCTCAGGCAGCTGGTTGACAGGGCTTTTAAACGCAGTGGCTATTGCGTTGGGACGACGGTGGTTTGCCAGATATTGGATCGTTGTATAATCGAGCAGGGGCAGGTCGCAGGCAGTCACCAGCCAGGCTACGTTCGGGTACTCCCGAAAAGCAGACAGGATCGCACCCAGTGGGCCAAGCTGCAGGAAGCTGTCGGTAATGCAGGGGGCCGGGCTGTTTTTTGTGCCTGCCTGATCGTGACGTAAAGAGATGAACACCTTTTCGCAGACACGGCCCAGTAATTGCGCCATATAATCCCTTTGGGGCATCCCATGATAATCAATGAGGCCCTTGTCATGACCCATCCTCACGCTTTTTCCTCCAGCCAGTACCAATCCATAGAGCGGCGGGGTATGGCTTTGCATTGCCCCGTCAATCCAGGCGGCAATAGCGGCAATATCGCTGAGCATGAGCGTGGGCGGCATTGGCTGCCCGCCCGCTGCGAAGTGGTCCACGAGGAAGGGATAGGGGCTACTGACCGCTTCAGTCAGCAAGATTAAATCTACCGTCGTCAGGCGGTCGGTTTTTTTCTGTAGGGATGCTGCTTTTCGTGGGTCCAGGATGACGATCTGGCGTTTGGCGTTGAAGTGGTTGCCGTTGACCAGTACGAGGTCCTGGTTGGAAAAGAAATACCGGAACCCTATATCGCTGCTTTTGATGCGGTAGTCGAATCGGTGGAAAAGGATTTTATCTGTGTATTCCATTCCGGCACCGGCAGTGAGGGGGGAAAGGTGGTTGTCCTGTTCGCTTTCTTTTTCGTGATGTTGATGGTCTGCATCGGCGTACGCGATCTGGTATTTATGCGAGAGGGCAGCGCACAGGTCTGTGGCCAATTGCCGGATCGTATCGCAGGGGGCACCGATGAAAGCCCATTCGCTGCGATGGAGCACACCAGATTCCGCCCGTGGGATATCGGTATGTTTTTTATGGGTAGAATCGCTATTCAAAGGTGTAGAAGTCTCCATAAAACAGTCAGGTTGTTACTTCCCGTTTATAATCGCTTTTCCCGCCGGTTTTTTCCAGAAGACAGATTTCTTTGATAAGGATATTATGGGAAAAGGCTTTTGCCATATCGTATATGGTGAGCGCTGCAACAGAAGCCCCGGTGAGCGCTTCCATTTCCACACCAGTTTTTGCCGTCAGGCTCGCAGTACACAGGATACGGACCTGTCTGGACGCGTCGAGCTGGATGGTGACCTGGCAATTGTCCAGGCCGAGGGGATGACAAAGCGGGATGAGCTCTCCGGTTTTTTTTGCGGCCATAATCCCTGCTAAGATAGCAGTTTGGAATACCGGACCTTTACGCGTATGTATTTCATCCTTTTCCAACAGGTTTAGGATGGTTTCGTCCAATACGACGATTGCCTGGGCTACGGCGGTGCGTCGGGTGGGTACTTTTTCTCCGACATCGACCATCGTGGGGTTTCCTGCGGCATCGAGGTGGGTGAAGGATTGGCTCATAGAACAATATTTTGAGTTTAGCGGGGATAAAATCAGCTTACGGGGCGATCAGCAGCTTCGATCCGGATAAACACCATTTTTGATGCAGGGGTTTTACTTTCCGGATCGAAGGCATCCAGGGGCACGAGTACATTGGCTTCGGGGAAATACGTGGCCGTACACTGTCGTGGGATATTGTAGGGCACGAGCAGGAAGCGCTCGGCTTTTCTGATGACGCCGTTGTGTTCGCCGATGAGGTTTACGACCTGTTTAGCCTTAAATCCCAGTGCCTGCATATCTTTTTTATTGATCAGCAGGATGCGGCGTTCGTTGAATATACCGCGGTATCGGTCGTCGAGGCCGTAGATCGTTGTGTTGAACTGGTCGTGGCTTCTGATGGTCATCATGATGAATTGACCATCCGGGATTGTGGTTTGGGGGACGGGGACGATGGAGAATTTCGCCTTTCCCGAATCGGTCGGGAATGTTTGGTCTTTCGGTGGGTTAGGCAGATAGAACCCTCCGGGTTTTCTGACCCTTTCATTATAATTTTCAAAGCCGGGGATTACCTGTTCGATGGCGTTTCGAATATTATCGTAGTTGGCACAGAAGCCGTCCCAATCTATGGCGGTTCGGTCTTTGAGGACTGTTTTTGCAAGGCGTGCGATAATGGCCGGCTCGCTGAGGAGGTTTTGGGATACAGGTGTGACGACCCCCTTGGACATTTGCACCACGGACATGGAGTTTTCAGTACTGACGAATTGTTCGCCATATTCCTGGATATCGCGGTCGGTTCGGGCGAGGCAGGGCAGGATGAGGGCCTGGCGGCCATGGATAAGATGGCTTCGGTTGAGTTTGGTTGAAACATGGACAGTGAGGGCACAGCGTCGCAGCGCTTCTGCGGTGCGGTAAGTATCCGGGGCGGCGGAGAGGAAGTTCCCGCCCAGGCCGAAGAAGACGGAAGCCCTTCCTTCGCGCATTGCCTGGATGGCTTCGATAGTTGAATAGCCGTTGTGTTTAGGCGGGGTGAAGCCGAATGTTTTTTGGAGCGCCTCGAGAAACTGGGGGGGCGGAGATTCCCAAATACCCATTGTCCTGTCGCCTTGAACGTTGCTATGTCCCCGAACGGGGCAGGCTCCGGCACCGGGTTTTCCGATTGCTCCTTTAGCCAGGAGCAGGTTGATGATTTCTTTTACGTTATTTACCCCGTTGAAATGTTGGGTAAGGCCCATTGCCCAGCAAACGATTATTTTTTCAGCCTTCGCGATCATGGCTACGGCTTTCTTGATGTCTGCGCGTGCCACGCCCGCTGCCTCGGCGAGGTCGTTAAAGTCGTGGAGCTGTAATGCTGTTGCGAACGCTTCGTAGCCTTCTGTTTTGTGCAATACGAAGTCCATATCGAAAGCGCTTCCCGGGTTATTTTTTTCTGCATACAAGAGCAGGAGGAGTATAGCTTTGAGCAGGGCGATATCGCCATTGATTTTGACCTGGAGATACAGGTCTGCGAGGGGAGTGCCGCTGCCGAGTAATCCCTTAGCGGTTTGTGGGTTATCGAATCGCAGGAGTCCTGGCTCGAGGAGTGGGTTTACGGCGATGATTTTCCCCCCATTTTTTTTGCATTTTTCGAGTGCGGACAGCATCCGCGGGTGATTTGTGCCGGGGTTTTGGCCGAAGCACAGGATGAGGTCTGCCTCGTGGAGATCGGACAGCGAGACGGTGCCTTTCCCCGTCCCCAGGGTAGCGCGCATCGCTATGCCTGATGCTTCGTGACAAAGGTTGGAGCAATCGGGGAGGTTATTCGTGCCGAAAGCCCGGACGAAGAGTTGGTAGAGGAAGGCTGCTTCGTTGCTCGTGCGGCCTGAGGTATAAAACACTGCCTCATCGGGGGATTTAAGGTTCTGGAGTTCGGCGGCGATTAACTGGAAGGCGTCATCCCAGGAAACCGGTTCATAGTGGGTCATACCGTCGCGGAGCAGGAGCGGTCCTGCCAGTCTGCCGGACTTTCCGAGTTGGAAATCGGACCACGAGCGGAGTTCGGAGACGGAATGGGCAGCGAAAAAATCCCGTCCGATACTTTTTTTCTGTGCTTCCTCGGCGATTGCTTTAATTCCGTTTTCGCAGTATTCGCCGAATTTTGAGCGTTCGTCATCCGGATCGGGCCAGGCGCAGCCCGGGCAGTCAATACCTCCTTTTTGATTGAGGCTGAACATGATTTTACCGGCATTTCCGGGGGACATATATTTGGCCGAATGGTAGAGGGCGGCTTTGACGGCGGGGGCGCCGGCGGAAGCTTTCGGTGGATTTTTAATACGAAGCCCGGTATGCCGGGTTGGTGACAAAGCATCGCCGGCTTCCGGGGCAATCTGGATATTCTTCTGGACCGGTAGTGCTTCGGTCGAACGTTTTTTTGCCATAGTGAAACAGGTCGTTCAGGTTTGGGTTATCCGCCAATAGTGGACATAGATTCCTGTACGGGAAGGCCAAATTTACGGTTTTTCTCCGCTTCCCAGCCATCTTTTGAGCGGTTACCGAGTGCCTGGAGGAAAGTTTCCTGTAATTGGGTATCTGTCGCGCCGGCGCGCATCAGGTCGCGGATATTAAACACGCCGTCGTCGTAGAGGCAGGTTTTGAGCATACCCTGGGGGGTGATACGGATGCGGTTGCAGGTGCCGCAGAACGTTCGGGAGTATGCGGCAATAATACCGATACTTCCCAGGAAGCCTGGTATTTTATAGTTGTAGGAAGTAGAATAAGGGGGATCGGGAATTTTTTCGATACTGGGGTGGGCGGTGCGTATATGCTCGAGGATACGGCGGTGGTCCCAGGAAAGCAGGTCGTTCGGTTTGCCCGAGCCATTAAATGGCATTTCTTCAATGAACCGGATGCTGACCGGCTTATCTCTGGCCATTTCGACCATGGAGAGAATATCCCCGGAATTTTTACCTTCCATGACGACCGCATTGATTTTTGTTTTTATGCCGTATTGCAGCAGGGCGTCCAGGGTCTCCATTACCTGTGGGAAAGCGTCCCTGCGGGTGATTTCGAAAAACCTGTTGCGGTCGAGGGAGTCGAGGCTCAGGTTGACTGAGCGGATTCCGAGTGATTTGAGTTCGGGAACGAGTGCGGCGGTTGTTGTGCCGTTAGTTGTAATATGGATTTCCTTCAGGCCGTCCATTTTGCTCAATGTGCGCAGGAAGTCCATCATATCCCGTCGTACGAAGGGCTCGCCGCCGGTGATCCGGACTTTTTCGACGCCCATCCGGACGAGCAGGGCGGTGAGGCGGGTCATTTCCTCATAGGAGAGGAGTTCATTTTTAGGGACATAATGGATACCCTCTTCCGGCATGCAGTAAAAGCAGCGGAGATTGCAGCGGTCTGTAACGGCAATCCGCACATAATTGATCAGCCTGCCGTGGTTGTCGTAGAGCGCCATAGGAAGACGGTTTAAACACTTGGGACGAAGAGGGGGGTTGGAGAAACGTTGGTGCGTGCGCTGCGGTACAACTTTTCTCCAACCCATTTTATTTCGGGCGGTCTTTTGGGGAGGGCGGGTGAAATAATTACCTTGCGTAAGAGATTGCCCGTTTTTCGCGGATTACCGTCACCTTGATTTGACCGGGGTACTGCATAGATTCCTGTATTTTCTGTGAGATCAGGAAAGCCAGGTCATCGGCATAAGCATCGGTGACTTTTTCGCTTTCGACGATGACGCGCAGTTCCCTGCCGGCCTGCATGGCGAAGGCTTTGGATACCCCTTCGTGCGCCATGGCGAGATCTTCGAGTTCTCCGATACGTTTGAGGTAGCTTTCGAGGATTTCGCGGCGGGCACCGGGGCGGGCGCCGGAGATTGCATCGCAGGCCTGAACGATTGGGGAGATAATATTATTCATTTCGATTTCATCGTGGTGGGCGCCAACTGCGTTGCAGATGATGGGGTTTTCCTTGTATTTTTCGCAGAGTTTCATGCCCAGGATCGCGTGTGACAGTTCGCTTTCTTCCTCTGCGACTTTACCGATATCGTGCAGCAGGCCGGCGCGTTTGGCGGTTTTGATTTGTTTTGGGTTGAGGCCAAGTTCGGCAGCCATGATTGCGCAGAGGTTGGCAGTTTCGATGGAGTGTTTGAGGAGGTTTTGTCCATAGGAAGAGCGGAAGCGCATACGGCCGACCATTTTAACCAGGTAGGGGTCGAGGCCGTGGAGGTCGAGTTCTATGACCGTGCGCTCGCCGATTTCCACAATTTGTTCATCGAGTTGTTTGCGGGTTTTTGCGACGACTTCCTCGATACGTGCGGGGTGGATACGGCCGTCGGCCACTAGTTTTTTGAGGGCTAGTCGGGCAACTTCCCGGCGTATGGGGTCGAAGCTTGAGATAACGATAGCTTCCGGGGTGTCGTCCACGACGATTTCTGCGCCGGTAGCTGCTTCGAGTGCGCGGATATTCCGGCCTTCCCGTCCGATGATTTGCCCTTTGAGGTCATCAGAATCCAGGTGGAAAACGGAGACGGTATTTTCGATCGTATATTCGGCGCACATCCGCTGAATCGTTTGGATGACGATTTTCTTAGCCTCTTTGCCCGCATTCGTTTTAGCCAGCTCGATAGATTCTTTTACGATAGACATGGCGTCCGTTTCTGCTTTGGCGCGGACGGCTTCCAGGAGTTGGTCTTTTGCTTCCTGTTCGCTGAGTTTGGCGAGGTTTTCCAGTTCTTTGATGCGCAATTCGTTGGCGTTATCCAGCTCTTCTTTTTTTCTTGCGATAATTTTGAGTTGCTTTTCCAGATTTTCGCGGATAAGGGCAAGCTCAGCTTCTTTACCTTCGATATCGGCGCGCATATTATCGAGGAGTTGCTGTTTTTCCTCCAGTTTTTCTTCTTTTACCTTGCTTTGCGTTTCGAGGGCTTTGATTTCCATTTCACGCTCTTTCAGTTCGACCAGGGAGGCGGATTTTTGGCTGTCGAACTGGGACTTGAGTTTTGTGAAATGTTCTTTGGCTTCCTGGATTTTGCGTTGTTTGATGCGTTCGTTTTTTGATTCGGCCTGGTCGGCGAATTTTTCGGCTTTCATTTCTGCTTCATCCACGATCCTTTTGGCGGTCAGTTTGGCTTCCTTAATCTGGAGATCGGCTTGAATGGAGATTTCCTCGATTTGTTTTCTCTTGGCACGCCCGAGCGTTGCCTGTATGATGGCAAATCCTGCGGCTGCGCCCAAGACTGCCCCGATGATGGCCCACATTGATATTTCCATATTGCGAACAACTTTAAGTTTAATTACAAAAAAAGTGCCAGGCGGGTTGCGCTGGAACGTATTCACACTCAAAAATAGGCGTTTTTGCCGGTTCGTGTTTAGTTTGCCACGATTAGTGGCATAAAAAGGGTTAAAAGCGATTTATTGAGACGGTGCCACACGCGGTTCTTGCGGTCGTGCAGCCCGTTTGCGTTCCTGCATACGTTTAGTCGGCGGAGGGCCCAGACTTGCACCCCACAGCACTTTCATGTAGCTGCTGGAGGCGGGCCTGGCAGTTTTTCACTTTAGCAATTCATCCAGGAGTGCATCAACGCGGGAGAGTTTTGTAGCCATTAGTGCGTGGCTATCTTCGTTTTGCGATGATTTGAAAAGATCGACTGCATAAGTAAGCAGGGCCATGGCCAGGCAGTCTTGTTTATCTTTTTGCGTATAGGTGAGCTGAAAAGTATTGACCCGTTCGTTGACTTCTCTCACGATTTTCCGGATTGCAGCTTCGTCTTCTGTCTGTACCTTAAGGGGATAAGGGCGACCTGCGATCACGACGGTGATATGGCTGAATTCCGGGTTTTCCATGGTTCTATCTGGGTTTGGGGAGGATATTTCGGGCATTTCCCCGGCATTTCCCCACAACAAATTTCCGTATCAACGGTCTATTTTTTTGACCCGTCAACAGGGTCACCTGGCTGGTGGACGTAACGGTTGATTTGCGCAGCGGTCTTATCGGGCGGACGGCCGGTATCAGTTTGAGCTGATTGGTCATCCTTTGCGGCAAGGGAGAGGGCATCTTTAAGGGCGGCGATGAAAGTTTCCTTTTGGGCAATCTCCGCCTTTAGCTTTTGGTTTTCTTCCTCCAGTGCTGCGAGGCCACTTTCGAGCCGATGCGATTTTTGTGCAAGGCGCTGCAATTTTAATTCGATACGGTCCAGAAGTTCAGGTAAATTCATGGTACGGATTTCGTCTTTCCTGCACCTAACCAACAGGCTTGTTGTGACGGGATTCTCATGGGTTTTAAATGGCTCTTTTTCGCCCACTCTGCTTCTTTTATCGGCCACACAGTCCAGCTGTGCTCCCTGAAAAGACTTCGCGTGGGAGAAAACCAGCTCATTTTTCCACCATGACAACGCATCACAACGAGTCTAATGAAAGATTTAACAAATGCTCAACGCCGGATGAAGGCATTGAGTTTTACTTCGTACTCCTTGATGAGCTGATCCATGACCTGATCTACCTCTTTATCCTGCAGGGTCCTTTCGTGGTTTTCGAAAGTAAAGCTGACAGCATAGGATTGTTTACCGGTACCCAACTGTGTTTCATTGGCATACACATCGAACAAACTGAGGTCGCGGATCAAATTTTTGCCGACTTTTCGAGCAATTGACGCAATATCTGCAAATTTTACGGAATTATCAATAACCAGCGCCAAGTCTCTGCGTATTGCAGGGAATTTATTTATTTCCGAATAGCGGATACGTTGTTGTGCAACGGCTTCGAGCAGGGCATCCCAATGGAAGACGGCGGCAAAAACTTCGCCTTTCACCCCCATATCTCGGCTGACGGCGCTGTGTACACGGCCCATTTCGACAAAAGTTTTTGTGCCTCGGGTCAGTTGCAGGCCGAAGTTGAAAGCCTGGTGTTGCAGGGGTTTTTCCTGCAGGTCTTTCAAGCCCATTCTCAGGAGTACTTTTTGGACATAGGCCTTCAGGGTGAAAAAGGTAGCAGGCGCTTCGTTGTCGAAAAACCGGCTTTGGGCCCAGCGCTCGCCGCATAGGAAGAGGGCGAGCTGGAAATTTTCCGTAAAGCCGCCGTTTTCATTTTTTCGGTAGCATTTACCGAATTCAAAGAGGCGGATGCGGTTTTGCCTGCGGTTTTGGTTGTGGACGATTGCTTCGAGGCCGCTCATGAGGAGGTCGGGTCGCATGATATCGAGGTGTGCATTCGAAGTATTGTTGATGAATACCCAGTCTGCTTCCGGGATATAGGGGTGTGACCCGCGGTAGTATCGCGACTGGGTAAGCGAGAGCGCCATCATTTCGTGGAACCCACTGGCCGCGAGCAAGTCGGCGACAGTATTGCGGATAGCGGAGGGGTCTGGCTGGGGTTTGAGGTTAAGGGTATAGTGAAATTTATCGGGGATATCTACTTTATTGAAGCCATAGATCCGGAGGATTTCCTCGATGACATCTGCCGGGCGGTAGATATCTGTTTTGTTGGTAGGGATTTTGACGGTGAAAGCCACTTCGTCCCTGGAACTGATTTCCATTCCGAGGGCTTCGAGGATGGCTTCGATTTGGTTTTTGCCGAGGTTGGCGCCGATAAGGGCATTGACATGCGCATAGCGTACATTGACCACTTTCGGGATGACCGGACGAGGGTAGCTGTCCACTATTTTTGAAGCGATTTTGCCCCCTGCGAGTTCCTGGATCAGCAGCGCTGCGCGCTTTAGGGCATAGACGGCGATATTGGGGTCGCTGCCTTTTTCGAAGACCCTGGCCGCATCGGTGCGCAGGTTGTGCCGAACGCTGGTACGCCGGATGAAAGTGGGGTTGAAATGGGCAGATTCGAGGAATACATTGACGGTTTGGGCAGAAACCCCGGAATGCAGCCCCCCAAACACCCCGGCGATGCACATCCCATTCGACTCGCCGTCGCAGATCATCAAGTCCTGGTCGCCGAGGATGCGTTCTGTTTGGTCGAGGGCCATAAAGGGTGTCCCCGCCGCAAGGGTTTTGACGATGATTTTACCTCCCTTGATTTGGTCGAGGTCGAAAGCATGGAGTGGCTGCCCGAGTTCGTTAAGGACATAGTTGGTTGCGTCCACGACATTGTTGATTGGCCGCTGGCCGATGGCAGTGAGGCGTTCTTTAAGCCATGCGGGGGACTCGCCAACGGTAACGCCCTGGATCGAGACACCGGCGTATCTTGGGCAGGCATCACAATCGGTAATTTCGACGGCGATTGGGAGGGTTTCGTTATCAACGGTGAAGTGGTCCACGCTTGGGGGAAGGACGTCACCGGAGTGGCCGTAGTTGATCCGCAGTGCAGCAGCGAGGTCCCTTGCAACCCCGAGGTGATTGGTGGCATCGGTGCGGTTGGGGGTCAGGCCGATTTCGAAAACTTGGTCTTCGTGGAGATTAAAACAGGTACGGGCTTCTATGCCGATCGGGGTATCAGGGGGGAGAACGATGATACCACTATGGTCATTGCCGAGGCCCAGTTCATCTTCTGCACAAATCATGCCTTCGGAAGTTTCGCCCCTGATTTTTCCGGTTTTGATGGTAATTGGGTCGCCTTGGGCGGGGTAGAGGGTCGTCCCTGGTGTTGCGACGAGTACTTTTTGACCGACGGCCACGTTGGGCGCTCCGCAGACGATAGACAGCGGGGTGTTTGTACCGACATCCACGCGGGTGAGGGAGAGCTTATCGGCATTAGGATGCCTGGAGCACTCGAGTACAAGGCCGGTGACCACCCCTTTGAGGCTGCCTTTAACGGTTTCGGTGCGCTCGATACCTTCCAGCTCGAGTCCAATGTCGGTGAGGATTTCCCCGATTTTTTCGGGAGCGAGATCGAGATTGATATAATCGCGCAGCCAGTTCAGAGAGACTTTCATAAATAGGTAGTTTGCGGAAAATTTGGCGGGCGTAAAGGTAAGGATTTTTTCTGTTACAACCCATCGAGGCGGTTGAGGCCTGCTTTTGCGGATTGGTGGAGGCTGTTGCGGTAATCGGAGGGGTTAAGGGAGAGGCATAGGCGGAAGAATTGCCTTGCGAGGGCCAGGTTTTTTTGTTTTTCGTAAATCAGGCCGGTTTGGAGGGCTGCATTACAGGCGAAATAAAAAGGAAGGCTTTGTCCAAGATCGATGGTTGTGCGGTACGCATCGAGTGCGGCGGCCATATTGCCGATGCTGTGGTGGATGCGTCCGCAGCGGTAGTGGTATTCAATTTGTTCGGAGCGCTCCCTGAAGTCCCGGACATTGACTTTAAGCATGGTTTCGAGGGCTTTGGCCAGGTAACCCCCATCGAAAAGCAGTCGTGCTTTGAGCAGGGGCAGGGAAGGGGTACGGGGATTTTGCGCCTCGATGAGCGCATTTTTGTCGGGGCCCGTGGCGGCCTGGCCTTGATCCAATACGAGGGCTTTGAACCGGCGGTATTCGGGGAGGTCATTGCGCAGCAGCGCGGCCCAGGAGAGTTTTTGGTAAGTTTCTTTAATGCCGTTTTCCCCTTTGAAATTTTTGAGGAACCTGAGGAATAGTTCCGACGCCCTGGGGTCGAGCTTTCGTAGCCTTGCATTGCCGTGCAGGAAATCCATGTAGGGGAAGGCGGGCAGGGATGGCCCAGAAGGTTTGTTTTCGAGCAGTTGGAGTGCATCGTCATTGCGTTTACATTGGATAGCGACACTGGCGAGCAGGAAACAGTGCATCAGATTGTACTTTGGGTTTAGGGCGGCAGTTGTTACGGTAGTCCACGCTTTTTCGGGTTCGTTGGAAAAATGGAGCAGTACATAAGCATAGAGCAGTAACGTTTCCTCCCGGAACAAGAATTCCGGGTCGCTGGATTTTGACAGAACGGTTTCCAGCTCGGTTTTTCCTTGTCGGATACTGCCTCGGAGCCCACCGAGGACGCGGGCGCCCCAGCGGTAGTTATCCGGGATTGCACCGACGAGTGCGTGTAGGATGCCGAGGTTTTTGAGGTTGGGCAGGAAGCGGGGGAATTTGTACTGGTTGCGCTGGAGGAGCTTATATGCTTTTCCGATATTGATGAAAGCGGGCAGGTACTCTCCGAAGCGCAGTTTGAGGAAGGCCCATTGGAGCAGGACATCGGCCTGGCAGTACAGATAATAAGGTGAGGAATCGTCTCCCTGCTGGAGGAGCCTGAGGCGGGCATCCTCGTTTTTTTTCAGGTTTTGGTAGAGTGCTTTGTCCTCGCTTACGTAGAGCTGGAAAAAATCGAGGTAATTGTCGAGATGTATGGCGACGAGGTTGCCGGGTTCCTGCGCTTTCAGGGCTTTCAGGGACGTGCGGGCGTCCTGGAGGTGGAAAGAGAATATTTGGGTATAGGCGGTCCGGGCAAGTACGGTATAATGGAAGTATTCCGGTCGTTGCGGGGTGCCCACCGTCACGGCCGGTGACGACAGGAGGAAGCAGGCGCATAGGGCCTGCTTTAGCGACGTTGGTAAATAGTGGGTACTGTTTCGCGGTTTAATCCGACTCGACCGCAACAGACTCTTTGTTTGGCTGGAGGATATTATCGTCCACCAGGATGCGTCCGCAGTATTCACAAGCGATGACTTTTTTGCGCATAGCGATTTCGAGTTGCAACTGGGGAGGGATTTTATTGAAGCATCCACCACATGCGTCGCGTTGTATTGTGACTACGGCGAGGTTGTTCCGATAAGAGGATCGGATTCTCTCGTAAGCTTTGATGAGGCGTTCCTCTATCCCTGCTTTAGCGGCATCGGAGTTTTGGCGCAAAGCCCTTTCTTCGGATTCGGTCTTGGAGATAATATCCTGGAGTTCGACCTTTTTCACTTCCAGGTCATTTTTCTTTTTCTCGGTTTTTTCTTCAGTAGCGGCGAGCGCCTCTTCTTTAGACTGGATATCGGCGTTGGCCTGGCGGATTTTCTTTTCGGCGAGCTGAATGTCCAACTGCTGCAGTTCGAGTTCTTTGGTCAATGCTTCGAATTCGCGGTTATTTTTGACATTGTCCAATTGTTGTTTGTAGCGCTCGATGAGGGACTCGGCCTCTTTCATATTTGCCTGTTGCTTGGCGATGTTGGCCTGGAGGTCCTTGATGGTATTGCGGAGTTTTCCGATGCGGATTTCGAGGCCGGCGATATCGTCTTCCAGGTCGCTGACTTCGATGGGCAGTTCTCCTTTCAGGATTTCGATTTCGTCAATTTTTGCATCAATGAGCTGTAGCTCGTATAGCTGTTTGAGTTGTTCTGCAACGGTGATTTCCTGTGGCATATTTTAAAATTTGATTGCGAGCAAAAAAAAGGCGGTTTTTCAGGGCGTTTTGTGGCGGGCGAGCCTTTGTTCAACGGTATAAAACGGGGTTTGTGATGGTTTTCGCACAATAAGTCGCAAAATTAGTAAAATTTTGGGAAATTATTTCCTGCAATAATTCTGTGGTAAATTGTTCGGTTTCATAGTGGCCGATATCGGCGATCATAATGCGCTGCTCTGCGTCGAAAAATTCGTGGTATTTAAAATCTGCACTCACAAAAGCATCGGCTTTTTGGGCGATAGCGGTACGCAAGAGAAAGCTGCCGGCTCCGCCACAGAGTGCGACGGTTTGGATAGCGGAACTTACCGGGGCGGTATGCCGCACGACGGGGGCCTTCAGGCGATCTTTAAGTAAGTCGAGGAAATCAGATGGGGGTATAGGTTCGGGCAGCGACCCGATCAACCCTGCGCCAATTTCAGGGTGTAATTTGAGCGAAGGCTGTAGGGTTGCGGTATATCGGGCGTTTTTGGTGATCCTCCCGACAAGTGCCTCGAGTATTGGTATTTTTGCCGGATCGGCCTGCAGCTCGGCGACGACCATATTTTCTGTTTGGGATAAAGTAAGGGTCGGGTCCGGGAACCCTGCATCCAGGAGCCCCTGCCTCAGCGGTTCGGCGTGTCGCCTTTCAATGGGTACACGCAGGCTGTGCCAATGCGTTTTTGGCGCGAGGATCCGGGTATGGGCAAGCCCGAGCCGCTCGCCGATTTTCCCATTGACCCCCCGATGGTACATATTATCGAGGTTGGTATGGATGGCGTAAATAGCAATTTCGTGGCGAATAGCCAGGATGACGGAGCGTTCCACATAGGTGGCACCGGTAATTTTTTTTAAGCCTTTGAAGATGATAGGGTGATGGGCGACGACGACGTTACAACCCCGTTCGATGGCTTCCCGGATCACGGCTTCGGTGGCATCCAGGCAGACCAGTACGGCCCGAACTTCGTGTTCGGGATCGCCGACAATCAGGCCGGCATTATCATAATCTTCTTGATATATTGGTGGGGCGATACCTTCAAGGCAACGGATCAGATCGCGGATGAGGGTCATATTGTCCGGTTATTTTTTGAGTATTCCGTCCAGGATTTTTTGTTCGATGCCGGTGGTCGAGTAGCCGGGCACGAAGGGGAGAACGGCGACCGTCCCCCCATAGCTTTTCACCAAACCGGCGCCGACGATATCATCGGGGGCATAATCCCCGCCTTTGACCAGGATATCCGGGCGCAGCGTGGCGATCAGGTCGAGGGGGGTATCTTGCTCAAAACCGACCACGATATCGGTGAAGGCGAGAGCGGCCATTTGGAAAAACCGCGTAGCTTCGTCCTGGATAGGGCGGTGTGGCCCTTTTAGCCTGGCCACGGAAGCAGCATTGTTGAGCCCCACGACGAGCATCCCGCCCAGGTCGCGGGCCTGCGCGAGATAGCAGAGGTGGCCAAAGTGCAGGATATCAAAGCATCCATTGGTAAAGACGACTTTCAGGCCCTGCTGTTGGTATGCCCTGACCCGTTGCCTTGCCTCTTCCCAGGAACTAATCTTACCTTCGATATTTGATCGCGTTGACATATCGCCGGTTTTTAACGTAAATGCGGTTCGGGGGCATAATCGCGGTTGAGCAAGGGCAATATGGCCAGTGCGATTAAGCCCATCAGGATATTTCCGCCCAGGTTAATGCAGAGGAAAGCAATATTGGCGAAGGAGAATCCGTCTTCTCCTGGAACCCCATAGATGCCCAGGGCAGTCTGGGTAAGGAAGTGGTAAGTGCCCATGCCGCCGGGGGAGGGGATGACAATGCCCCAGGAGCCGAAGATGAATATGGTGAGTGTTTCCAGTGGGCCCAGCCCCGTCGTTGGTTCAAAGGAGCGGAGGCAGAAATAAATCATGAGGAAGTACATCAACCACATGTTCACGCTGTGGAAAATGAACCAACCGGGGCGCCGAAGGTGCCTGACGGTGAGGATGCCCTGCCAAAACCCTTCGATAATCCCTACCGATTTTTTATAAATGCCGGTCTTTTGCAGGCGTTTTTTGAACAGCAGTAAGATTCCCACGACGGCGAGCGCTATCAGCGGCATTGACCAGGCCATTTGTGCGAGGCCGTTGAGCTTTGATCCAAAGGAAATATTTTTTGAAGCGAAGGCCAAGAGGGTATCGTACTCCAAAAAGAAACCGATGCCTGTTATCAGGAGAATGCTGATCACATCGAAGATACGGTCAACGAATACAGTGCCCAGGACTTTTTCCAGCGGCATGCGTTCGTAGCGGGCAAATGCCCCTGCGCGCGCAATTTCACCAAGCCTTGGCAGGGCGAGGTTAAAAAAGTAGCCCAGTATGATTGTGAAAAAGGCGTTACTCATCCTGGGCTGGACGCCCAGGGGCCTGAGCAGCATGATCCAGCGTGCCGCACGGCTAATGTTGCTGATGACAAAAGCCAGCAATACAGCCAGTATCCACCAATAATTGATGGCCCCGAAATCCGCTAAGACCTTTTCGAACAGGCTGCACGCCCCCGGGGGGATTCCTTTCAGGGCACAATCTTCCTGAAAAGCAATAGATTGTTGCCTGTAAACCAGGTAGAGAAGGGAAGTGCCAATGCCCAGGAAAACAAAGAATTTCAGGGTGTTGAGAAAATATAACTTATACTTGGGCGGTATGGCCATGGAAAAAATATTGGTTGAAACGCAATTTACTTCTTGGCTGCAAAGTAAACACAATTTAACGAGAACGCATTTTTGCAAAAATGGGTTCTCGTTAAATTGAAGGCAGGATCACGGAAAATGTTTTTTCCCCTTCACACCAACCTAAGGGGGCTTTCCGTTGTCTAATGTTTTGATCTTTGTATAAAAAGAAATCAATAACAGGTTCATATATAGACAAGAAAGGGTTTTTTTGTTAATTTTGCATTCCTGTTTCGAAAGATTGAAGATCATGGCAGGCTCAAAATTAGTGCGAAGGATATGAGAAAGAAGAAAGTGTTGATCGTAACGCAAGAGATGCAGCCCTATACAGCGGCCACGACAATATCCGAAATCGCCCGCCAACTGCCTCAATACGTTCAGGAACATGGCATGGAGATCCGGGTGCTGATGCCCAGGTTTGGATCCATTAACGAACGCAGGCACCGCCTGCACGAAGTGGTGCGCCTGTCTGGCATGAATATTATCGTTGACGACGACGACTACCCGCTCGTCATAAAAGTCGCCTCACTGCCCGAGGGGCGCATGCAGGTATATTTCCTGGATAATGAGGACTTTTTCCGTCGTAAGCACGTTTTTGTGGACGACCAGGGGCAACCTTTCGATGATAATGCAGAGCGGATGGTCTTTTTTTGCAAAGGGGTAATCGAAACTGTCCGCAAATTCGGATGGCCGCCGGACATCATCCATTGCCATGGCTGGATGACAAGCCTTGTACCGCTGTTTCTGAAGACGGCTTACCGCAATGAGCCCTTGTTCCAGCAGGCCAAAATCGTATATTCGCTCTATGACGAGCCACTTGGGAACAACCCCGAGGACAGCTTTCTTTCCAAGGCGCTGGTCAGTAACCTCAGTGCGGAGGACCTCCGGGCCTATCAGAACGGTACGGGAATTAAGCTGCAGAAGGGCGCCGTGATGTATGCAGATGCTGTCGTACAGGGTAGCCAGGAGGTAGAAGGTGGGCTGCTTGACCTGATCACCGGCATGGAAAAACCTTTCCTGCCTTATCCCGGAGCCGACAAGCTCGCCCCGATCTTTGAATTTTACCAAACCTTGCTGCCGGAGAAAGTCTCCGAATAAACCCGGGCCTGTCCGGGGATCTTTTTTCACCTGACCCGCCGAAATGCGCGTTTGCGCCTGCCGGGTTGCTGCTAAGCAAAATCATTCATGAGAATCAACTGGTTGTTGCCCTGGATTTTCGCGCTCGCCTTGGGCGTATGCGGAGCCTGGAGTTGTACAAACCCTACCGGGCTTGGGCTGGATTTACTCGAAGAAGATGTGCTCAATCTGCTGTATTCAGATACGCTGAGCGTTGAAACCGGTACTGCGCCCGGCGATTCGACCATCGTGCACACGCCGGCCAATTTTGCCGGGGCATACCTTCTCGGACGTCTCAACGATCCCATATTCGGAATCTCGGAGGCCGGGCTCTACGCACAGTTTGTACCGGAATTCCTGCGCCCGGCTTTTCCTGCCGCTTCAACGGTGGACTCGGTGATTCTCGTCCTGCCATACGATACCTCCAAATTCTATGGCGATCTGGATCAAAATCTCTCCCTGGAGGTGTATCGCCTGCAGGAACGTATCAACGGCGATGTAGTCCAGTACTCCAGCGCCTCGTTCGCGTATGACCCTGTTCTGATTGGCCGCTTTCGCGGAAAACCAACCAAAGACAGCATTGCCGTAAAGGACTATCGTGGCGGCACGGAAACGACGATTGCCTTTCCGCATCTGCGGATTTCCCTTTCCGGTGCCCTTGGGCAGCAACTGATTTCTGCTGATACATCCGTATATACGGCAGACAGCCTTTTTTTGAATTTTTTTAAAGGGCTGTATGTTCGCCCGGCCGGCACCGGAGGGGGTAGTCTTGCCGGCATTAATTTATCCTCAGCAAATGCAGGGCTGATGGTGTATTACCGCACCGATACCCTGGCGAGGCAGTTCCAGTTCCAGTTCAACCGCTTTCTGGCAAATGTGACAACGTTTAAGCACGATTATACCGGCACGCAGGTAGAACGTTCTGTCGCCCCACCGTCCGCTCAAAACCCCTATATCTTCGTACAGGGAATGGCCGGGGTCTATGGGCGAATCAGGATCCCCGGCGTAAGGAAATTTCAAGGGGTGGTGATCAACAAGGCAGAACTGATTTTTCAGGTGGCCCAATTGCCCGGCGACGATTTATCCCGCTATCCGCCGGCAGGCTTTCTGTCCCTTTTTTACCGGGACAAGTCGGGCGTCCTCTTTCCTATCCCCGATGGCTTGCTGATCCAGTCTAACCTGCGGGACAATTTTGGAGGGGTTTATGCCCCGGGAACAGACGGCGCACCCGGCCTGTATCGGATTAACCTTGGGGCACATTTCCGGGATATGGTGGAAGGGCGCGTTCCCGACGAATTGTTTATCGGTTTATCGCCCAAAGCGGTGAATGGCGCACGTAGCGTCCTCCACGGCAGTACGTCCCCGGAAAAAAAGGTCAAGCTAAGGATTGCTTATACGCCCTTAAATAAATAACAGGGCCCAATACTTTTTTCATGACGCAAAAAACAAAATTGGACATGGAGTACAACTCCCAGATGGAGGTGTTGATCATGCCCGAGTATGGCCGCAATGTGCAGCGGCTCATTTTCCATGCTAAGACAATCGAAAACGACGAATACCGCCAGCGTTTTGTCGAACAGATCATCCGACTGATGTTCCAGATGCAGCCAATGAACCGTACCATTGACGAAATACGGGATAAACTCTGGAAACACCTCTTCCGTATTGCCAACTACGATATCAAAGCGACCCCGCCAAATGGCGTCATCCCTACACCGGAAGCTGCAATGAAAAGACCTGACAAGGTGGAGATACCGCAGCAGGAACTACGGTTCAGGCATTATGGCAGCGGGGTGCAGAAGCTGATCAGAAAAGCGCTTGAAATGGAGCCCGGCCCAAAGCGGGAAGGTTTGGTAGCTGTTATCGCTTCATACATGAAACTCGCCTATCGGACATGGAACAAAGAACACTTTGTCAGCGACGACGTTATCAAAGCAGATTTGGAAATCATCTCGGCGGGGCGCCTTGTGCTTTCAGAGTCTATCGAAAACCTGATCGCCCCGCAACAGGGTAGCCAGATTCGCAGAAAATTCAAACCCTCGGGTGGCGGCTCCCCGTCCCGGCAGTTCAACGGCCCCGGAAACAACAATAAAGGTTCCAATAAAAACCGCCAGATGCCCCCACGGAATAAACGCAAATAAAATCGTTCAGCGCGCGAATGATTATTTATAATGTTACGGTCAAAGTAGATAAAGATGTTCATCGGGAATGGCTGAAATGGATGCAGGAGGTACATGTCCCCGCGATGATGGCGACCGGTAAATTCATAAGTTACCGGTTATGCCGGCTGTTGCAGGAGGAAGAGGACGGCGTGACCTACGCTACGCAATATTTCAGTCCCGACCTGGAGACGTTAGCCGCCTTCCAGCAAATGGATGCACGCCGCCTTCAGGCAGCGCAGGCAGCGCAGTTTCCCGGTCGTTTCGTGGCCTTTCGTACGGCCATGGAGGTATTGTCTCCCCTTCAAAGCACCTAACGTTCAAATATACCAAAGCTATGATTTTCGCACTTTCCGAAGAACATCTGGCAGTGCAGGAAGCTGCCAGGGAATTTGCCCAAAAAGAGCTCAAGCCAGGCGTAATCGAAAGGGATTCCAAAATGGCCTACCCCGAAGCACAGGTGCGCCGTATGGCCGAGCTCGGTTTCATGGGCATGATGGCCCCTCCGGAATATGGTGGAGGGGGCATGGATACGCTCTCCTATGTACTCGCTATGGAAGAAATCTCCAAAGTGGATAATTCCTGCTCGGTGATTATGTCGGTCAACAATTCCCTGGTTTGCTGGGGGCTCGAAGCGTACGGTACCGATGCGCAGAAGGAAAAATATTTGTCGAGATTGGCGAGTGGTGAGTGGATAGGCTCTTTCTGCCTTTCAGAGCCGGAGGCCGGCAGTGACGCGACCCACCAGCGGACGACTGCCGTGGATATGGGGGATTATTACCTGCTCAACGGCACTAAAAACTGGATCACGAACGGTGGTACCTCCAGGGTACACCTGGTCATAGCCCAGACCCATCCGGAAAAAGGCCCCAGGGGCATTAACGTATTAATCGTTGATACGCAGTGGGAGGGTGTCAAAATCGGGGGGAAAGAAGATAAATTAGGGATCAGGTCTTCGGATACCCATTCGATCATGTACACAGATGTAAAAGTACCGAAAGAAAATCGTATCGGAGCAGATGGCTTTGGGTTCAAGTTTGCAATGAAAACGCTGGCGGGCGGGCGTATCGGTATCGCCGCCCAGGCACTGGGTATTGCCGGTGGGGCATACGAACTGGCATTAGCTTATGCGAAACAACGGGAAGCTTTTGGCAAACCGATTGCCCAGCACCAGGCAATTGCTTTCAAGCTCGCCGATATGGCTACAGAAATCGAAGCGGCCAAGCTTATGGTATATCGGGCGGCATGGCTGAAGGACGAAGGGATGGACTACAATGCCGCCAGCGCAATGGCCAAGCTGTACGCTTCAGAGGTCGCCATGCGTACCACTGTCGAAGCTGTGCAAGTACACGGTGGGTATGGCTTTGTGAAAGAATACCATGTCGAGCGGCTGATGCGCGACGCAAAGATTACCCAGATTTATGAAGGTACTTCGGAGGTTCAGCGTATCGTGATTTCCCGGAGTGTCTTGGAAGGTGGGCCCTACCTTCCTACGCCAGGCGGAAAATCTTCCTTTGTGCCCGTTTAAAGGGCTGCCTCCAAAATGACTGCATGAAACGAACGCTTAAGATCGCCGCACCGTTTGGTATTCCCCTCAGGCTGCACTGGACTTTCGGATTGGTCTTCCTCTATATTTTTTTTATCGCTTGGGAAGGCCGGTGGGACTGGCAGGTCACGCTTATGGCACTCGGGCTTGTCGTCTCCCTGTTTATTTGCGTGAGCCTGCACGAGTATGGGCATGCCTTGATGGCGAGAAGGTTTGGGGTCAGCACCCAGGATATTCTGCTGTCGCCGATTGGTGGTATTGCCCGGCTTGACCGGATACCTTCCCGCCCGAAGGAGGAGCTCCTGGTTGCTGTCGCGGGGCCTGCGGTCAATCTTGTTCTTGCAGCATTGTTCGGCGTCTATCTTTTTACTTTCCCCGCATATTTGCGTTGGAATTTGCTGCAATCCCTTTTTTTTCAGGAAAGCAACTATTTTTTACCTGAACTCCCGTTGCTGGGGTACGCCTTCCTGATGCTGTTTTTCTTAAATATTATTTTGGCGGTGTTCAACCTGATACCTGCATTTCCAATGGACGGGGGCAGGATTTTACGTGCCGTCCTCTCCACACGCCTGCCCAGGTACACCGCCACGCTGATCGCCGCCCGTATTGGCCAGGCGTTTGCAGTGGCGTTTGCAGCCTTGGGTGTTTTCCTTGTGGTCCGTAGCGATGGCAGGGAGGGAATCTTTTATATCTTTATCAGTGTTTTCGTTTTTTTGACGGCACAAAACGAACTGCGTTTCGTTGCGATGCAGATGCGCATTGAAAATGTACTTGATGCAGGGGCCGAAGCGTTGCATTAGACTTTGTCGCGAAGGAACTCCCGGGGGTAAAATGGCGATTTTGCCCATATTGCGCCTTTGTCGGCGATGTAGTTGGTTATACCTCCCTCAAAAACATTGCGTGGCCGAAAAACAGCATGTTTTCCCGAGTTGGCAACCCCTCGGGATTGTGTAAAAAGGTTTTTACCGCCTTCGGCGGCAGGATATTCTTTTAAAACCGAAGTGTTTTTCGTAACTATTTACCAGGTATCTCCGCGGCTTCGCCGCGAAGGGTTTTATGGGGTTGTGTAAAAAGGTTTTTCTTGGCGCTTCGCGCCAAATTAAATTTGGATG
>JBMOJO010000116.1:0-11016 GCA_049315745.1 Saprospiraceae bacterium | reverse complement strand
ATTGCGGAGTTTTCCACCAGTGCGGTATCTCCGATAGTGAACGACATGCGCTCAAAAGGCTGCAGGACAGGCTGCACAGGCTCTTTCAACCCAAGCAACTGTTGCAGTACCACGCGGTCAAACTCAATCTCATGTCCGGTAGTTTCCAGGGCCATACGCATTTTAGCCGCTTTATCCTCCAGGGCGAGCTTTTCGGCAAGTGCCGCTTCTCCAGCAGCAAATCGGTCTGCAGCAACTCGGGCAACTGACCGGTACATACTGTCCAGGCTCCGGTACAATGCCGCCTCCTGTTCAATAAACTCCAGGTGCAGGTATAGCTCCCGCACCGATTTGTCCAACTGCTGGCGGGTTACGTTGAGCCCGGCCTCTGCAAGGGCGCGCTGCCGCTCATAATAGGAACGGCTGGCCATAGTCATTTTTTTTCCGGGAAAAGCCTGGCTGACCCCGAAAGCCGTCGTCCCGAACATCCCATAATCCGGGTCCGCTGCGATATTGTGGAAAATATCCGCGGGCTCCCACTGACGGGCAGTACCTTCCATCAAAGCCTGCCCACGAACTTTCAAGGAAGCGGATTGCATTGCAGGATGATTCTCCAGAACCTTCCTGACTGCCTCCTCTTCCGTAAGTGACACCTGGCCGAAGGATTGGACTGCCCCCAAAGCAATCCAACACAATACCGCTAAACATATATCGTTTTTAATTCTCATTGTGCCTCTTTTTTATTGAACATTAAAGCATACAGTGCCGGCAGGAATACCAGGGTCAGCAAAGTAGAAGTGACCAGGCCCCCAATAACTACGGTAGCCAGCGGCCGCTGAACTTCGGCACCTGCCCCATGCGACAAAGCCATCGGCAAAAAGCCCAGTGAAGCCACCGCTGCCGTCATCAAAACCGGACGAAGCCGGGTCAATGCGCCCTCCGTGATGCGTTGCCGGATATCGTGTACGCCCTGTTTTTCCAGAAAGTTTAAATAGGCAATCAACACGATACCGTTGAGCACCGCGATGCCGAAAAGGGCGATAAACCCTACCCCTGCAGAAATAGAAAACGGCATACCCCGCAGTAGGAGCGCAAACACCCCGCCAACTGCTGCCAGCGGAATTGCGGTGAAGATCAGCAAACCTTCCTTCAGGGAATTGAAGGTAAAATAGAGTAATACAAAAATCAGCAGTAAGGCAACCGGGACCGCTACCGACAGGCGGGCTTTTGCCGCCTTCAGGTTTTCGAACTGCCCCCCGTATGCCACCGTGTAGCCCACCGGAAGTTCCAATTGCTTATTGATAGCCGATTCAATTGCCCCAATCGCACTTTCAATATCGCGCGCCCGCACGTTGGCACTGATGACAATGCGCCGCTGCCCGTTGTCACGGCTGATTTGTGCCGCGCCCGGTTGAATTTCTACGTCCGCAACTTCTGAAAGCGGGATTAAGGCCCCATCAGCGGTCGCCAGGGGTAGATCCCGCACATTGGAAATATCTGATCGGAATGCAGGATCAAATCGGACGACCAGATCAAAACGGCGTTCATTTTCAAAAACAACGCTTGCTGCCGTCCCCGCAAACGCCGCCCGTATAGTCTCGTTGATATCCCGGATGTGCAAGCCATAGCGTGCAATAGACGCGTAATTATAACGGACCACAATCTGGGGAAGACCCTCAATCTGTTCGGTCTTTACATCTACTACCCCTTCGATCTTTCCAATTAGCCGGGCTACCCGGTGCCCGATACGCGCAAGGGAATCTAGGTTTTCCCCAAAAATTTTAACCGCTATATCGGATCGGACCCCGGTCATCATTTCATCAAAACGCATTTTGATGGGCTGGGTGAATTCAAAGGCCATTCCTGGGACCTGATGCACTTTTTCTTCGATCAACCCGATCAGCGCTTCCTTTGTCTCCGCTTTTTTCCAAAGCGACTTGTCCCGCAAAAGCAGGATATTATCGGCGGTTTCGATAGCCATGGGGTCGGTAGGGATTTCTGCAGAGCCAATTTTTGAAATGACCTGCTCCACTTCATCCGGAAAATTTTCCAGGATCACCTGCTGGACTAAGCGGTGGCTTTCCAATGTTTGCGTGAGCGAAGTACCCGGCCTAAGAAAGCCGTGCATCATAATATCCCCCTCATCCAGCGTTGGAATAAATTCTCCGCCCATGCGCAAAAACAGGCCAATACTCAGGATAAATACCAAAAAGGTGGATCCTATCACAAACTTCGGCCACTTCAAGGCAAGGGAAAGGGTTGGGGCATAGAGCTTTTTTATACCTTCCATCAGCCGATCTGCAAAATTATGGCCCGTTTTAATTTTCCTTTCCAGCACCAACGCAGATACTGCAGGCACATACGTCAGCGAGAGCAGAAGAGCACCGAGGAGGGCAAATGATACCGTCTGGGCCATCGGTTTGAACATCTTGCCTTCGATACCCGAAAGCGAGAGAATGGGCAGGTAAACGATGAGGATGATAATGGTTCCAAATACCGAGGAGCGCATCACACGACTTGACGCCTCGGTGACGTACCCGTTCATCTCCTCCCGGCTGAAATGGGACGCCTGGCCTCCGTCAGCCCGATGCGACATTGCCCGAACGCCCAGGAAGTGCAATGTTGCTTCCACAATAATCACCGCTCCATCCACGATCAATCCGAAATCTATCGCCCCTAGCGACATGAGGTTGGCACTGACCCCAAATATCCGCATCATCCATACCGCAAAAAGCATGGACAAAGGGATTACCGAGGCGATGATCAAGCCCGCCCGAAGGTTTCCCAGCAGCAGCACCAGCACAAAAATCACGATCAGGGCCCCTTCCGTCAGGTTGTTACGCACGGTTTTGATCGTGCGCTTGACCAGGTTTTCCCGATCGAGGAAGGTCGAGATCGTCACGCCTTCCGGAAGGGCCTTCTTCACCGTTTCCAGGCGTTCCTTTACCCTATTGATCACCTGAGCCGCATTTTCGCCCTTCAGCATCATCACGATCCCTACCACGATTTCGCCCTCCCCATTATGGCTGACGGCGCCATAGCGCAGCGCATGCCCCAGGCCCACTTCCCCGATGTCCCCCACTTTGATTGGTGTACCGGAATCGTTGCGCACCACGATATTGCGGATATCGTCCAGCGATTTTACCAGGCCGACACTACGGATAAAATAGGCATTGCTATTGTGTTCGATGTAGGCGCCACCTGTATTTTCATTGGCATTTTCCAGGGCGGTAAACACCTCCTGCACGCCAACGCCCAAACTGCGGAGCCGCTCCGGAGAAAGGGCGACTTCGTACTGTTTCAGCTCGCCGCCGAAGCTGTTGATTTCTACCACTCCCGGGATACCGGCGAGTTGGCGCTTCACAATCCAGTCCTGAATCGTGCGAAGTTCAGAAGGGGTAAATCTTTTTTCATATCCCTTCATGGGCTCGATGCGGTAATGCAGGATTTCGCCCAATCCTGTGGAGATAGGTGCCATTTCAGGCGTACCAAACCCTTTGGGGATCATCTCTTCCGCGACCTTGAGTTTTTCGGAAATGAGTTGCCTCGCCAGATAGGGGTTAATTTTTTCTTCGAATACAACCGTGACCACACTAAGTCCAAATCGCGAGATCGAGCGCAACTCGATTACGCCTGGAATGGCCCGCACTGCATATTCGATGGGGGAGGTCACGAACTGCTCCACTTCCTGGGTGGCCAGCGTCGGGCTCACGGTCAGGACCTGGACCTGGTTGTTCGTAATGTCCGGTATGGCGTCTATGGGTAGCTGAAGAAAGGACGACACACCGGCAATTATCAATCCCAATGTGAATGCCCCCACCAACAGCTTATTCTTTACAGACTGCCGAATGATGCTATTTAACATAGTTTATGATTGTTTAAAGTTGAAAACTGAAAGGCGGGCAGTATTTGATTCGGCAGCATGCATCTTTCAGATGGTGCATTAGCCGGGAATGTCCTGTAAATCGCGCTGGACCATTCAACCATTCCGATGGGCGCAGGCGCTATACGGGACCCCAAAATATGAAAGCCATACCCATTGGATGAAAAAAGAACGGCTGGCAGATCCATTGGCGAACCATGCCCGAATGATACCTTATAAAAAGGCTTAGCCCATTCGGGGCGGCTGCCAGATACCGGATGCGACGCTGGAAGAGTAAAGCGGTTTATCAACGGCCGTCAGCACATTACGGGCGTTGACCGGTATGCGAAGGGAGAAGAAGAGCGCTGCAGGTAAACCGGGAAAACTACAAGTACAGGCGATGTGCTGTTCATGACCTGCGTCTTTCCCCGGCAGTTGCGCGTGATTATGTGCGCTTTGGTGGGCCTTATACCCTTCTCCATAGTGTAGCTGGAGGAATTCCACAAAAGAGAAACCGGAGGATTCCGCCCGATGTTCCAAAAAATGCTCGATTAAGCCCGGCAGTTTGTACAATTCTGCCCGGAATGACACCGGCAGGATGGCTGTGGCCAGGTAAAGTGCAAGGAGCAATATGGCGTTGCTGCGATTCATTTCGCAAAAATAAAGATTTTATGAACGCGGGTAAACAGATTTTGTCATTGCTGCGAGTTTTTACCAAAAATCTGTTAGGCAAACTACCCTTCTTTTAAAATTTTTGGCATCTATTTACGAGGTTGTGTGAAAAGGTTTATTACGGCGCTTCGCGCCGAATGATGTTTTGAGAGACGCGTCATTTTCACGATTTCGCTTCGCGAAATCGCGTCTCTCAGAAGAAAATTCTGCCGCCGCAGGCGGCAAAAGGCTTTTTACACAACCCCATACTCTTTTTAAAAGCTCTATTATTTCCAAAGCCGGTGACCTGCTAAATGGATACAAATTTTTAAATACTTGTACGCAACGCTTAAAATTATTTAACTTGCTTCATCAAAAAACACCGGATTGTTCATTAACAATTTCTACCCGCATGAATTTTTCAACCATTGACTTAATCATTTTTGTCGCCTACTGCCTTTTGATTATCGGCGTAGGCTTCTGGGTGTCCCGTGAAAAGGAAGGGCACGAGAAGGACTCCAGCGATTATTTTCTTGCCAGCAAGGCGCTCCCCTGGTGGGCGATTGGCGCCTCCCTCATTGCCTCCAACATATCCGCAGAACAATTTATCGGGATGTCGGGCTCCGGATTTGCCATGGGGCTTGCCATTGCCTCTTATGAGTGGATGGCGGCAGCGACCCTCCTCGTGGTAGGGTTCTTTTTCCTGCCTATTTTTTTGAAAAAGAACATTTATACCATGCCCGGTTTCCTCGAAAACCGCTATGATGCCCGGGTCCGCACCGTAACTGCGGTTTTCTGGCTATTTTTATATGTGTTCGTCAACCTGACTTCCGTCCTGTACCTGGGAGCGCTCAGTATCGAAACCATCATGGGCGTACCCTTCGTTTATGCGGTGATTGGCTTGGCGGCATTTTCCATGCTGTATTCGATTTATGGCGGATTAAAAGCAGTTGCATGGACGGATGTCATTCAGGTCGTGTTCCTGCTGCTCGGTGGGCTTGCCACCACCTACCTTGCCCTCAACCTCGTTGGCAACGGCGATCCCCTGGAGGGCTTCGCCATGTTGCGCCGGGAGGCGCCCGGGCATTTCCACATGATCTTCGAAAAAGGCCAGATGATGATGCCGGACGGAAAAGGAGGGGTAAGGGATGCTTACCTCGACCTTCCCGGTCTGAGCGTACTGATTGGCGGCATGTGGATTGCCAACCTCAACTACTGGGGCTGCAATCAGTATATCACCCAGCGTGCCCTTGCGGCCAAGAGCCAGGACCAGGCCCAACTCGGCATCATTTTCGCCGGTTTTCTCAAATTGTTAATGCCTTTGGTCGTAGTAATCCCTGGTATCGCCGCCTTCGTGCTGGTACAAAAGGAAGCTGGCAACGGGCCATTCACCTCAGCTATGACCGACGCAGCTACCCAACTGGTTAAATCGGACAAAGCCTATCCTTCGCTGCTGCACCTGTTGCCTTCCGGCCTTAAAGGCCTTGCTTTTGCTGCATTGACAGCGGCTATTGTATCCTCTTTATCTTCCATGGCCAATAGTACCGCTACCATTTTCACGATGGATATTTACAAAAACTATTTTTCCAGAGACGCTTCTGAGAAACAGTTGGTCCGTATAGGCCGAATAGTAGCCATCATAGCTTTTGTACTCGCTATGCTCATCGCGCCTGCGCTTGGCGTGCTCGACCAGGCTTTCCAGTTCATCCAGGAATATACAGGTTTCGTTTCCCCGGGGGTCGTCGCCATATTCCTTGTCGGCATTTTCTGGAAACGCGCTACGGGTAATGCCGCGCTATGGGCAGCCATCCTGACTATCCCGCTTTCTGCCGCTTTCAAGTTTATTACTCCGAATTTGCCGTTTATTGACCGCATGGGGCTGATATTCCTAATCCTTGTGGCCATGATGGTGGCAATCAGTTTAGCGGACCCCAAGAGCAAAGATCAACAAAAAGGTATTCAGCTTGATGCAGCGTTATTCTCTACCAGTTCCAAATTCAAAATCGGGGCCCTTGCGATTATTTTAATCCTGGGGGCGCTTTACACGATGTTCTGGTAGGCTGGAAAAGATCAAAGAGGCCGCTGAAAAATAGCAAGGTTGTTTTGAGCGGCCATTTTTACCTACTCTAAAAACAATAGTAATGAAAAAGGCTATCCGCACTGGAGCAATCGTACTTGGAGCGATACTGCTCGTGCTTCAATTTTTCCGCATTGACACAACCAATCCCGCCGCTGATCCAGCCCAGGATTACCTCGCTAATGCCGCAGCACCTGAAGCAGTAAGTACGGCCATCAAAGCTGCCTGCTACGATTGCCATTCGCATTCCACCACCTATCCGTGGTACACCAATATCCAGCCCGTCGCGTGGTGGATAAAGGACCATATTGAAGAAGGCAGGGAGCACCTGAATTTTTCAGTCTGGACTACTTATCCACCTAAAAAAGCCGCACATAAACTGGAGGAATGCTTCGAAGTCATCGAATCAAAAGAAATGCCGATGAAGTCCTATACCTGGGTACACGGCAGTGCACGGCTTTCACCGGAGGAGCGCAGCGCTATGGCCTCCTGGTTCCGTGCTGAATATCGGAAATATGAAGGAGGCGGTAATTCCGGAGAAGGGAAAAACCAGGGAGAAAAAGAAGAAGGAGAACATTCCGGACATGAAGAAAAATCCGGGGAATAAAAGCCAAATGAACGAAACGACTCTCCATTCCCATCATAAGCTCATAGACCGGTTCAGAAAGTATCTCGGTGAATTTGTCTATGGCGGCATTGACGGCAGTGTCACGACCTTTGCCGTCGTCGCAGGAGCAGTCGGGGCTGGCCTTGACAGTGCAGTTATTATCATTCTAGGTTTTGCAAACCTCCTCGCCGACGGCTTTTCCATGTCCGTGGGGGCTTATCTTTCCCAGAAATCGGAAAAAGACAATTTCCATCGCCATGAGCGGATCGAATACTGGGAAGTGGACAACCTGCCCGAGCTCGAACGCGAGGAGGTGCGCAAAATATATGCTGCAAAAGGGTTTGAAGGGGTATTGCTCGAGCAGGTCGTGGAAGTCATCTGTTCAGACCGCGACCGCTGGGTGGATACGATGATGAAGGAAGAGCTGGGTATGATGAAAGAAGAACGCTCTCCTTTCAAAATTGGACTGGTCACTTTTCTGGCATTCCAAGCCGTGGGCCTGGTGCCCCTGCTCGTCTATGTGTGGGATTTTATCGCCGGCTACCCGGGCAACCTGTTCGTCAGCGCTTCCATCCTCACGGCGCTCGCTTTCATCATTATTGGATTCCTTAAATCCTTTGTGACGGAAACTTCCTACTGGAGGGCTGTAACGGAAACGCTGGCCCTGGGTTTAGTAGCTGCTGCGGTCTCCTATTTTGTGGGCGACTTCCTTGAATCTATCGTGCAAAATGCCTCCTGATCCATGTTTGAAAAACTCATTCCATACGAGACGGCCTATTTGATCCTGGATGCGTACATCCAGTACCACCATAATTTCAAGCGGGTTACCAAGAGGGCCAAAATCCGGTTTGAAAATCGCGACTGGCAGGGTATGCAGGACGATTCCCGCGAACGCACCACTCTTTACAGGAACGCGGTCGGCGAAGCTACCCGCCATATCCGGGCTTTTTTGGGGGATAATGCCCAGGACCGGAATTTCTGGCGCGAGATCAAGGATATGTATCTCGGCGAAATCTTCAATTTCAATACCCGAAATATCGCCGAGACTTTCTATAACTCCGTGTTCCGCCACGCACATAAGGGGTTGAGCGCTGATGCCGGCCTCATGTTTGTCAACGCTACGGGCAGTTACCGCGAGTTCCGCTCTGCAATCCCGATCTATAATACCTTTTTCCTCACGAACCCCATCGAGTACTCCCTGCACCAGATTTTTTCCTGCTATACGTTCGATGCCGCTTTCGAAAATATTCACCGCGATATCGGATATATTGCGGATACGATCCGACAGCAGCTCGACATCCAGCACATCAGCCTGCGGAATGCCCGGATTGATATGCTCAAATCCGTCTTCTACCGAAATAAATCCGCCCATCTCGTCGGGCGCCTATTCCTCGACGACCAGTATTTTCCGCTCGTCATCCCGCTGCTCCACGAAGACCAGGGCATCTATGCCGATACCGTACTCCTTTCAGTGAACGAAGTCAGCCCCCTGTTCAGCTATAACCGGTCGTACTTTATGGTGGATACGGATATCGCCAGCGATATGGTGGATTTCCTCCGCTCGATCATGCCGTTCAAATCCCTGGGTGAACTTTACAACTCCATCGGTTTTGAAAAACATGGAAAAACGGTTTTGTACCGGGACTTCCTCCGTCATCTGAGCCTTACCTCGGATAAATTCGTCGTCGCTCCGGGGATCAAAGGGATGGTCATGGCCGTATTCACCCTGCCGTCGTACAACATGGTGTTCAAGCTGATCAAGGACAAGTTCCAGCCGCCAAAAAACGTCACGGAACGCGAAGTACGCGAAAAATACGAGATCGTTAGTATGCACGACCGGGTCGGGCGAATGGCCGATAGCCACATGTTCGAAAATTTCGTTTTCGAACGGAGCCGTTTTACCGATGAACTTGTAGAAGAGCTGCTGCGCGAATGCCCCTCCAAAGTAACCCTAGAAAACGGGATGCTCGAAATCAAACACCTGTATATCGAAAAGCGCATGCATCCGCTCAACCTGTTCCTCGAGACGGCCGGCCCGGAAGACGCCGGGGTAGTCATCAATGACTATGGCCGGGCAATTAAGGATATGGCCGCAGCGAATATTTTCCCGGGCGATATGCTGCTCAAAAATTTCGGGGTAACCCGTTTAAAACGCGTGGTCTTTTACGATTACGACGAAATCATCTACCTTACCGATTGTAATTTCCGCAAAATCCCGGAACCCCGGGGCTATGAAGACGAATGGGCCTCCGAACCCTGGTATTCCATCGGCCCGAACGATATTTTTCCCGAAGAATTTCCCAAATTCCTGATCGGGCGCAAGGATATCAAAGAGATGTTCCTGCGCCTCCATGCCGACCTGTACGACGTGCATTTCTGGCAAAATATGCAAAACCGCCTCCTCAGCGGCGAAATCATTTCCGTTTTTCCCTATCCGGAAAGTATGCGCTTTCAAAACGTGTTTTCCGAAATCCCCCCTCCCCCGTCTTCACCTGTGTGACCCAACTGCTGCCGGTGTGCTTGCCCTGCCCACCGCCGCCGCAAATACTTCGGAATTATTCCCGGTAACAATTTTTGTACGGTATCACAAAACAATCCGGGCTCATGTAACCTTCCTAATATATGCTATTTGCTCCTGCCCCGTATGCAGCAAGCGCTGCGGTTTATGGTAAAAACAGGGCGAATAAATTTTCTGAAACGCATGAAACCTTTACTGTTGCTGCTGCGCATCTGCGCCCTCGCCCTGGCGATATTCATCAAAACCCAATACCAGGCGTGGCTAAGCCTAAAACAAATAAAAATCAATACGGGCGACATTGAGCTCCTTCTCGGGTTCCTCATTTTTTTCCTCTCCGCCAATATTATCGTGGTGCTGCTCTCCTGGTTGTACCGCCGCAGTCGGCAAATGCAAGCCAAACAAGCGGATAACGTCGTACTGGGAATAAAAAATATCTATTACCTCCTGGTCGCCGGGGCAATGATCACGACCATCCTGGGCCTTTTCGGCATCGAACCAAGAACCCTTTTTACTTCCCTGAGCATCGTGGCAGCAGCCATCGCAATCGTATCAAAAGACTACATCTCCGAGATCATCTCCGGTATTATTATCAGCTTTTCCTCCAACGAGCTGTCCGTGGGGGACTATATCAAAATCGGCCAGCACAAAGGAAAAATTATTGATATCAACCTGACCAAAATTGCTTTCCTCGACGAAGACGACGACATCATCTTCATCCCAAACACCAAGGTTTTTTCAAGCGATATCGTCAACTATACCAAGAAACAAATCCGGCGCGTCAGTATAGAATTTGAGGCTGCACTCAGCGCAGTACCTTCAGTCGAAGCACTCGAAGCCTACCTCATAGAGTCCCTCAGGGATTACCATGAATTTATAGAACCGGGAAGCTTCTGGCTGCGCGTAGTAGAAATCCGCAAAGACAGCCTTTCCCTGAAGTTCCAGTACGTACTTCGGCAAATCAACCGCGAGCTGGAACTCGAGATCCGGCGCCGTACCGTGCGCCGTATCGTACGCTATTTAAAAAGCGATAACCTGAGCGACTGATGCCTCTGACAAAAATCGGTACAAAGCAGGGCGGGACGGCCTTTGGGGCAAAATTCAGGCGCTTCATCCGACTTTCCCAACCATGGGCATCCCTTACGCAAAAGATCTGTTCTGCTATAAAATTATGGTATCTACTTGGCAAGTCATTGCCCCAAGAAATAATATTTGGTCTGCGTGCATTCTCGGGTGGTGCAAAAAGTCCTTTTGCCGCCTGCGGCGGCAGAATATTCTTTTGAGAGACGCGTCATTTTCACGATTTCGCTTCGCGAAATCGTGAA
>JBMOJO010000410.1:0-2474 GCA_049315745.1 Saprospiraceae bacterium | reverse complement strand
ATCAACCGCGGTTTCAATATAATATTTTGCCGCCGAAGGCGGCAAATCAACACCCGGGCTTACCGGATAATTTCCTTCACGGGGACCGTTACAAAATAAATATCCTTTGACCCTTCATACAAAAGCCCTACGGTTTGATCATCCACCATAGTGAGCGATGAATATCCGTAGCAGTTGCGTTCGTCAACAAGTAGTTGGTGTGCGGGGAGCCAGGTTTCGCCAAGGTCGAGGCTGGCTTTGATCGTGATGCGCTCACGAGGGGCAGCACTTTTATCTGGGTTTGAGAAGAACAATACTGCTCGTTTTGTGCCGTTGAGCATAATCGTTGCTTTAATCAGGCTACCCATACAGATGGGATCGGGTAGGGCTGCTCGGGAGGTGGGATGTTCCGTCCAGGTTGTCCCCAGGTCAGAAGTCGTTGCTACGCTTCGGAACTGGCCGCGGTTATCCCGCATATTTAGCATGAGGGTACCGGGCCGGGTTTCTACCACCTGGCTTTCGGTAGTATTGGATTTGGGTGCTGCAACTGAGGTTTTCCAGGTTTTGCCGTGGTCTTTACTATAGATGATATTGGAGTTGGGAACTCCTGAGGCGTCCCAGAATTGGGAAGGAAAGACCAAGGTTCCGTCCTCCATCGCTATTCCTGATCCTGGGCCCTGGAAGAAGAGTTTCCAGGCTGGATTTTTTACTTGCGGGGTGATGGTATAGGTATCGGACCAAGTTAACCCATCGTCGCTGCTGCTGCATAACACATACTGTCCGGTTTCATCCGGACTTAAACCCGGGCCTGAGCCGGCAATCGAGCGGTTGCCTTTGCTCCAAAGTGCTGCCACCCAGATTTTTTTAGTGACAGGGTCGAAGAGGATACAGGGGTCTCCGACTCCGTTGTTTTCATGGGGCGGGCCCATGTCCATGATGATTTTCATGGGGCTCCAGGTTTTGCCGCCATCGGTACTTCTTTGCATCCCGACATCAATATGGCCAGGCAGGTCCCGGCTGTTGAGGTAGCGAATATCGTAAACAGCAATCAAAGTACCCTTATCGGTAGTGATGATACCCGGAATTCGATAGGTATCCACCTGATCATCACCCCCCTTTCTCAGGGCAACGCCTTGGCGCTTGACAAAAGAGGATTGATCTGTTTTAACTTCCGTCTTTTTGCCGTCTGCTTCAATCAAACGGGTACAGCGCAACTCAATTGGCGACTTAAGTCCTGAATCCTCCTTGAGCCGTACGCTGAGCCAGAGGTGGTGAACGCCCGGACCTAACTTCAGATTGACCGGAATTTCCTGACTTCCTCCCTCGGGTTGGGCCGAAGAAATCGGGCTGCCCGAAGGAAGTTCATCTGGTTTTGACACAAAGACGTCTATAGATTGAATATCGGCAACAGCCAGTTGGTTAAGGGAAGTTTCCAGCAAGCGAATATCTCGCTCCGGGGAATTTTGTCCTATATAAATAACCAGGCGGAGGAAGGGATTTATGGGTAGTCCTCTCAGAACGGGCAGCGTTGGTGCACTGGCAATCGCTTGGATAGGCTCCGAAGGAGCCGGCGTACTCGCTTGTTTGCTGCAGTCCATACTGCCGAGCAGCAGGAGTAAAATAGGTAGAGATAGCCAGTTTATCCCTTTTTTCATACATCTAAAGTTTTAATAGTCAAACCGGGAAGATTTTTTTCCCTCCTGAAAAAATCATACTGAAAAGATAACCGAAGATCACACAACTGACCAAGCCGGTAAAGGCATAAAGCAGTAAATTAATATCGGTATGGGATTTTACCGGATACTGCACTACTCCGCTAATCAGAATTCCTGCGAGGGCCCCCTTGCGTTGGCTTTCTGGGTGAAAATCCCCAGAACAAACAATCCGCCAAGCCCTCCGGTAAAAAGGCCCAGGATGGTGTTGAACTGATCCCAAAGGGAAGATATACCACAAATTGGGTAATCATTGGTAAACCGACGGTTGCCCTGCTCTTGCTCTCCTTCGTATTTTTTGACGAAGCAACCGGCCATTGTGAACTTACCCGCAGCGGATGAAGCCAGGCACGCTCCGCACCCTGTGTAGCCTCGCCGGTAAAAGTTCCTGCCGAACCAGCTTCCGTCCCAAAAATATCCGACCGGAGCTCACCTAAGATCTGGAAGGCCAGATTATGGCTTCGAAAGCGCGAATGGATCCCCGAAACAAAGGCGTCAAACTGATCCGGCGTCCTCCAGTAGTTACCGTCGCTAATGGATCGAAGCGCCCCCGCGCAGGAGGATGCTTGGCGCCGCACCCGGTGTGCCCGAGTTGCTGACTACTCTCAGACCGGCAATCGAGCCTTGCAGGGCTGTCCCAACGTTTGACCTCGGGGCACTGGCCAAATAATATTTTGAGGGGTTGTGTAATAAGTATTTTGCCGCCTGCGGCGGCAGAATATTATTTTAGAGGTTGTGTAAAAAGGTTTTTTACGGCGCTTCGCGCCAAATTATGTTTTGAGA
>JBMOJO010000409.1:0-2476 GCA_049315745.1 Saprospiraceae bacterium | reverse complement strand
TGTTGATTGCCTATTATTTTACCCCGACGGTACAGGGATACTATTTTACTTTTTATACGCTGCTCGCCCTCCAGGTATTTGTGGAGTTGGGCCTGGGCAATGTGGTACAGCAGTTTGCCAGCCACGAGTGGTCGCATCTGAGGATGGACGAGACGGGACAAATCGAAGGGGACCCCTCCGCGATATCCAGGCTGGGCAGCATTGCCCGCTTGTCCTTCCGGTGGTTTTTTTACGCGGCAATATTGCTCACGATCGTTTTGATTATCCTTGGTTTTATATTTTTTCAGGATTCGGATACCGGTGCGGTCGCCTGGCGCCGGCCCTGGGTGGCGATTTCTATCCTGACGGGCGCATCGGTGTTTTTTGTGCCGTTTTGGTCCCTGCTGGAAGGGTGTAACCAGGTGAACGCGCTGTATAAATTTCGGTTTGTTTCCTCTGCACTGACTTTACTGCCTTTTCTGGGCGGCATCGTCCTGGGCGCTAATCTTTGGGTGCCGGCAATCGCTTCCGGCGCTACGGTCATACTCTCGATCATTTTTTTACGGCGCTACCGTCGCTTTTTCGGGTCTATGCTGACACACATACCGGGAGGTGCGGTTGTAAACTGGAAAACCGAGGTGCTTCCCTTGCATGCCCGGGTAGCCGTTTCGTGGATGAGCAGTTATTTTGCGTTCAATTTATTCACCCCGGTATTGTTTAAATACGAGGGGCCGGTTATTGCAGGACAGTTCGGGATGACCTGGCTTATCCTGTCTGTGATTAGTGCAGTAGCAAATTCCTGGTTGCAGCCCCGCACCCCTCAGTTTGGGATGTTGATTGCCCAGCATGACTATCATCGGCTCGATTCCTTGTTCTGGAAGCTGGTGAAGATTATTTTTTTGCTGTCGCTGCTGGCCGGCTTTGCCCTTTACCTCGGGCTATATATCGCACCCCTGCTCAACATCGGCTTTGTAGATAAAATTCTCGGGCGGCTTTTGCCGATGGAAGCAATGCTGTATTTATTGGCCGCCCAGGTTCTTCAGATCGTAAGTACGCCCTTTGCCGCTTACTTGCGCATGCACAAGAAAGAGCCGCTGATGTGGTTGAGCTTGCTCAGCAGCCTTGCGATAGGCGCAGCGACGGTTTGCTTTGCTAGTTTATATTCCGTAGAGGAAGTGTGTATGGGGTACTTTGGCGTTATCTTGCTGACTACACCGTTTGTTTACATCATTTGGCACAGCTTCAGGGAAAATATCCGGGCCAGGGCCGTCACCGGTCCGGAAGGGCAAGTATAACAGGGCGTTGAAAAAGGTATTTGTTTCCGGTAATTTCAATATCCTGCACCCCGGGCACCTGCGGTTGTTCCGCTTCGCGCGGGAGCTGGGGGAAAGGCTGATCGTCGGCGTATATTCCGACCGGATAGCGGGCAGGGGCATACTGGTGCCGGAGCAGTTGCGCCTGGAGGCACTGCAGAGCAACAGCTGGATTGATGAAGTCCTGCTGGTGGACCGGCCGTTGGAGGAGGTGATCCGGGAGCTCAGGCCTGCGATCGTGGTAAAGGGTAAAGAGCACGAGGCGTTATTTAATATCGAGAGAGCGATCCTTGAGGAATATGGGGGCAAGCTGGTATTCAGCTCCGGAGAAGCGGTATTTTCTGCTTTCGATCTGATCCGGGGCGAGTTCGATCGCCAGCAGGCATTGTTCCGTTTACCTGCCGATTATATGGCCCGCCACGATCTGGGGCCTGTACAGATGGCCGGCAGGATCCAGCAGTTCAGGGCGTTGCGGGTATTGGTGGCAGGCGACCTGATCGTTGACGAGTACATCACCTGCGAATCCCTGGGTATGTCGCAGGAAGACCCTACGATTGTGGTGACTCCGATAGCGTCGAAGACATTTATCGGGGGCGCCGGCATTGTCGCGGCACATGCGGCGAGCCTGGGCGCAAAAGTAGATTTCCTTTCTGTAAGCGGGACCGATGCGCCGCGGGATTATGCCGCCCAAAAATTCGGCGAATTTTCCGTTCAGGCCCATCTGCTGGAGGATGAAAGCCGGCCTACCACCCTCAAGCAGCGTTACCGCTGCAAGGGGAAGACCCTGCTGCGCGTGAGCCACCTGCACCAGGGGGCGATCAGCGGGCAGTTGCAGCGACAAATGCTGGAGCGTGCGGAAAACCTGCTCGAAGCCTGCGACTTGTTGATTTTTGCCGATTTCAATTACGGCTGCCTGCCTACCGAACTGGTGCGCGCTATTGCTCAACGCGCCGCCGGTAAGGGCGTGTTGATGGTAGCCGACAGCCAGAGTTCATCGCAGAGCGGCGATATAGCGCGGTTTCGGGGGATGGAGCTGATTACCCCTACAGAACGCGAAGCGCGCCTGAGCATGCGCGATAACGAAAGCGGACTCATCGTACTTGCCGAGGCGCTGCGGCAACAGGCGGAGGCGCGGAATGTTTTCCTTAAAATCGGGGAGGAAGGGGTCATTATCCACGCCGACG
>JBMOJO010000408.1:0-2482 GCA_049315745.1 Saprospiraceae bacterium | reverse complement strand
GAGACACATCATTTTCACGATTTCGCGAAGCGAAATCGTGAAAATGATGTGTCTCACAAAATATAATTCGGCGCGTAGCGCCGTGAAAACACTTTTTAGACAACCCCGTGTCTATCCAAAGAAAATTTCGCCGCCGCAGGCGGCAAAAGACTTTTTACACAGCCCTGTTCGCCTAGCCCATCGCAATAGATATTGTCACAAACCGGGATATGTTTGTCTTTTGCATACCACTTATAGTTGCCTTAAAAACCGGACCATGCTCAGGATTATCCTTTTGATTTTTGCTATTCTTGCGGCGGCCTTGCTATATGCAAAGGTGCCACCCGTTCAGGACGGGCAACTGGACAGTTTGGTTCAGGCGGGGGACATAGGAGGTGCCCAAGGCTATCTTCTGGCAAAAATGGATGGTATTCGCGAGCTGGCCCCCGAGCAGCGGCAGTACTATTATAATGCTATGGCAAAGTTATTGTACCAGGGCAACCAGATAGAGAATGCGCTTTCTTATGCCCGAAAGTCCCTGGAATTGATCCGGATCGGCCGGGATTCAGCCATTCTCTTTGAAAGCTGGCGGATCAATGCCATACTCCAAAACCGATCAGGGCATATTGACAGTTCCCTGGTATTGGCCAAACAGATGTACGGGTTTGCCCGAAAAGCCAATAATCCGCAATGGGTCCGGGCAGCACTCATGCTGATGGGCAACGCATCCAACCAGTACAAGCTCTACCAAGACGCCCTCAAATTTTACACAGAAGCCCTTGACCTGTCAGAATCCCTTCGCGATACCGGTGCAATGGCTGTTGATTATTACAATATCGGCCTCACCTATTCCTTTCTCAAATCTTATGCCAAGGCAAGGGAACGTTATGAAACCGCCATCCCCTTGGCAGAAAAGGTAAATAACCTGCGCCTGCTGGCGACTGTTTACGGATCCTCTGCCGACCTCATGTCCATCCTTCAAAAACACCCCGAGCAAGCCGCGTACCTCGTCAAAGCCAACGCCATCGCTTCCCAAATCGGCGACTACGTCCTTCTGGCCACGGGCAAAGCCGGTCTGATGGATGCCTATATGGACCACCAAAAATACAGGGATGCTATACTGGAAGGGGAAAGTGCGCTCAAAATCCTTCAGGCCAACCCAATGATTTCTATCGAGAGCCAGGTTCTGGAAAAAATGTACCAGGCGTACAAAGGATTGGGCGATTTCAAGACAAGCAATGCTTACCTGGAGCGCTACCTTTCCAAAAAATTTGAATTCGAACAACAATCGCACCAGGAAAAACTGGCCGAGCTGTCCGTACAATTCGATGTGGAGAAAAAGAACCTCCAAATCCAGCAGCAAAAGACCGCTTTATTAGCAGAGAAGCGGAAAAAAAATACCCACCAGCTCATCGCCGTACTGTTTGGCATGTTGTCGCTTTTTGCAGGAGGGGCGTATTGGCGGGAGCGCACCTTCCGGACCAGACTGTACCAAAAGGAGAAAGAATCCGATCAGCAGGTTGTTGCCTATAAAGAACGCCTCGAGGTTTTAGGAGACCTGCGACCGAAAACTATTTCCATCCAACCCCTGGAACCAGGCAACGGCGACGAAATGCTCCCGGCTGATCTGTCTTTGCAGCCAGACGACGACAAGATGCGAAAATTGTTTGTTGAAACTATAGCGGTAATCGAGCAGGAAAAGCTCTATCTCAAACCTGACCTCGACCAGAAGTACGTCATAAAAATACTTGGCACCAACAAAGCTTATCTGGCCAAAGCGATTTGGGCTCATGGCGATACCAATTTTAAAGGTATAATCAACCGCCTTCGTATCAATGAAGCGAAGCGCCTGATTCACTTGTACACCGTCCAGAAAAAAGACCTGAACTTCGAGCAGATTCTCAACGATGCCGGGTTCAACTCAAAGGCGACTTTCTACCGCCTCTTCAAATTTCATACCGGTCTAACGCCCAACGATTATGCTTACCACCTGCGCAAGGATATTGCCGAATCACAGAGACCGGGACGAGTCCAGGACATTTGACGGTGCACCGCACAGGAAGCCTGCCGTCTGTGCCTTTACGGTGCATACACCCCTTATTGTACTTTGTGAGGTTGTATGAAGCGTCTCCGGGGTTGTGTAAAAAGATTTTTCTTGGCGCTTCGCGCCAAATTATCTCTTGACAGGCGCATCATTTTCGAAATTTCGCGAAGCGAAATTGTGAAAATGACGTGTCTCTCAAAAGAATATTCTGCCGCCCGAGACGGTAAAAGACAAGCGCTGTTGGTACCCCGGTACCGCGTCCCTTTTACAATTATCACCGAGGAACGACAAATCCTGCTTCTGTTTTTTTCTGTATATTTGTATAAAAAAGCATGCCCAAGAAATTACCGCTCGGCCTGCAGGATTTTCGGAAAATTATCGAAAATGGATTCTTGTACGTTGACAAGACCCAATATCTCTACCATATCGCCTCCCACCAAGGAGCCTATTTCCTTTCCC
>JBMOJO010000407.1:0-2489 GCA_049315745.1 Saprospiraceae bacterium | reverse complement strand
TGTACCGTCGTCAAACGCGGCAACAGCACCCCTCTCGCAGTATCTTGTATATCCAGGACGGCAGACTGATCTATGGTATCCCCTCCAATCACAGTCTGGCTATTCAGACGGGCAAAAAACAACCATTGCGCTATCAAAGTACAGCACAAATAGAGGCAAAAGCGGTTCAGCGTAGGTTTTATCATCGTCAGGGAGTTTGGCTACGGGTAAATTTACATTTTTACGGCAAATAGTTGTTACCCCCCTCCCGTTTTTAACAGCTTTTCTGCTGAAAACAGTAAATTGTCCTTACTATGAGGTAGTTGCGATTTGGGGTAGAAGGGTGTTTCAGCGTACTGCCCGTCGCTCGAGATCCGTGCGCGTCAGGGCGATGAGGTGGCCGATGGGCTTTCCGTCCCTGAAGCCCTGTACGCGCAGCGTAACCGGGCCGTCCGGGAGGGCAAATGGGGTGGCATATATTGGGCTGTAACGGCCGGGCATACTATCGTCAATGGTATAGTGTATCCGAATATCGGGGAGTTCTGCCCCCAGCTCTACGTAGAGCTTTCCGGCCTGCAAGCGGGTATTTACAATGGCGTCATAGACGGCGGTGCTGTAGTTGATCTCCGCGGATTCTGCCCGGAGGAAATGCGTTTCCATCCGCCTGGCGAAATCCGGCCAATCCCTGGCGGTTTTTGGCGACCAGTAAACCTCCGCAAGGGCCCAGGCGCGGGGGTAGGACATATATTCCAGGTGCCGGGTATTGGGGATTTGCTCTGTCCAGATATTGCCCTGGCCGCCGAGGATATGTTTGGCATCAACGCCATCGGGCACGGGCTCAAAGCTGTAGCACTTGCTGACGCGCAGCCCGGCATAGATGCGCGGGTCAACGGTTTGTTCGCCCTGGTTGTAGTCGAGGTAGGCGTAGGTGGTAGGGGTCATGACGACGTCGTGCCCCATTTCGGCAGCTTCTATACCGCCTTTTGTCCCCCGCCAGCTCATAACCGTGGCACCGGGGGAAATGCCGCCTTCGAGGATTTCGTCCCATCCCAGCAGTTTTTTGCCCCTGGCGCTAAGGATATTTTCTACCCGTCCCATAAAATAGCCCTGCAGGTCCTCGACATGTCGTATGCCGAGTTTTTTCATCAAGGCCTGGCAGCCCGGATCCTTGGCCCAGTACCCTTTTGTAGCATTCATCCCCGCCGACGTGGATGTCGGGGTTCGGGAATAAGTCGGCGATTTCGGTAAAGACTTTTTCCAGGAAGGCATATACATTTTCATCGGAGGGGTTCAGGGTGTTGTCCACCAGCATTTTGAAGGTCCCATTGCCATACCACTCGGAAAATGGCGTGCCCGGGTTGACGCGGATACTGGTATCTTTTGTGCAGGAGAGTTCGGGATAGGCGGCAATTGCAGCCATGCTGTGTCCGGGCACATCAATTTCCGGTACGATGGTCACATGGCGCTCGGCGGCATAGCGGACGACCTCCCGGATATCTTCATGGGTGTAGAACCCGCCATAAGTGGCAGCTTCGCCGGGTTTGGGGTTCGGGCGGTCGCCAAAATGCCCGCTGCGCTCGACCCGCCAGGCGCCAACTTCGGTGAGGCGGGGCAGCGCCTTGATCTCTACGCGCCATCCGTTATCGTCGGTCAGGTGCCAGTGCAGGGTGTTGTACTTGTACCTGGCGATTTGGTCAATATAGGCTTTTACTTCCGCTTTGGTAAAAAAGTGACGGCTGACGTCGAGCATTATCCCCCGCCAGCCAAAACGCGGGTAATCGGTGATCCGGACTGCCGGTACGCTCCAGTTGCCCGGTGTGCCGGTTTTGCTTTCGATGGCTTTGGGAAATAATTGCAGCAGGGTCTGGACGCCGTAAAAAAGGCCGGCCGGTGTATTGGCGGAAAGGACCATGCCTTTCGGGCCGGTCTGGAGGAAATAGCCCTCCGGCCCAAGACGGGGGTCATTTTTTTCATAGATATTGAGCTGTATAGCGGCAGCAGCGCCGGCAGTCGCCTTCAGGGCGAAACCGGTTGGGGTATTGAGTTTTTGAACCAGCAATTCTGCTGCTTTTTGTGCGTCCGGCGTGTTGTAGCCGATCGTGGTAGTTTTACCCAATAAAAACTCCCCTTTTTCCCGAAGGATTTCGACAGGTTGTGGGATGATTTGTATGGCCGGCGCTTGTGCAGTTAGGCGGTTGGTCATAAGCGACAGTGTGCAGATCAGCAAGAGAAATATTTTCATAAAATGATTTTGAGTGCGTTAACAGGTATATTGATCGCGTTCTGCTTGCGGGGAAAATGCGGTTTATCTTATTCGCCGATTACCCAGGAGCAAGTATAGGCAATTCGCCAGAAGTGCACAACCTAAACCTTTAGCATTTCCGATAACCGGCCCTCGCTTTATCCCGTAAAGAACTGCCGTGGCCCGCAGAAAGCGGCTGCAGGGATTTCCGGGCAATGGCCCAAAGTAGCACGGCAAGTCTAATCCACAAAAAATGGCATCAGAATCT
>JBMOJO010000406.1:0-2491 GCA_049315745.1 Saprospiraceae bacterium | reverse complement strand
CGAAGCAAAATCAACGAACTATGCGCGGCTTCAATATAAAATCCTGCCGCTGCAGGCGGCAAGAGACAGGCACTATCCCTCAAAGCGATCGAGCTGCATCACCTTGTGCCATGCCTTTACAAAATCTGCGATGAACTTTTCTTTGGCATCGTCGCAGGCATACACTTCGGCGATGGCCCTGAGTTCGGTATTGGAACCGAAAATCAGGTCGGCACGGGTGCCTGTCCACTTGATCTGGCCGGTTTTGCGGTCGCGCCCTTCAAACACCTCTTTAGATGCGTCCACTGCGTTCCAATGAATGTTCAGGTCCAGTAGGTTGACAAAGAAGTCGTTGCTCAACACGCCGGGATGGTGGGTGAACACGCCGTGGGCGGAATGGTCGTAATTAGCCTGTAGTACCCGCAAGCCACCGATGAGGACGGTCATTTCGGGAGCGGTGAGGGTTAGGAGTTGGGCTTTGTCCAACAGTAATTCTTCTGTGGCAGCAAGCTGACCGGCCTTTTTGTAGTTGCGGAAGCCGTCTGCTTTAGGCTCCAGCACTGCGAAGGATGCCACGTCCGTTTGGTTTTGGGCCGCATCGGTACGTCCGGGCACAAACGGCGCTTTGATCGGGAACCCTGCGCCTGCTGCTGCTTTTTCCACTGCGGCACACCCCGCCAGTACGATGAGGTCTGCGAGGGAGATACGCTTTCCGCCGGCTGCGGCGCTGTTGAATTCGGATTGAATGCTTTCCAGGGCGGTCAGGACTTTGGCCAGTTCGCCGGGGTTATTGGCTTCCCAGTATTTTTGTGGCGAAAGGCGGATTCGTGCCCCATTGGCGCCGCCCCGCTTGTCGGAGCCGCGGAAGGTCGAAGCCGATGCCCAGGCTGTGACCACCAGTTGCGCGGTGCTGAGGCCGGAATCGAGGATTTTTGCTTTGAGCGTGGCGATATCGGCGGCATCCACCAGGGGGTGGTTGACCGGGGGTACCGGATCCTGCCAGATGAGTTCTTCGGCAGGGACTTCCGGGCCGAGGTAGCGCGCGCGCGGGCCCATATCGCGGTGCGTGAGCTTGAACCAGGCGCGTGCGAAAGCGTCTGCGAAGGCATCCGGATTTTCGTAGAAGTGCCTGGAGATTTTGGCATAATGGGGATCTTCGCGCAGGGCGATATCGGTCGTCAGCATCATAGGTGCGTGCTTTCTGGCAGGATCGTGTGCATCCGGTACGGACCCCGCACCTGCCTCGCCTTTTGGTTTCCACTGATGGGCGCCTGCGGGGCTTTTGGTGAGCTCCCATTCATAGCCAAAGAGGTTTTCGAAGTAGTTGTTGCTCCATTGAGTAGGGGTGGTCGTCCATGCCCCTTCCAGGCCGCTGGTAATCGTATGCACCCCATGGCCGCTGCCGAAGGTATTTTTCCAGCCCGTGCCCTGTTCCTCGATACCTGCCCCGGCAGGTTCGCGGCCGACATATTTGGAGGGATCGGCGGCGCCATGGGTTTTGCCGAAGGTGTGCCCACCGGCAATCAGGGCGACCGTCTCCTCATCGTTCATGGCCATCCGTCCGAAGGTTTCCCGGATATCGTGGGCCGCTGCCAGTGGGTTGGGATTTCCGTTAGGTCCTTCCGGGTTGACGTAAATCAGGCCCATCTGCACCGCTCCGAGCGGGTTTTCCAGCTCGCGGTTGCCGGTGTAGCGCTTGTCCCCGAGCCATTCGGTCTCAGGGCCCCAGTAGATATCTTCCTCGGGCTCCCATACGTCTTCGCGTCCACCGGCGAAGCCAAAGGTTTTAAAGCCCATAGATTCGAGCGCACAGTTGCCCGTAAGGATCATGAGGTCGGCCCAGGAGATTTTTTTGCCGTATTTTTGCTTGATTGGCCAAAGCAGCAGCCGCGCCTTGTCGAGGTTGGCGTTGTCGGGCCAGCTGTTCAGCGGTGCAAAGCGCAGCGTTCCGGAACCCGCGCCGCCGCGCCCGTCGGCGATACGGTAAGTGCCCGCGCTGTGCCAGGCCATCCGGATAAAGAAGGGCCCGTAGTGCCCATAATCTGCCGGCCACCATTCCTGGGAATCGGTCATCAGCTCGAAAATTTCCTGCTTCACCTGCGCGAGGTCAAGGCTTTTGAACGCCTCGGCATAATCGAACGAGGGGTCCATCGGGTTGGACAAGGGCGAGTGCTGTCGCAGGATATTCAACTTTAATTGGTTGGGCCACCAGTCGCGGTTGGAGGGCCCCCCTCCTGCTGCTTTCTTCAACTGGCCCCCGCTGAACGGGCATTTTGCCGCCCCGTTGCCGTTGGAACTCATCATCCCTTCTGTCGGCGTGGTACTTTTGCTATGGTCCATAAAGTGCGTAATTTGTTGTACTCTATTAATTGTTTTTCGGGGAAAAAGTTTTAATGCGGTAATCTTAGCCTTTGCAATCAATTTTTTTTGGTATCTATTTAGCAGGTCATTGCCCTGGGAAATAATCTTTGGTGTGCGTGCATCTTTTACGCGCGTTCGCGCGTAAAAGATG
>JBMOJO010000405.1:0-2500 GCA_049315745.1 Saprospiraceae bacterium | reverse complement strand
ATTGTTCAGTAAACTGGAAGTTATCTGTAGGTTATTTTTGAATGATCCCTGCGGCAATCCCGCGATTCGATTGAAAATAGTTCCGAATTTAAGGAAAAAATAACGACCTTTGCAGCCTGAATTTATATAAAGAGGAGTCCGGCGGATAGGCAGGGGGCCATCGGAGTTGTGTAAAAAGTCTTTCGCCGTCTTCGGCGGCAGAATTTTCTTCTGAGCGGGGTTGTGTAAAAAGGTCTTTTGCCGCCTGCGGCGGCAGAATATTCTTCTGAGAGACACGTCATTTTCACGATTTCGCGAAGCGAAATCGTGAAAATGACGTGTCTCTCAAAACATCATTCGGCGCGAAGCGCCGTAAAAAACCTTTTTACACAACCCCGATTAAAACGTGATTTGGTGCGAAGCGCCAGGAAAAGGCTTTTTACACAATCCCCCGGTCCGTTTTGCTCAAAGTCTGGTGACGAAATTATGAAGGTAATGTACGAAATGGAACGCATCGGAGAACTGAAATCCCTGCTTTCGACGCCGAAGGACGTGGTGATTTTGTCGCATCGTAACCCGGATGGAGATGCCGTTGGCGCCTCCCTGGCGCTCTACCATTTTCTGCAGCACCTTGGCCACGCGATCAAAATCGTTTTTCCCAGCGAGTACCCCGATTTTCTCTCCTGGATGCCGGCGGTAAGTCAGATTATTTCCTTTGACGAGCAGCCCGACGAAGCGAAAAAAGTCATCTCAGAAGCCGGGCTATTCTTCTGCCTGGATTTCAACGGACTGGACCGGATTGATAAAGTCGGGGAGCTGGTCATTGGCAATTCGGCACCTAAGGTATTGATTGATCACCATCTCGACCCGGAGCCTTTCGCCGATTTCGTACTTTCCGATACCCGGTCGAGCTCGACAGCCGAGCTGATCTACGATTTTATCCACTTGCTGGACTGGCGGCGATATCTGGACGAAAACGTCGGGAGCTGTATCTATACCGGAATTGTTACGGATACGGGCTCCTTCAAATTCGGTACCTCTGCAAAACTGTTCAGGGTGGTGGCAGATTTGGTCGAGCTTGGTGTAAAAGACCAGGTCCTGCAGGACCTTATCGCAAATAACCTGAGCGAAAAACACCTTCGCCTGCTCGGTTACTGTCTCTTTCACCGGATGGAAATCCTGGAGGAGTACCGCACCGGGATCATAACCCTGGCCAAAGAAGATTATGCGCGCTTCGATATCCAGCGCGGCGATACCGAAGGCATCGTCAATTATCTGCTCCGGATGCCAAAAGTTGTGCTCGCGGTGCTTATTACCGAGCAGCCCACCGTCGTCAAGCTTTCGCTGCGCTCCAAGGGGGAGTTCTCCGTACAGGAAATTGCAGTGCAGCATTTTAAGGGGGGCGGCCACCGCAATGCCTCCGGCGGGGCTTCTTTTATCGGACTCAGGCCAACGGTGCGGAAGTTTAAGGAATTGCTGCCCGATTATAAGACCAAGCTGGATGCGGTCTGAGCGGTTGTAATGGGCAATAGGTAGGATTACTGCCCGATATCCGGGCGCTATCTTATATTTTTTAGTCATTTATTAACTTTTCATCATGAGATTCCTATTTGTAATTGTAATGGCAATGCTCGCCTTTGCGTCCTGCCAGAAGGAAAAAAATAAACTCCCCAGCGGATATGAATATATCCTGCACACCAGCTCTACCGGTGCTAAAGTTGAGCCGAATGCGATGGTGTATTTCCATTATCAGATGCGGAACGACGATAAGGTCGTGAGCAGTAGCTATGGAGAGGTACAAATGCCGATGATTATGGTCCCGGATTCCAACACTGTGGGCCGCGAGCTCTCGCCAATCGAAGAGGCCATCCTCCTGATGCGCGAAGGCGACAGCCTGACGATCATTGCGCCCATGGATACGGTAAACCCAAAGCCAGAGGGTTTTGAAAAGTCGAGATTCCTGTATTACGATATCGCAATCCGTTCTGTCAAGAGCCCTAAAGACCTGGAGAAGGCGGAAAAAGCAGTGAAAACTAAAGTAGATAAGATCATCGCCGACTACAACGCCAATAAGCTTGCGAAAGTGCAAACGACGGCCTCCGGGCTGAAATACGCTATCCTTGAAGAGGGTAGTGGTATGCGTCCGGATAGTGGTGACCTGGTGTTCGTAAATTATTATGGTGCATTGATGGACGGTACCATGTTCGACAATTCATTCGTCCGTGGATCTGAATTTCCTTTCCAGCTCGGAACGGGCGGCGTGATCCCAGGCTGGGACGAGGGCATCGCCTTGTTAAAGCCCGGTGCTAAAGCGATGCTGTTTATTCCGGCCGAACTGGGCTACGGGGCTTCGGGCGCCGGGAGTATTCCCCCAAACTCGGAGCTGATATTCTATGTCGAACTCGTGAATTCGAAAAAGTTATAATTCTGTTTACAGCGCTTACAGGGGTTGTGTAAAAAGGTTTTTGCCGCCTGCGGCGGCAAAACATTATTTTGAGAGACACATCGTTTTCGAAATTTC
>JBMOJO010000115.1:0-11174 GCA_049315745.1 Saprospiraceae bacterium | reverse complement strand
ATAGACCGCGACAGGGGCACTCCGGGATATGGGGCCACTTTTGAGCCACCTTCTCCCCAGATGAGCTTTTCGATTGCTGCGATGCTGTCCTGCATGGATTTACCGAGTTTGGCAATTTGCTGGCGGGTGCTGTCTGCCGCCGGTTCCATCGCGGTGTCCACGCGTTTGATCGCTTTGGAAGCTTCTCTTAGCCGGTCGGCTCCTGCAGCGGCGGCCTTTACGATTTTTTCCATATCCGTATAAACGGCCTCCCGCAATTTCAAGTCTGCCATGGAAACCTGAAGACGCGGATCTGCTTTCACGGTAACGATGGCGGAATCCTTGTGAGCGCCGTATGCAACGACGATCTTATAGGTGCCGGGCAAAACACTGGGGCCAGAAGGTGGATCGGCGTCCGGGCGGGGGTCCTGTCGGGAAAGACCGGGTGTGCCGTTGCGTTCCAGGCCCCAGTAAATCCGGGTGAGCCCGGTATCGAGGGCAGTCTTAAAATGGCGTACGGTGTCTCCCGATGCATTCAATACGATAACCATGGCCTTTTCCGGGCGTTTGGCAGGCATTGTTTTTTCAGGTGTTTGAACGGGCGCTTCCGGCGTAGCTGCAACAGCGGATTTCTTTCCTTTGGGCGCGGGCGTTACAGGTGCAGGGACGGTAGTTTGGCTGGGCGCAGTAAATGCGTCCGGCTTGTTCCAAACAGTAATATTGGCACCCGGTTCCTTGGTTTTGCCCTCGTACTGGGCCATGGCGGGGAAGTGATATCCCTGGAAAGATTTGAACTCCGCAAGATACGCATCGGGCACGGGAAAGACGCGCAGCGGCTGATCGAGTACCTTTCCATTGGTTTTTGCCATTTCCCTGAATGGCCTCAAGTCGTCAAAAATCCATAGTGCACGGCCAAATGTTCCGATGACCAGGTCTAAATCGCGCGGGTGTATTTTGAGGTCGGAGGTAGGTACAGCGGGATAGCCGTTCATCCATTTATTCCAGTTTTCGCCGCCGTCAATGGTGAAAAACATGCCGTTATCTGTACCGAGCCACAAATGTCCGGGCGCCTCGGGATCCTGGGCAATGGAGAGGGCATAACCCTGTACTTTCTGCTCATCGGCAATCTGGCGGAAGGTTTGTCCGTAATCGGTGGTATGAAAGGCCATTGGCCGCCAGTCGTTGCGGCGGTAATCGTTGACGATCACAATGGCCTCTGCAGGGTTTTTTGCAGAGACTTCGATAAAGGGTATCCAGCTCCCGGGTTTAACCCCCGTCAGCCTGCTGAGCAGGTTAGACCATGTTTTCCCGCCGTCGCGGGTCATCTGCAGGTTGCCGTCATCTGTACCGGCCCAGACGACCTTGGGGTCTGCAGGGCTTGGGGCAATTACGAGGATCGTGGTATTGTTTTCAGCGGAGGTGACGTCGTAAGTCAGGCCGCCGGTATCTTTGCGCTGGCGTGCAGTATCATTGGTGGTCAGGTCGGGGGAGATGATTTCCCAGGATTGGCCACAGTCCTTGCTATAATGGACAAACTGGCTGCCGTAATAGATTCCGCAGGGATTGAAAGGGTCTTGGGCAAAGGCGGCATTCCAGTTGAAACGCAATTCTACCCCATCGGGATGTGTCGGTTTGATAAACGTGGATTTTCCGGTCTTGGTATCCACATACCCCAGGTTGCCGCCCTGGGACATCGCATAGATGTAGCGGTTGTTATCCGGGCGGAAAGCGACATCGAACCCATCGCCGAAATACACTTCCTGCCAGTGGTAATTCCGAATGCCTCCTTCCTGCCAGACATTGCTTGGGCCAATAAAGGAGCCATTATCCTGGAGCCCTCCCCCGACATTGTAAGGGATATCCATATCAAAATTGACATGGTAAAATTGACCTACCGGGATATTCTCGGAGAACACCCAGTTGATACCGCCGTCCCGGGTGATATTCAGGCCGCCATCATTGCCGTCAATCATGAAATCGGGATTTTCGGGGTGTATCCACCAGGCGTGGTGGTCGGGATGGACACCGGAGTAGGGGAGAAGGGTCTCGAAAGTTTTTCCTCCGTCTTCACTTTTCGTAACGAGCGAGAAGAGGTTGTAAATCCGGTTTTCATTTTTGGGGTCCACATAAATTTCATGGTAGTAAAACGGCCGGTTGCTTACGGCATCGCCTTTGGACACCAGGGACCATTTTTGTCCGCCATCTGTAGATTTATACAGGCCATTTTCTTTGGCTTCTACCAGGGCATAGACGATGTTGGGCTTGGATGGTGCAATAGCGAGGCCGGTACGCCCGAGGTCTCCGGCAGGAAGGCCATCTTTTGTGCCGCGTTTCACCCAGGTATCGCCGCCGTCGTGTGTGACGTAAATCCCCGAACCCGGTCCGCCGGAGTTGAACCTCCAGGGCTGGCGGCCGTATTCCCAGAGCGCGGCGATGATTTTTTTAGGGTTCGAGGGGTCCATCACCATATCGGCAACGCCAGAGCGATCATTGGAATAGAGGATTTTCTCCCAGGATTTGCCGCCGTCTTTGGTGCGGAATACCCCCCTTTCGGCATTGGCGCCAAAGGGGGAGCCTTGTGCACCGACATAGACTACATTTGGGTTTTCCGGGCTGATGAGGATACGATGTATCGTTTTCGTTTCTTTCAGCCCCATGTATTTCCAGGTTTTGCCTGCATCGAGTGAGCGGTACACCCCTGCACCGGTATTCAGCGAATTTCGGGGGTTGCCTTCACCGGTACCTACCCACACTTCGCTGGGGTTGTTCTGGTTGATCGCAATAGCGCCAACAGACTGGACGGGCTGGTCTTCAAAAATAGGTTCCCAGCGAATGCCGCCGCTTTCCGATTTCCAAACCCCACCGGAGGCGGTACCTGCATAAATGATATCGGTATTGCGCAACACCACGTCAATAGCCGTCACGCGGCCGCTCATACCTGCAGGGCCGATATTCCTGGGTTGTATGCCCTTTAGCCATTTGGTATCAATCGGCTGCGCGTCCAGCAGGAAGGGCAGGGCCCCACAAAGCCACAGGAGTAGAAATGATTTTTTCATACGGTAAATATAATTATTGAAAGAAAGAATTATTCCGGTATCCAGTGCCCTGGGTCATCAACCCGGGCGGGTACAGGGCGGGGGTTTAATCTCGGCGTCTTGGACCTTTGGCTACTTCCGGTTGCCAAAAACATCGTTGAGGAGACTGGCGAGGCGGTATCCGCTGAGTGCAAGCTGCTTGCGGACGACGTCCTGCCCGTTTTGGATGTAGGTTTCGGTCAGCTCATCTCCCGGCATGAGGAAGAGGTCCCTGCCGCGGTTATCTTTGCCTTTTACGCCCTTGTACCCGTAAGCGACCGCAAGTTTATGGCTTTCTAATGCCCAGAAATCTGCGTCCAGTTGCCCGGCGTTGGGAAATTCTTTTTCCGGAAATTCCCGCATCAGTTTTTTGGCGAGCTCCCGTACCCGTTCAATCTGGTCGTCGTTCAGGGGTTCGCGGGGTTTGCCGAAGGGCCGGATATCGTTATAGGCGCTGAGATAGCCGCAGCCATCGTCCCAAAGGGCATGGAGGTTGTTCCAGGTGGGGTTTTTTATCCTGAACTCATTACCGCCCCGGTTGCCTCCAGGCAATTCATTGCTGAACACCGAGGTACTATGGAGCGGTTGGTGCAGGTCGCTGACAAAATGCACCAGAAACCCCAGGAAGCGCGCTTTGTCAATGTCCCTTGAGCGGGGGCTGCGCAGGATGAAGCCGCATTCCCGGATGGCCCAGAGGATATCCACCTCCGGTTGGTCGGGCAGGGCAATACCATCGGGGTTATAGGGGATGTTGGTGTAATGCCAGGTGTCATAAGCGTGTACCCCCTCGGCTTTGAGGTCATCGGGCCAGGGGCCGGTGGCGATGAAATGGTTGACGTAGGGGTAATCGCGCTGCAGCGTTTTGGCAAGCTCGTCCACCCGCTTGCGGGCGGGTTCCTCGAGGTTGAGGTATGCGATCATTGCAGTTACCATGTGGCCCGCATCCCACCAGGCGCTGAGGCGAACGGAAAAAAGGCCGATTACGGCAAGAAGGAGTATTTTTTTCATCGGAAGGTATTTGTGGGTAAAAATAGAAAAATAGACTTGTTGCCACAGGTTATCGCGAGGGGAAAATGTGCTATTTTTCGTCCAAGCGAAGGCTTTTTGGGAGAGTATAACCATACTACGTGAGAGAAAAAGGGTAGTGTTGGGCGAAAAAAGCCTTTTTAAACCCACGAGAAATCCTGTAGAAACAAGTCTAGTAGTAAAAGGCCGTTGTACGCAACGGGGCGACATAGCCGGATTTCCTACGACACTGACGGTCCAGGAGCGATAAAGCTATAGTTTTTTCTTTCTGAAGGGTTTTGAAAAGGTGGCCGGAGGTACCGGCGCAACTGCAGTTTTTGAGGATTCGGCGACTAATGCCCGGAGGGCGTGGGCTTCTTCCCGGGTGAGGGTACGCCACCGGCCAGGGCGTAGTTTGCCCAGGGTTATGTGCATGATACGCACCCTTTTTAGCCGGACGACTTCATACCCGAGGAATTCGCACATCCGCCTGATTTGACGGTTGAGGCCCTGGGTGAGGATAATTTTGAAGGTGTGGCCATCAATCTGCTCAACACGGCACTTTTGGGTCGTCGTGCCCAGGATCGGCAGCCCTTCCGACATTTGTTTCACGAATTGTGCGGTGACCTGCTGTGCGACCTGGACGATATATTCTTTTTCGTGGCGGTTTCCTGCGCGCAGTATCTTATTGACGATATCGCCATCGTTGGTCAGGAAGATGAGGCCCTGGGAGTCCTTGTCGAGTCTTCCTACAGGGAATAAGCGTTGCGGGTGGTTGATGAAGCGAATAATATTTTTAGGCTCTTTGGGGTCTGTGGTACAGACAACCCCGATGGGTTTGTTGAAGGCGATATAAAGGGTTTCCGGTTTGGCTTTGAGCGGTTTCCCATCCAGCAGGACCTGGTCGCTGTCAAAAACGCGGTTCCCTTTCACGGCAACAGTGCCGTTGATCGTTATGCGCCCTGCCGCAATCCAGACGTCGGCTTCCCGTCGCGAGCAGATACCTGTCCCGCTGATGTATTTGTTAAGGCTGATGGAGCCCTCGTTGTTTTGTTCCATAATCATTGCTATGCTTTCCCAAAAAGCCTTCGCTTGGACAAAAAAACAGCACATTTCCGCCGCAAAACGACCCATCGCAAAAGTCTGTTGACGGCTGAACATACGCGCGTATTTTTCTCGAATTACCGGGTCAGGTTGGGGCAGAAAATGCCAAAGTTCAAACCCGACTCACGCCCGCGCCCAGAAGCCCGGTATTTCGGTGGGAAAAATAGGGAAATTTCAAAATTCGTGTGAAATTTAATACTGGTTCGATCAATTAATCAAAATTCGGGGTATATCTTTACAATTATTTAATCACCAATTCAAAAAGAGTTATGAATGCTAAAACACTCCTGGTTTTTGGAATTTTGCTCATGGGTGTGTCCGGTTTATGGGCACAACGCAAAATTTCCGGAACGGTAACCGATGCATCCTCAGGGGAACCGCTTATTGGCGCAAATGTGCTGATAGTGGGAACGGGAGACGGCGCTGTTACGGATCTGGACGGGAAGTATGAGCTGAGCGTTCCCGCCGGCGTGTCCCGTTTGCAATTTTCTTACACTGGTTATACCTCACAAGAGATCGAGCTTGGCGCATCATCGGTGATTGACGTGCGCCTTTCTCCCGGTGAAACCCTGGAAGAAGTAGTCGTCATCGGCTACGGTACAGCTAAAAAAACCGACGTGACCGGTGCAGTTACCTCTGTGACTTCCAAGGATTTTATTCAAGGGAACATCGCCACGCCAGAACAACTCGTGAATGGTAAAGTTGCCGGGGTACAGATCACGACCAACGGCGGTGCCCCGGGATCTGGCAGCCGGATCCGTATCCGGGGTGGTTCGTCCCTGAATGCGAGCAACGATCCGCTGATCGTCATAGATGGTGTTCCGTTGGATAATGGCGGTATTTCGGGTGCGGCCAATCCACTGAGCTTCATCAACCCCAACGATATCGAATCGTTCAATATTTTGAAAGATGCCTCGGCAACAGCCATCTACGGCTCCCGGGCTTCCAACGGGGTGATTATTATTACGACAAAAAAGGGGGCCCGCGACGGTAAGCTGAGGGTGAATTTCAGCTCGCTGTTCTCTTCCTCGCAAAAAGTCAACACCGTTGATGTCCTCAGTGCCGAAGCTTTCAAAAAAGTGGTCAACGAGGTGGGCAATGCACAACAAAAAGCGTTGCTGGGCACCGTGAGCACCGATTGGCAGGAAGAAATCTACCGCACAGCGATGGTGACGGACAACAACCTCAGCATTACCGGTGTGGCAGCGGGGATTCCTTTCAGGGCCTCCGCCGGCTACCTCAACCAACCGGGGATACTTAAAAGAGATCAGCTTGACCGCGCCTCCGCTTCCCTGGGCTTTTCCCCGTTGTTGCTGGATGACAAGCTTAAGATTGACGTCAACCTCAAAGCGACGAATTCCAAGAGCTTCTTTGCCAACCAGGGGGCCATCGGTTCTGCTGTGACCTTTGACCCAACCAAGCCGGTCAGAGGGGCATTGAGCGAGTTCGACGGTTATTTTGAATGGCTAGACCCAGCTACGGGCAGGCCCAATAACCTTGCCCCGCGCAACCCGGTCGCACTTCTGGAAAACCGCGATGACAACAGCAATGCTAACCGCTTCATCGGCAATGTCCAGTTGGATTATCGTTTCCATTTCCTCCCTGAATTGCGTGCCAACCTGAACCTCGGCCTCGATCAGTCGAGCGGTACCGGGGAGGTATTTGTACCCGCTACAGCTGCACAGGCTTTTTTCCGCGGCGGCCAGGCGGCGAATTACTCCCAGGATAAAAAGAACCAACTCCTGGAGTTTTATTTGAATTATGGGAGGGAACTCCCCGGCCTTAAAAGCCGCTTTGATGTAATGGCAGGTTACTCCTGGCAGGATTTTGTCAGCGAGGGTTTTAACCTGGACCTGTCCGAGACGAAGCGGGATACGTTTGCAAATATCAAGTACAAGACCCAGAATACCCTGGTCTCCTTTTTCGGCCGTGCGAACTACTCGCTCATGGACCGCTACCTTCTTACCTTCACGCTGCGCAGGGACGGCTCCTCCCGCTTTAGCCCGGATACCCGTTGGGGCCTTTTCCCCTCTGCGGCTTTTGCCTGGAGGATCTCCGAAGAAGGGGCAATCCGCGACCTGAACCTCTTCTCTGATTTGAAACTTCGACTCGGCTATGGGGTCACGGGTCAGCAGGATATCGGTTCAGACTATCCTTACCTTGCGCGATTTACGCCCGGGCAGCCGACTGCGGCATACCAGTTTGGCGATGCTTTCATCAATACGATCCGACCGGAAGGCTACGATTCGAGAATTAAATGGGAGGAAACGGTTACTTACAACGCGGGGCTCGATTTTGGTTTCCTGGACGGGCGCGTCAGCGGTAGTGTGGATTACTACTTCAAAGAAACAGAAGACTTGCTCGCAGTCATCAACGTCCCGGCAGGGTCTAACCTGAGAAACCGGATTTTCACCAATATCGGCAGCATTGAAAACCGTGGGCTTGAACTTACGCTCAATACCGTGATTGCCGACAAGCGCAAGTTCGGCTGGAATGCCGGTTTCAATATCACGTTCAACAAAAATGAAATCACCAAGCTCACTGCGGTAGAGGATCCTTCTTTCCTCGGGATCGAGACCGGAGGGATTGCAGGTGGTGTGGGCAACAACATCCAGATTCATTCCGTGGGCTTCCCCCGCAACGCATTCTTTGTTTATCGCCAGGTTTATAACGGCAATGGAGAGCCGCTCGAAGGCCTCTATACAGACGAAAACAACGATGGCCGCAGTACCCTGGACGACCGCTACCGCTTCAAAAGCCCTGACCCGACGGTGTTTTTGGGCTTCTCCTCGCAGTTTACCTTCGATCGCCTGAGTTTGTCCTTCGTATTGCGCAGCAATATCGGCAACTACGTATATAATAATGTGGATGCAGAGCGTGCGGTTTACAGGAACCTCACCTTAAACAACGTATTGCGGAATGCTACTCCTGATCTTTTGGCGACCCGCTTCGGCAACAATCAGTACTTCTCCGACTATTATATCCAGAATGCCTCCTTCCTGCGTATGGACAACGTGACGTTCGGGTACAATGTAGGCAGTATTTTGGATAATCAGGCGAACCTTCAGCTCTCTGCCATCGTTCAAAATGTATTCGTGATTACTAAATACACTGGCCTTGATCCCGAGATCGCCGGCGGCATAGACAACAACTTCTATCCCCGCCCACGTATTATTTCTTTCGGACTTAATCTCAACTTCTAAAATTTATCAATAATGAAAATCAATATACTCAAATCGTTCAAAACTACAGGGGTCCTCGTTGCGCTGCTCGCTTTGGGCGCGTGTACGGACGACCTGAACAGGGAGCCTTTTCCCGTTTCGGGGCTTACAGCTGCTTCAGTTTACAAGGATGCGGCAAACTACAAGGCATTTCTGGCAAAGCTCTATGCCGGCCTGGCCACTTCGGGCCAGCAAGGTCCTGCCGGGCAGCCGGATATTGATGGTCTGGACGAGGGCTTCTCCCAATACCTCCGGCAGTACTGGAAAGCACAGGAACTACCAACCGACGAAGCGGTTATTGGCTGGAATGACGGCTCCCTGCCGGATTACCACGACATGGACTGGACGACGGGCAACGAGTTTATCGCTGCGATGTACAACCGGATTTTCTACCAGATTTCCCTGTGCAACGAGTTCATCCGCCAATCCTCCCCTGAAAAGCTCAGCGAACGCGGCATTGTGGGCAACGATGCAGCAAATATCAAGACTTACCGCGCGGAGGCGCGCTTTCTGCGCGCGCTTAGCTACTACCACGCACTTGATTTGTTTGGCAGCGTACCATTTGTAACGGATGTAGACGCTATCGGGGCATTTCTGCCCAATCAGATTTCCCGTGCAGATCTTTTTGCCTTCCTGGAAAAAGAGCTTCAGGAAATTGACGCTGACCTGCCTGCGCCCAGAAGCAACGAGTATGCCCGTGCCGATAAAGCTGCTGCATGGACTTTGCTTGCAAAGCTATATCTGAATGCACAGGTGTATATCGGCCAGGCCAAATTTTCAGAGTGTATCGCACAGTGCAATAAAATTATTGGCGCAGGTTATGCACTCGAATCCAGCTACCGCAATTTGTTCCTTGCCGACAACCATCGCTCCAGGGAGATTATCTTTCCGGTGGCTTTCGACGGCCTTCGTACGCAAAACTATGGCGGTACAACGTTCCTGATCCACGCAGCGGTGGGCGGTACGATGAACCCCGCAGCATTCGGTGTAAATGGCGGATGGTGGGGCTTACGCACGACAAAGAATATGGTGAATCTGTTCTCGGACATCACAGGGGCCACCGACAGCCGTGCCATGTTCCATGTGGACGGACAAAAGCTCGATATTTCTGATATTTTTACCTTTCAGGATGGCTATGCCGTATCGAAATTCCGGAACGTGACTTCAACGGGCGCAAACGGGTCTGATCCGAGAGGGGAGTTTACCGACACCGATTTTCCGATGTTCCGCCTCGCGGATGTTTATCTGATGTATGCCGAGGCCGTACTGCGCGGTGGCTCCGGCGGAAGCTCGGCTACTGCTTTGCAATACGTCAATGCACTGCGTACGCGCGCGTTCAACGGGGCCAATACCGGTAACGTTAGCGCGATTACGGTTGATTTCATTCTCGACGAGCGCGCCAGAGAGCTCTACTGGGAAGGGCACCGCCGTACCGACCTGGTCCGCTATGGCCGTTTTACGGGCTCCAACTATCTGTGGGCTTTCAAAGGTGGGGTAAAAGATGGCAGGGCAGTTCCGGATCACCTGGTACTTTTCCCAATTCCAAGCGCGGATTTGATCGCAAATCCTAAGCTGAAGCAGAATACCGGATATTAATTTTAACCAATAACCTCAATTTTCTGAATATGAAAAACTGGTTCAATAAAATATGGCTTTTACCGGTGTTGGCACTGGCTGTTTTTGCCTGCGACAAAGACGAGGAAAAAGCAATCCTCGCCATCACTGCGGGGCCCTCTCTCGGCCTCTCTGCTACAACGCTGACGTTGACCGAAGCAAACGCCAAGAATACCGCACTCACCGTAACAGTAAGTGCTGCGGATTACGGTTTTGCGGCTGCTTCTACCCATCGGTTGCAATTCGACAGGAAGGGCAACAACTTCGCAGCACCGCAGGAAATCAATATGCCTGCGCTCTCCAGGGCGTTCACTACAGCCGAATTGAATGATATCGCAATTAAGCTGGGTGTCGCTCCCGGTACGGCCACTGACCTGGAAGTTCGAGTAAAATCCGACCTGCTCAAAGCGCCCACGATATTCTCCAATGTCGCAGGGCTCAGGGTAACGCCTTATCTGGTCATTATCGTTTATCCTACCCTTTATGTGCCGGGAAGCTACCAGGGATGGGCGCCGGATAAAGCCGACAGGATCGTATCGGTAAAAAGCAACGACAACTACGAAGGCTTTGTAAACTTCCCGGACGCGACTACGGAGTTCAAGCTTACCAATGCCCCCAACTGGAATAACGGTATCTTCGGGGACGATGGAGATGGCTTCTCCGGAAAGATTACTTCCCCCGGGGCTAACTTCAGGGCAAACTCCGCAGGTTATTATCGTGTCAATGCCGACCTGTCGGCGAAAGTATGGTCGTTGACTAAAACGACCTGGGGTGTTATCGGTGATGCAACTCCGGGGGGGTGGGGCTCTGATACAGATATGCGCTATGACGCGGTGTCCAAATCCTGGAAAGTCACCATTGCGCTCACCCAGGCCGAGATCAAATTCCGGGCTAACGATGACTGGGGGATCAATTTCGGCGATACCGGCGCAAATGCATCCCTCGAGTATGGTGGCGATAATATCAAAGTACCTGCTGCGGGGACTTATGATGTCGAGCTGATCCTTAGTCTCCCCGGCAACTATACGTATAAGTTAACGCGTAAATAGCAATCTCCTCAGGTCATTCGGCACTTCGTGCCAAAGAATCATTTGAAACGGGGTTGATTAAAAAGCCTTTTCGTGGCGCTTCGCGCCAAATTATCTTTTGAGAGACACATCATTTTTGAAATTTCGCG
>JBMOJO010000404.1:0-2507 GCA_049315745.1 Saprospiraceae bacterium | reverse complement strand
CGGTGGTCGGGGGAATCGTTCAAGCGGTCGGGGACATTGATTTTGTCAATCGTCATTCTTTGGAAATTTGCTGCAACGAGGGCACGGAAGCCGCCATTTGTACTGCGTTTATTATAGTCCAGCACCAGGTCAATGCCCTGGTTGGTGGTATTTACGGCATTTGCAAAAAACTGCGCCAGGCTTACGCGGAGATTGCGCAATGCGCCTGTCAGGGAGGGGTCCAGCGTGCCGTCGTCAGCGCTGAACTGGCCGGAGAGTACGACCCGGTCTTTAACTTTCACGTTGTACGCATCGAAGGTAATTGCAAAAGTGGGCGCCGGCTTGAAGGTAAACCCGAGGCTTGTATTGACCGATTTTTCCTGGTTGAGGGAAGGAATGCCTGCGGCGCGGGTGATGGGGTTATCATTGGGCGCAATTTTGACCTCAGCGATCGTTGCGGCCTGTACTGTCGTAAAGGTGGAGCTGAAATTGATCTGCTGGAGTGAAGGTGCCCGGAATCCGGAGCTAACCGATCCGCGCAGGTTGAAATTGTCGGCAAGTTTATAGCGGGAGGCGAGCTTGAAGTTGGAGGTGAACCCAAAATCGCTGTAGTTTTCCAGTCGTACGGCAGCTCCGACAAGCCAGCGCTTGCTGAGGTCGAGTTCGAGGTCGGCATATCCGCCTACCGTAGTCCGGTTGGCATCGGCTTCATCTCCGGGCTGGTAACCTGGGAATCCCTGTGCCCCGGAGGCTTTGTTGGGATTGTAATTTTTGTAGGAAGCTTCTTCCCCGGCGAAGAGCTGATAATTTTCTGCCCGGAATTCTGCCCCATAAGCGAGGTTGAACCCTTCCATGACTTCGGGATATTCCTTACTCATGTTAAAATTGACCGTATTCTGCAAAAAGGAAAATCCTCCGTCGTCGAAGGAAGTTTGCCCGCTCCCCAGCCCGGCGTTGAAGGTGCCTTCGCCGAAAAAGTGGAAGTTGTTGCGGCCGAGTACATTGCTTAGATCCCAGTTCCATCCTTTTTGTGAGGTTCCCCTTATTCCGGCAGCGATGGAGAGGTCGGTAATTTCAGTGAGGATGCGGGGGTTGAAATAGATTTCGTCATCTGAGGTTTCCTTCATAATGCCAGCAACGCGAATGAGGTTGCCGGAGGCATCTGTAGGGAAACGTTCCGGGCGGGCCGACCAGTTGCGGGTAAACGCGTAGGCGTCGGATTTTTTTCCGTTATACCCGCCGAAGGCATAAAAAGTGGCAGCCCCCGAGCTATTAGCAGGTAGTTCCATATTGAACATGGCGCCCATGGCTGTCATAGAGGCATCCCCGTGGGCGCGCCGATAGATATTGGTGGGCAAAACGCCATCCGTTTCCTGGCGGAAGGTTTTTGCGATATCGGCATAGTTCAGGGTAGCATTAAAAAAGCCGCCTTTTTGCCCAAGTGCGGTGCCATAATTTACAGAGGCGTTGAGGGCGGCGCCATCGGTTTTTTTTCCGAACTCGTACTGTCCGATTTCAGGCTTAAAGGCAGGGTTGTATTTGGGGTCATGGTAGAACGAATAGCCTATATCTGCGCTGACCTGGTTGGTGTTTTGCTTGAGTACGAGGTTAATGACCCCTGCAATAGCATCGGAGCCATACTGGGCGGAGGCCCCATCGCGCAGGATTTCCACCCTTTCGATGGCTGCAGCGGGCAGGGCGCTGAGGTCGGTTCCGGAATTGCCGCGGCCCCTGGCGCCAAAAACCGCCACAAAAGCCGTCTGGTGCCGGCGTTTGCCATTGACCAGCACCAGCGTCTGGTCGGGACCCAGGCCGCGCAGCGTGGCCAGGTCAATATGGTCTGCCCCATCGGAGCCCGATTGTTTGTTGTAGTTGAAAGAAGGCGCGTTGGCATTGATGAGGGAAGTCAGGTCAAAACGGGCAGTCGTTTGTCCCACTTGTTTGAGTTGGATCACATCCACGGGTACGGCCGTCTCCGTCTGGGTGCGGTTGGCCCGTCGCGAGCCGGTGACGATGACCTGTTCAAGTAAGCGGAATTCCGTAGCCAGGGTGACTTCAACACTGGTTCTGTTATCGATGGGCGTTTCCAATGTCCCATATCCGACGTAACTAAACATCAAAACAGCCTGAGGGCTTGAGCAAATGATCGTAAATTCCCCATCCAGGCCGGTTACCGTGCCTGTGGAGGTATTTTTTTCCTGGACCGTAACGCCGACGAGCAACTCGCCTTGTTCGTTTTTAACGGTACCTGTTACAGTGTGTTGGGCGGAAAGGAGACTGGTTGCGCCCATAAAGAGCAGGAGAAGAAGTGTTTTAGGCATATTTTTTTTCGAAATAAAGCTAAAAATATCCAACACTACTAACCGTATATATCTGAAATCAGGCATTTTTTAATTGGGGTTGAACAAAAAGTATTTTCACGGCGCTTCGCGCCAAATTATATTTTGAGAGGGGTTGTGTAAAAAGGTTTTTCACGGCGCTTCGCGCCGAATTATGTTTTGAGAGACACGTCATTTTCACGATTTCGC
>JBMOJO010000114.1:0-11244 GCA_049315745.1 Saprospiraceae bacterium | reverse complement strand
CTGATTTTGCTTTGCAAAATCAGGAAAAAGATGCCTCCATCCAAAGAATATTTCGCCGCCGAAGGCGGCTAAAAAAAAATAACAACATCTCCAATGGACGGAAAGCATCTGCACCCGGTGCGCAATCCACGCACCGGGGAAAACGACTACACTTTTGAGCTGCCCGACGCGGACCTTATTCAAGGCGATTGTACTGCGCTGAGGCAACGTCAGCCTGAATGGTCTGAAGGCGGTGTGGAAATGCGGATAAGGGCGATGCAGGACTGGAAAGTTCAAATCCAGGCCAGGCAGGAGTCCATTGTAGAGGCGCTTTGTACCGATACCGGGCGAAAATCGGAGAGTATCCTGGAAGTACAATTGCTCCTCAGCAGCATAGACCGGTGGTGTGCAATTGCACGAGATTTTTTTTCGGAAAAAATAACCCGGGCTACCAGCGTACCATTTATCGAAATCCATCAGGAGACAGTCCCCTATCCTTTGGTTGGGGTAATCAGTCCGTGGAACTTTCCTTTGTTGCTTTCCATAATTGATGCGATCCCGGCATTGGTGGCCGGTTGTGCGGTCATCGTCAAGCCATCGGAGATTACGCCCAGGTTCATCGGCCCTTTACAGGCAAGTATTGATGCGGTACCCGGTTTATCCTCCGTGTTCCGGTATATCGCCGGCGATGGTCAGACGGGGGCGTTGCTTGTGCCTGAGGTGGACCTCGTGTGTTTCACCGGAAGCGTAGCTACCGGCAAGCGGGTTTACCAGGCAGCAGCGGCGCATTTTATCCCTTGTTTCCTCGAACTGGGCGGGAAAGACCCCGCGCTGGTTTTTGAAGGGGCCGACCTCGAACAAGCCAGTTCATCTATTCTGTGGGGAAGTTGTGTGAATTGCGGGCACTCCTGCCTTTCCATAGAACGGGTATATGTGCAGGAATCCATATTTGCCCGTTTCCTGGAGCGCCTTACCCAAAAAGCGCAACAAATACGCCTCGCTTATCCCGGGCTGTCAGATGGGCAGATGGGCCCCATCATCTCTGAGCGGCAGGCTGCTATCATCAACCAACACCTGCGGGATGCGCTGGACAAAGGGGCAAAAATCGCCTGTGGCAGTGCTGCCTGTGAAGAAATCGGGGGGGGATTTTGGCTCCGGCCCACTGTCCTCACCAACGTCCATCATGGAATGCAAATCATGACCGAAGAAACTTTCGGACCTGTCATTCCGATCATGTCGTTCAAAGCAGAAGAGGAAGCCTTGCGGCTGGCTAACGACAGCGCATTTGGATTGAGTGCTGCCGTTTTTGCGACTGATTGGCAGGAAGCAGAGCGGATTGGCAAAAGGATACAAGCCGGAGCCATCAGTATAAATGACTGTGCCCTTACGGCAATCATTCACGAAGGTGAAAAGCAATCCTTTAAATTTTCCGGCATCGGGGGCACCCGGATGGGGCCGGGCGCCCTTCGCAGATTTTTCCGCCAAAAGGCGATGATCGTCAAGACGATGCCGGTGGCCTCGCCTTGGTGGTGGGGATAGCTCGGCGCTTCGCGTCGAATTTAATTTGGGGCTGGGGTCGCATAAAAGTCTTTTGCCGCCTGCGGCGGCAAAACATTCTTTGGATGGATACGTCTTTTTCTTGATTTTTATTCGCAAAATTAAGAAAAAGACGTCTCAATCCAAATATAATTTGGCGAGAGGCCTTTTAAATTGCCTCCAGCTTTAGCTGGAGGATAAAAAATTACATGCCACCACTCCGGCTTTAGCCGAACTTTAGCCTACGCACCAAATTATGTCTTGAGAGACACATCATTTTCGTATCTATTTAGCAGGTAGCTGTCCTGAGAAATAATTTTTGGTGTGCGTGCATTTTTTACGCGCGTTCGCACGTAAAAAATGTACGCACACCAAATAAAATCCTCCGCGGCGAAGCCGCGGATACCCTTGGTAAATAGATACAAAATAAAACCCTACCAAACAATCAGTCCTAACTGGCATTATCTACCTCCTTCCTAAAAACGATATTGTCGGATGCTATTTTCATTTCTGACATCCATTGTTCGGCAGATTTGATTGGCAGAAGTGTACCGTCGGCCTCAATCGCAAAAGGCAGATAGCCTAGTGATACCAGCAGCGCTTCTGAACGAGCATATACTTCGCTTGATCGTGCTCCCGAGAGGTATTCCATGACAATAATCGGGTTTGCACTCATCAAAAAAGTCTGCATACCTTGAATTACCTGATACTCCGCACCTTCAACGTCAATTTTGATTAGCGTGGGCCGGAGGTTTTCCTTTGCCAAAAATCCCTCCAGCGAAACGGCCTGTACGCGGTATTCCCGTGGCGGGTTCTCCCCTATCCAGCCTTCTTTTTCAAATTGCGCGATGTCCAAAGCGTTGTATTCAGCATACTGATTGGGGAATTCGTAAAAAACCAACGCTGCCTCGCGATCGGATAAGGCAAGATGATGCGCAGTGATATTTCCTGAGCCAGCCGAGTTTTTTTGCAGGATTTCAAAAGTAGCCGGAGCCGCTTCAAAGGCGAGCACCTTCCCCCGGGAACCCACCAAACCGGCAGCGAGCAGAGAAAAATATCCATAATGGGCACCTGCATCTACAAAAACATCCCCTTCCTTTAATACCTGGATCAGCAGCCGGGCCAAACGGATTTCGGATTCGTGCGACTTGCCCCCGGTCAGGTAAATATCTGTACTGGAAGGGAGCAGGATATGCATTTCCCGACCAAAAAAGGTCCGGCAGACGACCTCTTTTGCCTGCTTGTTTTTTTTGTACACCCATTTCCGGTACAGGATGGCAAATACATAGCGGAAAGGGCGGGTTAAAAGCCTCCCGATCCTGGAAGCTTTGGCAATGCTTTCTACTTTATCCAATTCCGACAGCAGTGTTGTTCTGGTCATTTGATTTGGGTATCATTTTTGATGCCATGGGATTGTTCCAGGCTAAAAATAGCGCTTTTCCCTTCACACCGCCAAATTATAGCTATACTGCCGAAAGCGCGGAAGCCTAAATCAGCCTCCCCTGCGCCCATTTTTAACAACCCGGAAAACCTGCTGCTCCGTTTTTATCCAAAACAGCCCATCGGGAAGTGGCGAAAGGTCAAGGGATGGGCCCTGGCCGGAGAGCAACAACTGCCCCAGGCCGTTAAATACCTGATAGCGATGAACTGCTTGACTGGACTTAAAGAATACCTCTCCGCCGGTCGGATTGGGATATAACAGGATTTGGCTTTGTTCGGAAGGAAGGAAGCGGGTATTGGTCGTCGTCTGATTGAAAGGAAAAATACATTTTTTGAAAGCGACGTATTTGGGGTTAAGGGAATCTTTCTGCTGTTCCATAATCCCCCAGCTCCCATACTCCGAATAGCCCTGAACGGAAGAAAAATGGCAAAACAGGTCTCCACCCGTTTTGTACCAATCCTCCATATAGCTACAATACAGCGTCTGCATGGCGGTATCCCTATTGGTATCTATGAGCTTTTTGGTAAGCGCTTCGATTTGGATATTGTTCCCGGTGGCCACCAGGTGCTGCCCGCCTTCATAGCTGATCAGTTTCATCTGGTATTTATCGGCTACCCGCTTATTTTCGTCCATCCAGGATTTGGAATCGGCCATTGATTTTTTAAGTTCCTGCAGGATTTGGGGGACGGTAACCGTATTTACCAGGCCTTTCGCCACCAGGTCGTCGGCGACTTCATTGCCGAAATAGGGTGCGATCGCTACGGCGTCCGCTTTTACCCTTGTAGGATTTAATGCAGGATCATTGAAATACGTGATCAGCTCCTCTGTAAGCCAGCTATTGGCGGCCTGCGAGGGGATAGTCCTTACCAGTCGCTGGCTCCCGCCGAATACCTCTCCAAATATCCGGAAAACATCCGCAGACCTTTTCGCGGTAAACTTCCAGGTCCTCTCCCAGGGTTGGCCGGATATGCCGATTTCCTGGGCCATTGCTGCACAATCTGCATTCTGGGAAAAAGCCCCGTTCCACAGTTCGTTGCTGTATTCCAGATAAATTTTTGATCCCGGGTTCAGGGTATTTCTAAGCAGGGTGGCTAATTCCCGGATGTAGGCGTCGTTGGCCTTATGCGGGATATTAATCCAGATATCTTTGAGCGTTCCATTGGCAAGCTGGACGACATATTCCCAGGCAGCGCCCCCAAATTTGGACTGGGTATAATAGTTGGGCGGAGTCCGTTCTGCCCAGGTCGTTATAGGAGAACCATTTGTATGGGTAAAATCCATAAACCGGATCACCTGAAAGTCCTTTAGAAAAGTCAGCAGTTCGCGGGTGAACGTCTGTGTGCTGAAGTTATTGACATACCCCGGCAGGATAAATTTTATATCGTTGATGGGGTTGTTCTTATCCGAGCGGTTGATTTCGATGGAAACCGCCCCGGTCACTTCTACCAGGGTATCCACCGGGCAGGTGAAGGTGCCCCTGGCCCCGAAATTCAACTGGACCTCCCCGCTGCCTTTCACGATCAGCCGGTATTTCCCTTTCGGGGTAGCTTCGAATAAATCCCAGACCAACAGGGTTTTGACCTTCTGAGGCGGATTGACCCCATTGCGAAAAGGAATTTCCAGCGGATACCCGGAAGGCCCAAGGGGAATATTCACCTGGGTATCCCAGGGCCCGGTATTGTCGGCATTGGAGGAGATCCATTCCCTACCCTGCTTAAAGGCATCCGTAAAGACCAATTCCGTAGAATAATCCGCCACATAGGACAGGTTGATGCCGATGGGCCGGGTAATCTGGGAGACCCCTGCGTAGGACAGGAGCAGGAGTCCTGAGCATAAAAGATGACGTATGCTTCTCATAGTCGTTGCACTTAATCAATGATTTATACTAAGGTAATCACGGCTTTATCTGACTGCTATAATAAATTTGACTACTCACATCAACCACTAAAAAACAGATTAGCCATTACCATTTTTTTCTATCTCTTTGATAATCTGCTCTATTTTTTCTTTTAAATCCGGTATTTCAGAAATTGCAACCCGCCAAACCAGTCCAATGGATACCCCAAAATACTGGTGAATTACCATATCACGCATACCCGCAATTTCCCTCCATGGAATATCAGGGTATTTTTCTCTTGTTTTGGTTGAAATCATTTTGGCCGCTTCGCCGATTATTTCTATTCGCCGAATGACCGCATCCTGCTTTTCAGAATTTTCCTCAAATTCCCTTTCTGTCAAGTCCTTAACATATTCTTCTATCTTTTCGATACACTCCAAAATGTCCTCTAGGAATACCATTTCGTCCCGTTTTTGCTGCTTAGCCATAGATTCTGATTTCTTCCGACAGAATTTGATTTTTCAGTCTTGGCTTGACTGCCTGGTATTCGACTAGATCCACTTTTTTGCCCAACAAGTCTTCAAGTTCATATTTTATCCTAATAAACTCCAGCAGGCTCATTGGTACTCCCAGTTCGACCAAAATATCGATATCACTGTCAAAAGTTGCGTTCCCTTTTGCCATCGAACCGAATATTCCAGCCCGCTTTATGTGATGCCGAACCAAGATGGGAACTATAGTGTCTTTGATTTCTTCTATTTTCATTTTTTTCCTTTTTTATACCTGACACCAACGAATTATGTGTATCAGCATTTGATGTTACCCCAAAAATTTGGACAGTAAATTTTGGGGTAACTTCGTTGATGCAAGATAGAATAAATCATTCACTACTTCACCCGCCAATTAGCCAAACGCCTATTTGCTGTAGGTCTTTTCCTATTTTTCATAGTGTTTCTTTACTTCGTCAGTATGAAAGAGTAAAAACATCTCACTAATAGCCTTTGTATGTTCTGCTATATCAAATCGCCCTAAGCTCTCAGAATTTACAATTGCAGTATTAAGATGTGGTTTAAGCCTGCAATAGACGTCATTATCTTGCTTTGTAAAATATTTTCGGGTTTTCTCGTAGTCCTTAATATGATTTTTAAGTTCAGCTTCAGCTTTGGAACACTTATCGAAAAACTTAGAGGTTCTTTCAAAATGAAGGAGAAACCAAAATTCCAAACATGGATTATTAACTATGATTGTTACATTATTATGATTCCTAATAAGAAGATGTCTCAATTTATTGAAAGAAGATAATGGAGTTTTCTTGCCTTTTGGCGTCTCTATAGATTCTTTAATTATTGTATCTAAGTCAACAAGCCAAAATACTTTTGAATATTCACTTTCAGATAACTTCTTTACTAATTTATATTGTTCTTCAATACTTTTCTTCTGAGGAAGTTTAGGTTCAATATTAACTTTTAATTGTCTTTCATTCCGCTTCAACATTTGCAAATACCAAATCTCAGTCTCGCCATCGACTACAAAGGCAAATGAAGGATTAACCTGAACCTTTATTTTCCTTGACTCTCTCATATTTTCAAATCAATAAAATTATCTCCCAAATTTGGTGTTGCCTTTAATTTTCCGCTCTTATAAGCATTAAATATGTTGGTGGTATTTCTTACTATGGAACTATCGAAGTCAGATAATGAATATAATTCGGTAGAACAATTTTCATTTTTGTCTGTAAACCAAATCGAATCATTTCTAAAAATATCTTTATTATCAAGAATTTCTCTATTGTGTGTAGTGGCGATAATTTGAGACTTTTCAGTATTTAGTAAAAATGAAAGTATGAAATGTGTATACAAGTCTGGGTGTAATGATGATTCTAATTCATCAATAGAAATGGCAGAAGAATTTTTTATCAATAATGCTAGTAATCCGGCAAAGCCATAGAATCTTCTTGTTCCTTGCGATTCCAATTCTAATGGCAGCAAATATTTAGACTGATTTACCATATGTTCAAATTCAATGTTCACTGATGTTATTTTGCCTCTTTCTTCTAAACTTTTCACTTTATCATCAGGGGCTTTTAATTGTTTTTTTACAAATTCGATGAAACCATCAGGAATTTCCTTTTCTTCCTTTTGGATAACAATATCTGATATATGAAAATCAGCTTTTCTAAGAATATTTATTATATCTATTTTTGACAACTCACCTTTGTCAATTTTTGAGGTTACAAACCCTTCTAACTGTGTTTTTGTGTAAACCAAAGGGCGTAAAAAGTTTTTAAACCAGTCTACCGCTTCTTTAAGCTCTTTAACATCGACATTGGTTTTCAGAAATCCACCTAAGACTGTGTTGTTCCAAAGTGTATTAGCCTCTAAGATTTTTTCAATCGTCTTTTCAATTTTAATCTTACTTCCAAATTTAATTTCGGTGAACTGATTCGTTATATCTGTTGTCCGTCTAAATACATTTGCCTTATTTGGGTTATGAAAATTAAGAATCTCATTAACTACGGCTTTTTTGAAAAACTCTACTTCATAAAAATATTTTATATCATTTGCTATGAACTCAATACTTATCAAAGAGTTTTGATTAGGTGTCTCAGGGTCAAATAAAAATGGCTGAAAGTCTAATTCATCAGTCTTTTTTGTTTCGGGTTCAAGAACTATGTCCCTAAGAAACTCAAGTGCTCTCAAAATGGTAGTCTTACCCGATGCATTAGCACCGTAGATAAGAGCAATCTTTAATAGTCTTAGCCCATTGGTATGAATAACATAACTGTTTTCCAGATGGTCAGATTTGTCAGCCTCAAAGGTCAATGTTTGCTTGTCCTTAACCGATCCGAAGTTTTGTAAACTGAAATTGATTATCATTTTTTTGACTTATTTTGTAAATAGATTACAAATATGCCTATAAAAATAGATATTTCAGTATTTTTTTTGTTAAAAAATGTAGTTTGATCTCAAAATTACAGTAAAATGTACTACTGAGGCTGTTTTTTAGGCTTACTGCTAACTACTCTTTGGCGGTCAAAACTTGCCAAAGTAATTCTCTTATGGTTTCTATAAGTTATGCTCGAAAGTCATAATCGCCAAATCATCCAGGTGACATTTGAGCTTATCCATGCCATTTTCGTTATGCCCGCATAGATTTGTTTTAGTGCTCACATGCCCCAACAACTCTTGGATATAGCACAAATCCACTGCTTACTTTAGCAAATGCGCGGTACAATTGCCCTTCCAGCCGAGAAAAATAAACATGCACCTCCTCTTTACTGCGTTTACCCCTCTCCTATTTCACCCGCTCATAAATAATCGGCGTATCGTAAGCCGTCAACCGTTTGCCGTCTTTTTCCAGTAATTCCATGACCTCCAGGCGTCCTGGGGTGAATTTTTCGATCAAGGTGAAAGTCATCCCGTTATCCCAGGTATTGGGCGCGTGGATGGTAAAGGTCCCATTACCATCGTACCGGTATTCCGCAGGCTTAAATTTCGGGGATACCCGGATATCGGAATAGCGGATGCGCAGGTTGGGATTGTCGTTGGTGAGTTGTTCCATGGGCAAAGAAGGCGGCAACTCGTACGCGTACAAGCGGACGGAATGATTCCCGGTATCCTCAAAAAAAAACAGGTGGTGGTTAATGGTCGTGGGTTTATCCGGATAGGTGTAATAGCTTTCCTCGATAATCCAGAACCCCTTGCGCGGCGGCGCCCCTTCTATCTTGCTATCCCCAATTCGGTTGACGTGGACGGCAAAGGGATGTACCTGCTTTCCGGCAAGCCGCTCCTCCTCCACCTGGCGCGTATTGTCAAAATCCCCGGTGATGTAAGTCCTGAACACATCAATCGCCGATTTGGCCGGAGGATTTTTGACCGCAATCCCGCAGGCGGCGCTCAAGGCGGCAAAACAGGCCGCAAAAACAGTCTTGATTTTTGGAATACCCATTTTGAGGTGTTTATATTGTTTTGGGGTTGGGTGAAAAATCCTGACGCCGAAGGCGGCAAAAACTCCTAAAATAGCCTCCTATTCCTCTGAACGAGCGCTCATTTTTTTGATTTGGCGAAGCCAAATCAAAAAAATGAGCGCTCGTTCAATTACCCTTTTAGCCAATCGCCGATGCCGTAGGGGTCCGTCAACGCACCGGAAACGTGTTCGTGGCGGATCAGCCATTTGCCGCGGTGTTTTTTTAAAAGAAAAGTGGCGCGGAATATCTGTTCGAAGGCCTTGCCCTTTACCCGTATCCGCAAGCGGATGATACCGGCTACCCAGGCCATGCTTCGGCTCTCTTCACAAAACGGCCCTTCTTCCCAATGGATAGATTCCAGGGCAATTGGGGAATGTACAAAATCCCCCCATCCTTTTGCAATCAGGTCGTAGCCAAGGGTACTCAGCCGCGGTCCTTCGAGGATAACATAGGTATCCGGCGAGCGGTAATAGTGCGCCATGACCAATGGGGCATCCCGGTCAATTATGGCCTGAAAGAATCGCTGAATAGTCGTTACCGGCATGATCAACCGTGTTATAGGGTTGCCAGTTCGTCGGCAATATGCTCCAGGGGCACGTTGTTTTCCGGCTGGGCCATAGCCTCGAGTTCCTGCTGGACGATGCGGAGCACCCTTGCGATATACTCGGCATGCCACTGCTGGCGCTGAGCGGCGGCCGTATCATCCGGCACATACGATTCAATGGCGTCCTTGCTCACAATGCCTTTTGCCTCGAGCAGGCGCTCAAGGGTATCCATGCGCTCTCGCATAACGGCCAGTTCCCCTGCGATGGACATCGTGATATTCAGCACGCGCTCCACCGCAGGGTCCTGGAAGAAATAGGGCCGGCCACCCTTGGCTTTGGCGCCGGCCATTTTGATATAATCAACAGTTTCCATGCATTTTGATTTTTGATTCTGTTATTAGACTTGTTGCGATGGGATACTCATTGGGTAAAAATGGCTCTTTTTCGCCCACACTGCGTCTTTTTTCGGTTACGTAGCCAGGCTATGCTCCCTCAAAAAGCCTTCGCGTGGACAAAAAATAGCACATTTTTCCCACAACGATTACCCATCGCAATAAGTCTATTTTTTCCAGGCCCCAAAAACGTTCCATTTAGGGCTTCTGCCGTGGTCTTCGGGTTCGTCCTTGGGTTTTTCTCCGGGTTCGGCAAGGTCATTGACGGCCTTTACCCCAATTTGCATGAAATCTTCCTCCCGGAAACCGGCATGCACCATGAGGGCGCAAGGGTCAATATCGTGCATTTTAGACCAGAAAGGCTCGTTGTTGTAATAAGCATCCCAGTCTCGGATGAACTGTTCGTACAAGTCCATATCCGGCGTGTATTGAGGCTGTTCAATATGCAGGGTAAGTCCTCCCGGGCGGAGCAGGCGGTGTACCTCCGACATGATGCGGAAGATGGCCTTTCCTGCAGTTTCGTGCAGGAACATCGTGCTTTGTACCCAGTCAAAAGAACCGTCTTCAAAAGGCGTTGACTCGCAGTTCATCTGAATAAAGCGCACATTTTTCACCCCAAGCGCCTGCGCACGCGCATGCCCGTAGCGCAACATCGGTGCACCGGTATCAATGGCAATTACTTCGGCATCGGGAAAAGCCTGTGCAATAGGCAGCACGTTATGGCCGAGCCCGCAACCAATATCGAGGATCCGACGGGGGTTAAAATCCGGATAAGTCGAGCGGACATAAGCAGCGATAGCCTTCCCACCCCCATCGTTCAGCCTTCCGAGCATACCGGCGGTGGTGACAAAGAGTCCGGCATCGTAATTGGCGGCATTGGTCACATCGCCCTCAAACAACTCTCCGTGATAACTCCCTGGCATCAAATGGTTATCCATAATCGTCATATATGGCGGAAGCGGCATTTCAGGATGAAGTTCCAGGGTGGATTTACCCTTATTGAACGCCTCAGCACGTTCTGCCAATTGATGAGCCTGGCGAAGGACGACCGAGCGACCGGCCTGTTGCCGCATTTCCATAGCCGAGCGGCGCAAAGCACTCCACGCCTGGTAGTGTGGGTCTTCCTTCATCGCTTCGCGCACTTCTTCACGGGTTCCGAAATCACGGCCATTGGCTTTGATAAAATTGGGACGCACCCGAAGTTCGTAAGCAGGTTTGTTACCGGGCGATACCACTGCTGCGAGGTGCTTATTCAGGTTTGCCAGAAAATTGAAGCGCGCCCGCTCGTCGTGGGTCGTCTCCGGCAGGAGGTCGTGTCTGGCAATTTTCGACCAGACGGGTGGCAGGTTCTGCGACATATTCAGATATTTTTTTTAGAATAAACAATACAAAAGTCTATTTTGATGTATCCATCTACCAGGGTTGGAGTTTTGTAAAAGTCTTTTTTCGGCGCTTCGCGCCAAATAATGATTTGAAAGCGCGGGGGTTGTGTAAAAAGGTTTTTTTACGGCGCTTCGCGCCGAATTATGTTTTGAGAGACACGTCAT
>JBMOJO010000113.1:0-11253 GCA_049315745.1 Saprospiraceae bacterium | reverse complement strand
ACGCTGCTTAATTCGCTGAAAATAGACTACCTAAATGAGCAAAGTTAGGGTTTAAACCGAGAATCGCTGATAATGGAGTTACCCACAAAATGAACACCACCAATTTTTTGGCCTTTGGAGGGTCAAAATTGATGACGTTCACTTTATGGATAACTCAGTCTGGTTTTTCAAATTTAAAAAACTAAATTTAGCTGTCCTAACAATTGGGGTAAGCTCACCCAAGGTAACCCCCTTTTACATCCTGCATACTTCATTGGGATTCTGGATTTCCCTTTTGGCACTGATACTGATTACCACACCCGGCACTTGATCATGAACAAGGCGAGCAATGAGCATTTGCTGAAAGATATTCAGTTTTCATTCATCGAGTTGCCCAAGTTCACAAAAGAGATGGATGAGTTGGAAAGCCCAATTGACAAGTGGACTTATTTCATTAAGCACTCGGAAGAACTACATGTTATACCTGATTTTGCCAATGAGGACGATGTACCGGCCCCACTAAAAGTACGACGCTTTTTTCCCATTTTTTGACGGTTTTTGCAAGTTGAAAACTACCGATCAAACTCAAGGCGCTGCCCGCAGCCATCGTTGAAAACGCCTTGGTGATAAGCTAACCGCCCGCTCACGATAGTAGATTCCACGCGTCCTTTAAAGGTTTTTCCTTCAAAGGGCGACCAGCCACACTTGTAGTACAGCCCTGCGGGTTCAACCGTCGTTTCCCGCTCCAGGTCAACCAGTACGGCATCCGCCCAGTACCCCGGCTCGATATATCCCCTTTCCCTGATCTGGAAACATTCAGCGGGTGCGTGGCACATTTTCTCTACAATTTTTTCCAGGCGGATTTCCCCCCGGTGGTAAAAGTCGAGCATCACCAGCAGGGGATGCTGTACCAGCGGAAGGCCCGAGGGTGCATAGAAATAGGTGTTGTGTTTCTCTTCGAGGGTATGGGGCGCATGGTCGGTGGCAATAATATCGAGCCGGTCGTCGAGCAAGGCTGCCCAGAGTGCGCGTCGGTGCCGTTCTTCCTTTATTGCAGGGTTGCACTTGATCAACGCACCCAACTGGTCGTAATCGCTGCTGTTAAAATACAAATGGTGTACACAGACCTCGGAGGTGATGCGTTTTTCGCGTAGGGGGATGTCGTTGCGGAACAATGCGGTCTCTTCGGCAGTGGTAATATGCAGAATATGCAGGCGGGTACCGTGGCGCTTTGCCAGGTCGGCAGCCATGGAGGAGGAGCGCAGGCAAGCATTGACCGAACGGATGTCGGGATGGAAATGCATAGGGATATCTTCGCCATAAGCGGTCATAAATGCCGCCTCGTTGTTCCGGACGGTCGTTTCATCCTCGCAGTGTACCGCAATGAGCGCCGGGGATTCGGCAAACAGGCGCTCCAGCGTGCCGGGGTTGTCCACGAGCATATTACCTGTGCTGGAGCCCATGAATATTTTAATCCCGCATACCCGACGGGGATCCGTGCGGAGCACTTCTTCAAGGTTGTCGTTAGATACCCCCATGAAAAAGGAATAGTTAGCTTGAGAACGTTGTGCGGCAATCTGGTATTTTGCTTCGAGCAGTTCCTGGGAAAGCGCAGCAGGTTTGGTATTGGGCATTTCCATGTAGGTCGTAACCCCTCCGGCCACTGCAGCCCTGGATTCGTGCCAGATATCGGCTTTATGGGTAAGGCCGGGTTCGCGAAAGTGCACCTGGTCATCAATAACACCGGGTAAAAGGTGTTTCCCGTTGGCAGGAAGGATGCTTGCACCGGGCGCATCAATAATCCCGCCAATCTTTTCGAAACGCCCCTGCCGGATCAGTACATCCCCCGAGATTATGTTTCCGTTGTTGACAATTTGTGCGTCTTTAATCAATAAATCCGTTGATTGCATGGTAGGCGTTTTTGTATTACTCAAATTGATGCGAATAGGGCCGGTGAATTGGAAAAATAGCCATTTTCAGTCTGCGATGCCTCCGATACGGCAAGTCTGTTGACCGGTTTCTTGGAATAAACGTTACTTTTGCAAAAAAGGTCTCGTTGAGTACCTTGATTTCCTTGGATAAAAATGTGCAAATGATCGGGAACAAAGAAATTACTGCGATAAAGACCGGGATACTCGGTGGGGGGCAACTTGGGAAAATGTTATCGCTCGCTGCCGGTAACTGGCATCTTCCGCTTTATTTCCTGGACGAATCCCCTGACTATCCTGCCGGCTTGCATGCGCCGGAGTTTTTTACCGGCAATTTCAACGATTACGAGGATGTTTATGAGTTTGGCCGGAAACTGGACGTCCTGAGCATCGAAATCGAGCATGTCAACTCTGAGGCGCTGCACCAATTGTGGAGAGAGGGGCTGATTATCCATCCGGCCCCGGATAAACTGGACTTGATCAAAGACAAGGGGCTGCAAAAAAATTTCTATCGGGAACACGGGGTACCTTCTGCCCCGTTTCAACTTTTCAACAGTGGACAGGAACTTGCCGAGGCACTGGGGAGCGGGGAGCTTCAGTATCCGGTTGTTCAAAAAAGCCGTACGGCGGGGTACGACGGGAAGGGCGTTGCGGTACTCCGCGATGCGGGCGACCTGCACAAACTGCTTCCGGAGCCATGCGTCGCGGAGGTGATGGCCGATATTGACAAAGAGCTCGCCGTTATCGTGGCGCGTAACGCGAGTGGCCAAACGGCAGCTTTCCCGACGGTGGAAATGGTCTTTAACCCGGAGGCAAACCTGGTCGAATTCCTTTTATGCCCGGCACGCGTGCCCCTGGAGACGGAACAAGCTGCCGTCGCCCTTGCCACGCGTTTGATGGGGCACTTCGATATTTGCGGACTGCTCGCCGTGGAACTTTTCCTCTTAAAAAATGGGGAGCTGTGGGTGAACGAAGTAGCGCCGCGCCCGCACAACAGTGGCCATCATACGATTGACAGCTGCCATACCTCGCAGTTTGAACAGCACCTGCGCGCAATCCTCGATCTCCCGCTTGGCGATCCACAGTTGCATACCCCCGCGGTAATGTTGAATTTACTTGGCGAGCCGGGGCAGCATGGCCCCGTACGTTACCAGGGGCTGGCATCGGCAATGGCAGTTCCCGGGGCAAAGGTCCATCTCTATGGCAAATCAGAGACACGGCCTTTCCGGAAAATGGGACACGTCACGGTAGTTGATCGGAGCCTCGACAATGCGATCGAAAAAGCCCGGGCGGTACAGCAGTTGCTTAAAGTGGTCGCGCGCTGATCATATTCTCCCCGATTCAGGGCACCACAAACTTCTGCGCCTGAACAGTCCCTTCCCCTCGAAGCACCACCTGATACACCCCGGAGGCCAGTTGGGAGCTATCCCACGAAAAGATATGCTCGCCCGGGAGAAAACGGTGCCTTCCCAGTATCCGCTCGACAAGCCGCCCCTGGATATCATGGATTTCGAGGCTGACTTCGAGCGCATCGGATAGCGTGAACCCGATCTGCACGGGTCCCCGCACCGGGTTCGGGGCAATCGGATAAAGCCTGTTTTGATTAAAATGGAAGACGGGTTTATCGCTGGTCGAAACGCTTTCCATACTAAGGTTTTCGTCGCCTGGCTGGTAGGGTACCCAAATCAGGGGGAGATAGTACATTTCATCGCTGGTGCCTTCTCCCCACGTCACTGTTTTTGGTGGGTTATTGGGGTTGAAAGGGTTGTTTAGGGTGTTGTCATAGGTGGCATACGCGTGTATTTCGGTATTTTTGGGCAGGAACTTCATTTTTTTGAAATGATAGGCCCCCTGCCAGTTGAAGTCCCAATCTTTTATCCCGATGAGCGGAATCGTATCGCGTGCCGGCGTAATTGCGAAAATGCGCCAGTCCTTGCCGAGGAGGTGGCAATGTGGGGCAATTCCGACCAGGCTCACATCAACAGGGGTGCGATAAACCCCATGGAATTGACGAACGGAGTTGGCGTTAATGACAAAGGGGCCGTTGCGCAGGTTGAAAGGGAGCATGATATAGGAGCGTACATAGCGACTGGCCGGTTTTTCGGCAAAGAAGAGGTTGAACGACGAGGAGTCGGGCTCATCGGTCGTAGTTGGCGCGTAGTGCACCTGAACGACGAGGTCGCTGTTGGGGCCCAGCCGTTGTGCCATCTGGTTGGTGAAGATGGTCGGCTGGAGGCCGGGCACATAACTTGGCAGTTGCTGGCCGAGAAAGCTCAATTGTGCCAGGTTGGTTACTCCTCCCGAAGGGATATAGCCATACTCGGGCGTTTGTGCATCCAGTGCAGCTGCAGCCCCGGTCGTGTCTGCCCACACGAGGGCATGGTGGACAATCCGCCGGTTACCGGGCCGCATCTCCAGCGCCACGAGGTCCCGGGCTTCTTTCAGGCCCGTCGGGAGCACGAAGTAGCGGTATTCATCCCGGTTATTGCCTTTGTGCAGGTGTGTCTGGGCAAAAGAGACGACCATATCGGGTTTTCCCACCTGTGATCCGGAGGGGAATACTGGGGCAGGGGGTTCTTTCGAAATATCGCCCCTGGGCATACCACCGTCCACCCAGGCTTTTATTGTCGCGATTTGGGCATCGTTGAGGTAATTTTCCCCGATAAAGTCGCCCCCGAATTGCTGGTCGGGTTTCCAGGGGGGCATATACCGTATGCCGGTTACATATTTGATCATCTGCCCCCAGTTGACCGCCTGCTGGTAGCTCGTCAATGGAAAGGGGCCGATTTCGCCCGGCCGGTGGCAGGAGGTACAGTGCCGGTAAATGATCGGTGCAACCTGTTCTGACCAGGTGACAGCCTGGGCGCTGGCCCGGACACCCGTTAGCAGGCAGGGTACTGCAAAAAAAACGGCATATTTACGCATAGCCTACTGTTTTAGAGATTACCAATGACGACCTTATGGGTGATCGTTCGGCCTTCAATGTAGAACTGGACGGAGTACAAGCCGTTCGGACGGTCGAGCAGTTCCCGGATTGGAAAGCTGTGCTTCCCGTGCAGCCGGAATGGCTGGGAGAGGGCAATCTGGCGTCCGGCCGCATCAAAAATACGGTAGCTCAGGGTAGTGGGATTCTGCAGGGAGATTTCTGCCATGCAAGCCGCTCCTGCCGATACGGGATTAGGGGAGACCCGAAGATATTCGAGGCCGGGGATCTGAGCAATTGATGTGGACAGGTTGCAGGCGTTGATTTTATCCCGGACGGCGAGGCGCAGATCGGGCAGGGCGCGGTACAATTGTTCGCCGGGGCATTCTGTAGAGCAGCCGTCGCGGTGGCCGGAGATGCGGTTCAGGTTCAGGCCTGAGCTGGCGTGCGGTAAGGATTCGAGCGGGTTGATGTTCTCGCGGCAGGCTTTCCATGCCAGCACATCAACGAGGGTTTTCCGCGCGGCTTCGCTGGCCGGCGTATTGGTGTAGGTGCCGATCATACAGACGCCCATGGTACCCCCGTTTTTCCCGCAGAAATGTGCCCCGGTGACATTTTCGCCACCACCTCGCCCTTCATAAAGCGTTCCGTTGGGGTCAATCAGCAGGTTATAGCCGATATCGGCCCAACCGTTGGTATTGACGTGAAAATTCCAGAACGAGAGCACCACGGCCCCCCAGTCGTTCGCCACGTTTGCACTTGCGGAGTGATGGACGATCAGATGCGTGACTTTGGTAATCGAGGGAAATGTAGCCCCCTGTGGGCAATTCCACCCCTGCCGGCTCACAAACTGTGGCAGTGGGCAGGGACATGCGGAAGATGAACTATACAGCTCCGACTGTGCAGGCTGAACGGGAGCGCTGTCCTTCAGGCGTTCTCCCGGGCTGAAGCAGTTTAGCAGAATTTTCTTCGTGAAGACCCCTTTGTTCAGCAGGTTGGAAACAACTTTGAGGCGATAATAGCGGGTGGATTTGTCGAAGAAAAGCAATTCGGAGGAAAAGCTGTAGCGGATGTCCACGGCATGGGGGTCGGGGGTCAGTTCCTGCCATGGTGACCAGTTGGTATTATCGGCAGAGGTAGCGACGAACAAGCGGGTGTTATCGGGGGCATCGTCTTGTTCCTGCCATGTTGCGGAGAACGAGACGAATGGCGTGGGATGGTCAAAATCGAGCCGGTCTGCCAGCAGCGTAAGCTCCGAAGGCTTGTCCCTGTTCAATGGCTTTCGGTTTTGGAGATCGAAATTACTGGATTTTTCCAGTGCCCAACCGGCAAGGTCAGAGAAATCCACCTCCCGAAGGTCGGTACGGCTGTCGCGGCCCGGTATTTTCTGTGCCAGGACGAAGACTGGGAGCAGGCACAGCAACATGAGGAGTTTTTGTTTCATGAAACAGCATTTAAGTGAGTTTTGCCAATCCCGGATCCTGAAACGAACTTTCTGCGGCCGGTTTACAATTAAGGAAACGCGAATGCAGGCAGAACGTTGCAGGATGCCGGTAGAACTTCATCGGGCCTCAATCGCCGGGGCCTCAGCTTTTCCTGGCGTGGTAAGCGGCCAGTCCTGCGATATCCACGATTTGACGTACAGTAGCGCCGAGCTGCAGCACGTGAACGGGTTTTTTAAGCCCGAGCAGGATTGGGCCGATAATATCCATTTTAGATGCGTGGTTGAGGAGGTTGTAAGCGATATTGGCAGCCGACAGGTTGGGGAAGATCAGCACATTCGCGCGCTGGTCGCCCAGTTTGGAAAAAGGGAAGAACTGCTGCCGGATTTCCGGGTTGAGCGCCATGTGCGCCTGCATCTCACCGTCCACGATCCAGTCGGGATGGCGTTGGTGGAGGATGGCGGTAGCTTCGCGCATCATGACGGCAGACTCGCCCTTCGGCACCGAGCCGAAATTGGAGTAGGTGAGCAGGGCGATCCGCGGCTGGATGTTGAGTGCTTCCACCTCTTCTGCGACCAGCTCGGTGATATCGGCGATATCCTGGGCGTTGAGAAAATGGTTGATCGTCGTATCGGCAAGGAACAACGGGCCCTGGCGGGTAATGACGATATGCATCCCGGCCACTTTTCTGACGCCTTCACGCGCCCCAATAATCTGCAGGGCCGGCTTGACGGTATAGGTATATTTCTTGGAAAGGCCGCCTACCATGGCATCGGCATCGCCCATTTCCACCATCATGGCGCCGTAGTAGCTGCGGCTTTTGATAATGTCCTCCGATTCGGGAAGGGTAGAACCTTTTCGCTTGCGTTTTTCGTAAAATTGGCGGGCGTACTCCCGACATTTTTCGGCTTCCTCCGGCGAAGCGGGGATATGGGGGTCAATAATCGGCACATCGGGCAGGCCGATGTTATACTCCTGAATCAGCGATTGGATACGCTTGCGGTTGCCGAGCAGAATGGGGCTGGCGATATTTTCTTCCAGGGCCACCTGGGCGGCTTTGAGCACCGTCAGGTGTTCGCCGTCCACAAATACAACCCGACGTCGTTTACCGCCTTGTTTGGCCTTGGTTTCGATGACGCGGGAAATGGCGTTGTCATTGCCCAGACGCATGGCGAGGTCGGAAACGTAATTTTCCCAGTTGGCTATCGGATGCTGCGCGATACCCGATTCCATCGCCGCCTTTGCGACCGCTGGCGCCACGGTGGTGATGAGCCTGGGGTCAACGGGTTTGGGGATGATGTATTCCCGTCCAAATTTCAGGTTGGCGTTGCCGTAGGCCATATTGACGATATCCGGGACGGGTTTTTTGGCAAGTTCTGCCAGCGCCTTAACCGCTGACAGTTTCATTTCCTCGTTGATTTCCGTTGCCCGCACATCGAGGGCGCCGCGGAAGATATAGGGGAACCCCAGCACATTATTGACTTGGTTCGGATAATCTGAGCGCCCGGTGGCCATGATACAGTCCGGTCTTGCCTCGATGGCATCCTCATAGCTGATTTCCGGAGTAGGATTGGCCATAGCGAAGATGACGGGGTCGGGGTTCATTTTTTTGACCATCTCCTTATTCAGCAGGTTGCCCTTGGACAGGCCGATGAAGACATCTGCGCCTTCGAGTGCTTCGGCGAGCGAAATCCCCGCCGGGACGGTGCCGTTGATGAACTCCGATTTTTTTCCATCGAGATCTGTCCGCTCGGGATGGATCAGCGCCTTGCTGTCGAACATGAAGATATTTTCCTTTCTTGCGCCTAAGGCTACATAGATGCGGGTACAGGATATCGCAGATGCCCCTGCGCCGCTGATCACTAATTTGACTTTCGCGATATCTTTTCCAACCAGTTCAAGGGCGTTGAGCAAAGCTGCCCCGCTGATGATCGCGGTACCATGCTGGTCGTCGTGCATGACCGGGATATTGAGTTCTTTTTTCAGCCGCTCTTCGATTTCAAAGCAGGCGGGAGCGGAGATATCCTCGAGGTTGACCCCCCCGAAGGTCGGTTCGAGGATTTTGACCGTGCGCACAAATTCATCAATATCCTTCGTGTTGAGTTCGAGGTCGAAACAATCAATATCGGCATAGATTTTAAAGAGGAGGCCTTTGCCTTCCATGACGGGTTTTCCTGCCTCCGGGCCGATATCGCCGAGGCCCAGCACCGCGGTACCGTTACTGATGACGGCGACGAGGTTTCCCTTTGCCGTATAGCGATAGACGTCGCTGACGTTGGCGGCGATTGCGAGACAAGGCTCGGCTACGCCGGGCGAGTATGCCAGGGACAAGTCCCGTTGGTTGGCGGTTTCCTTTGAAGGGATTACTTCGATTTTGCCCGGCCGCCCTTTGGCGTGGTAAATGAGCGCTTCTTCTTTTAGCGAATTTTTGTCCATTTGATATGTTGTCTTATTTGGTTTGCAGAATATTTAATGGGTTAGCGCTTCTTTTCTGCTCAGCGAGCGCTTCCATTGCCATACCTCGCCTTCATCGGGGTCGAAGAGATCTTCATAATGGATAAGGCCGCATTTTTTGAGTACGGTCGTGGAAGCGCTCTCGAAGGGCAGGGTATGGGCTTTGACGGCCCGGATTTCGGGAAAACGGGCGGCAAACCCGATCAGGGCGCGTGCGGTTTCTGTACCATAGCCTGAGTTTCGGAAGTCTGGTGCGATTTCGTAACCGATTTCTACTTCCCCAAAGCGGTCCGGGCGCCCTTTGAAACCGCAGGAGCCGATGAGGGTCCTGGGCGATTTGAGCAGGATGAGGTATGACCACCAGATCGCGCCGGAGGGGTCGCGCTCGACTTGTTCGAGGGTAAATTCGAAGATGGCCGGCCCGAACTCCGTCCAGCCCTGGGCAGTGGTTGCGCCCAGCGTATTATTCAATACAACGCCTCCCCGCAGAATGGCGCGGCAGAGCGGTGCATCGCAGAGCAAGAGTTGCAGGCGTTCCGTTTCGAGGTACTCCGGCATGGGAAGGAATATGGATTTATCCAGTTATTTTTTTCCAAAAATGGTTACGCCCCGGTGTACGACCTTGCGTATTTTCCCCTCTGTGATCATTTCGTCCAGGGCTTTTTGTAGATCCTCCTGGCTCAGGCCGGTTTTACCGTGCAGGGTCTCCAGGGTCTGGAGGTTGTTCCCCATCGCCGCGATAATTTGGGTTTTTGGCCCCTTGGGGATTTCGGATGCCTCGGGCAAAAATAGCCCCCCCCGCGCTGAAGGCTCCGATTCGGCCATCTCCGGGGCTGCGGGCAACTGGATGTCCATCATCATATCTGCTTTTTCAGCAGTTTCGATGACTTTTTGATCGGTTTGCTCCACCTTAGCGGCCGTTTCATTGAGTTTTTGAGCATTTTCTTCGACTTTCTGCTGCAAATTCTGTAGTATCCTGCCGGAAAGGCCTTCGAGAAACTTTGCCGAATAGAAGGCGGCGAGGACGCAAAAACCGGCAAAGACCAGGATGCTGTAGGGGTCAATTACTCCATCGGAGATGAGGTTGCTGTCCACGATTTTGAGAAAAAGGGGAATGGTAATCGTAGCGATAGCGCCCATGACCATACTTTTCCAGAAATGTCGCTCTTCCGGTTTGGCATTGAGATAATTGGCATAGCCGCCCAGCGCCCCGGTCAGGAGCATGACACCGGCCATTAGGGCAATGTAACTGGCGCCCGGATCTGCTGCTCCGGCAGTACGCCCGGAGGACTGGACGATTTGCACCAGGCTGTCCACGAGGTTGCTGTCCCGGAGGATCAGCTCGCGGAGGTTTAGTGCGATGGAAGGGGCTTCTCCGGTAAGCGCGTTTCCTGCGGTGGTTTCAACAGAAATTGTAAGGCTGTCCTGCATAATCTTATTTTGAACAAGGGTTAAATATCGCTGCAATTTAGTTTGTTTTCCGGTAAATTGCGCGTTAGAAAGGAGAAAGAAAAGTATTCTGCGCCACCTAAATTTCCCGGATGAAACGTACATTTAGTTTTTTGCCTGCCTTTTTGCCGCTCTTTTTCATCATCCTGAGCGCCGCAGCGCTGCGCGCACAGCGGCTGGTTGTCCTGGGTACGGTACAGGATGCGGGCTCGCCACATATTGGCTGCACGAAGGGATGCTGTAAAGCGCTTTTCAAAAAGCCGGACCCCGACCGAAAGGTGGTCTCGCTCGGATTGATTGACGAAAAGCACGGCAAGGCTTTTCTGATAGAAGCGACGCCGGATATTACGGCCCAGGTCGAGGCATTAAAAGCACATGCGCTTTTTCCAGGTGAGGGGGTACCCGACGGGATTTTGCTCACCCACGCCCATATCGGGCACTATTCCGGCCTGATGTACCTCGGCAGGGAGGCCCTGGGGGCACGCCAGGTCCCTGTCTTTGCGATGCCCAGGATGCGTACATATCTCGAAAACAATGGCCCCTGGAGCCAGCTCGCCGGCCTGGGCAATATCGCACTCCAAAATTTGAAGGACGGCGAGGAACTTATCCTCACGCCCGATTTGAAAGTGACGCCTTTCCTGGTGCCCCACCGCGATGAATTTTCCGAGACAGTAGGGTTTCGCATTGCAGGGAAGTCCAGGACGGCAATATTCCTGCCCGATATTGATAAATGGGAAAAGTGGGGCAGCGACATCACGGCGTTATTATCTTCGGTGGATTACGCCTTTCTCGACGCTACTTTTTTTGATGCTGCAGAAATCGGCTACCGCGATATCCGGGAGATTCCCCATCCTTTTGTCGTCGAAAGTATGGCATTGTTCAAGGGCCTGCCGCCCCGGGAAAAGGCGAAGATCCGTTTCATCCATTTTAACCATACGAACCCATTGCTCGATGCACGCAGCCGGGCATCCCGGCAGGTGCGCAAAATGGGGTTTAGGGTATCCCGGATATACGATGAGGTAGATCTATAGCCCGGGAAGTGATGTTTTACGACAGGCGTCCTTTTCCTGGTTTCGCG
>JBMOJO010000008.1:0-41148 GCA_049315745.1 Saprospiraceae bacterium | reverse complement strand
AAAAACACGTCGGTTTTAAAAGAATATTCTGCCGCCGAAGGCGGCAAAAGGCTTTTTACACCCCCCCCGAAAACAATCTTTTGCCGCATAGTACCTGTACAGCAGCACTAACCGCATGGAACATACCCCCCTAAAAGCCGGACGCCGGGCCGACCAGCTTGTGTCGGCCCGGCGTCCGGGCATTATTTGCATTTCTCTGTTCCACGATCAACCTGGGGGCCGTATTAATTTTTTACCGCATCCCGGATTGCCTTTAGACTTGGGTCAATCTTGACTTCTGTCCTCCTGTTTTGCGCCTTGCCATCGCGGGTTTTATTGTCGCCTTTTGGCATAGAATCCCCACGGCCGGCAGCATATACCTGCGAAGGGCTTGCACCTTGTTTGATCAGCTCACGGACAACGCTGAGGGCACGAAGCGTGGAAAGTTCCCAGTTATCCTGGAAAGCAGCCCCTGCATTTACCTTATCGGCATCCGTATGGCCTTCGATCTGGAGCTTCACGTCAGGGTTGTTCTTCAGGGTAGTGGCCAACTCGGCAAGAGCCTGCTTTTCGGCACGGGTAAGCCCGTAAGAACCACTGCGGTAGCTGACCGGTGAAGTAACGACATAGAGTGCACCTTCGCGCTCTTCCAGTTTGAGACCACTTTTTTCATACGCTGCGAAAACCCCGTTGATTTCGCTCTTGACTTTGTCGAGCTGAGCCTGGGTCATGTTCAGTTTCTCCTGAACCTGACCAATTTGCCCCTTGGTGGCGTTCAGGTCATTGCGTAGGCTGGAAATTTCACCATTGAGGCGGTTCTTTTCAGCTTCCATATCTGCTTTGAGCTTGGCATTGTCCTGCTCAAGACCCTTTACGCGGTTTTGAGTGTCTGCAAGTGCGGCATCGCTGGCCTGCTTGCTCGCCGCAAGCTCGTCGTATTTTTTCTTGGAAACGCAGGAAGAGACTACCCCTACCGTGAGGACGAGGATTAAGAAGTTAAGGAAGAGACGCATGTTTCTTGAAATTTGATGAACAAATTGAATCGTTTGCTTGGTTTTTGACACGATTGAAGGGTGGGAACAGATATACGATAGCCACCGCTCAATTTCTTCATGCAAAACAATGCATTTTTCGCGACAATACAAAAATTATCCCGAATTAAAACAGGATCAGCAGGGATTTTATCGCTTGGACACGCCGCGCATTTATTCCGTAGGTATCCGGAAGACTTTTCACAGCCCCCCGTATGAAAATCCAAACAAATACTACTTTAAGCAAAAAAGCCTATTTTTGCACATTACATAAGCTCTTAAATCATACCTGTTGCAATGACATACGCAATTACTACGGACGGCAAATTCAAATATATCGAAACAACCCCCGGCGCGGAAGTGCTCATTCTGTTGCATGGTTTGTTTGGCGCCTTGAGTAATTTCGAAGGCATCCTGCAGCGGTTCTCTGAAAAATATAATGTGGTTGTCCCGATCCTGCCCATTTTCGACCTTCCGATCAGAAAAGTTTCCGTTTCCGGGCTGGTCGAATATGTTGCAGAATTCGTGGAATTCAAAAAATTTGATAAAGTACACCTGTTGGGCAATTCCCTTGGAGGCCACATCGCTATCCTGTACGCCCTTGCACATCCCGAACATATTGCCTCCGTCATTTTGACCGGAAGCTCCGGCTTGTTTGAAAACAGCATGGGTTCCAGCTTCCCACCGCGGAACAATTATCAATTTATCAAAGAAAAGACGGAAAGCACTTTCTACGACCCTGCAGTTGCTTCGCAGGAACTTATTGACGAGGTCTTCTCTACCGTCAACGACCGGAACAAAGCGATCAGGATTATCGCCACAGCCAAATCTGCTATCCGCCATAACCTTGCCGATAAACTCCACCTCATTAAAGTCCCTGTTTTGCTCGTGTGGGGCCAGCAGGACACGATCACCCCGCCGTTTGTAGGCGAAAAATTCAAGGAACTCATCCCTGACGCTATCCTCATTTTCATTGATAAATGCGGCCATGCACCAATGATGGAACATCCGGAAACCTTCAATCAATATCTGGCAAATTTTCTGGAAAAATCTTCGTCCGCGGTAACTAAAGCATAATGTGCCGGGGACGGACGACCCTCTTAAATGAACCAAAAACTTTCAGCCATGCCCAACCTTATTCCTCAGCCCTGGCAATTTCGCCTTGCCACACCTCTCCTGGCTTTCGTTTTGCTCCTCCAGGCCTGCGCACCTGCCGGCAAGATCGCCCGCAACGAAGGATTGGCCGGCAAAAAAGAAAAGGTAGAACTGGACACCCTTTTTGTAAAAGCGAACAAACCCTCTGCCCTCAAGGGTGCAGATGAATATGCCCTTAACCCCTACAACCCCAGCCACACCCGGGAAAATGACCTGCTCCATACCCGTCTCGAACTGCGTTTCGATTTTCAAGCAGAAACGGTAATCGGAAAAGCTGTGCTGGATTTGAAGCCCTTTTTTCATCCCGTCCGCACCCTTACGCTCGATGCAAAAGATTTCCAGTTCTATAAAGTCAGCTTTGCCGGAGAAAATTCCGACCTGCCGTACACCTATGATGGGAAAAATCTGATTATTGAACTCGGAAAAACATTTACCCGGGACCAAAGATATACCGTCCTCATCGAATATTTGGCAAAGCCTTCTGCAACAGGTGGCAGCGCCGCAATCACTTCCAACCAGGGCCTCTTTTTTATCAACCCCAGAGCAGAAGAACCCGACAAACCAACCCAAATATGGACCCAGGGAGAAACAGAATGGAACTCCCGCTGGTTTCCGACCATAGACAAACCAAACGAACGCTCTACCCAGGAAATACTCCTCACGGTGCCTAAACGCTTCACCTCCCTTTCTAATGGCCTGCTTATTAATTCGACTGACCATTCCGATGGCACCCGTACAGATCACTGGAAGATGGATCAGCCGCATGCCCCCTATCTCTTTATGCTGGCCATCGGCGAATATGCCGTCGTAAAAGACTCCTGGAAAGGAAAGGAGGTGGCCTATTATGTAGAGCCGGAATACGCTGAATCCGCCCGGGATATCTTTGCCCATACCCCAGAAATGCTCGGTTTCTTTTCCGAAAAACTGGGTATTGACTATCCCTGGCCCAAATATGCACAAATCGTGGTACGGGATTATGTCTCCGGCGCTATGGAAAACACAACCGCTTCTGTCTTTGGCGAGTTTGTGCAAAAACACCGCAGAGAACTTCTTGACGACCACAACGACAAAATCGTCGCCCACGAATTGATCCATCAGTGGTTCGGAAATTACGTTACCTGCGAAAGCTGGGCCAACCTCACGATGAACGAAGGCTTCGCCAACTACAGCGAGTACCTCTGGCTCGAACATAAATACGGTAAAGACGAAGCCGATTTTCACCTCCTCCAGGAATGGCAGGGATACCTTCAGACAAGCCCCGACCAACTGCACCCGCTTATCCATTTTGGATATGAAGACAATGAAGAAATGTTCGACGCCCATAGCTACAACAAAGGAGGCGCCGTACTGCACATGTTGCGCAATCATCTGGGCGACGAGGCATTCTTCTCTGGTTTGAACCTATACCTAACCCAAAATGCTTTCAAAACAGCAGAAGCCCATCAGTTGCGTCTCGCACTGGAAGAAGTAAGCGGCGAAGACCTCAACTGGTTTTTCAACCAGTGGTATTTCAGCTCCGGACATCCCGAACTGAATATCACTTATGGTTTCGATGCCCAAAGCGGAGCGGCAACGGTCATGGTAGAACAAACCCAAAATCCCGACCGCTATCCGGCGATTTTCGACCTCCCCCTAACTATCGCCGTCTATTCCGGTGGAATGGTACAAAGGCACCCCGTACGGATCAACCAACGCGTGCAAAAATTCAGCTTCAAATGTGCCCAAAAACCAGACCTGATCATCCTCGACAGCGAGCGCACCATACTCGGGGAATTCCGGGATAACCTAACCGATGAACAGCTTGTGTTCCAGTTCCTCAACAGCACGCAATTCCTCGATCGTTTTGATGCCCTTCGTCGGCTCACAGAAAAAGAAAGCGCTCAGCTTACCCGCTTATACCCTGCCGCTTTGCAAGACCGCCACTGGGCTATCCGGACAACCGCCATTGAAGGGTTGCAAAATATTTCAGTGCCAAACATTTTCGAAATACTCCAAAAACTTGCCCTCCGGGACCTCCACTCAGAAGTCAGGGCAATGGCTCTGCTTAAGCTGACAGCACTCGATACCGCTAAAGCCCACGAAACGGCTAACGAGGCTATGAAAAATGATTCCGCTTACAGCGTACTCGCCATTGCCCTCGAAATACTATACCAAGCAGACCCCCAAGCAGGAATCCAGGCCGCCGCAAGCCTGGAAAACGAAAAAAGTGAAGACATTATCGTCGCAATCAGCGAAATCTACAAAGTGGCCGGCAACGCGGAACAAATCCCTTTCTTCGAAAAGAACCTGCGCAAACTCAATGCGTTCAATGCGATCCAGTTTATCGGCAACTATCAGGAGTTTGCATTCTCCATAGGCACCGCTACCGCTGATCGCGCCACTGAAACCCTCAAATCCATCGCGCTCGATATCACCCAAAACCCGTGGAGAAGGCTAGGTGCTACAAGGGCGCTCAACGACATGGGCAACGCCTATCGCAAAAAAGCTGATAGTACCCGGGATGCCCAAACAAAGGCCAACCTGGAAGCTAAAGTCGCCAGCATCAGCAAAGCGCTCGACGAAATTAAATTTTTTGAGCCTAATGAAGAACTCAAAGCTATTTACCAGCAGTTTGAACTTAACCCAAGGGATTAATCGTTATTTAATTGTTTATTAGAATCCCGTCACAACAAGTCTGTTATACTAAACCCGGTAATTCCTCATCCGCAAAATGGCACGTCAAATATGAAGGCACAGGAAAACTATCAGTTGCTTATCGAGAAATTGGATCAATTTATCCGAAAATACTATCTGAATAAACTCCTGCGCGGCGCGCTGTACAGCACAGGCCTCGTCCTGGCCCTGTTCCTGGCCAGCAGCGTCCTGGAATATTTCTTTTATTTTTCCCCACCTGTGCGGATATCTATGGTTTATACCTCCCTCGGGATCAGCGCACTGGCAATTGGCGGCTGGGTACTTGACCCGCTCTTCAGGTTCTTCCGCCTCGGTAAAGTCATTAGCCACGAACAGGCTGCAGTGATTATCGGCAACCACTTCGGCGATGTCAAGGATAAACTGCTCAATATCCTGCAGTTGCAGCAACAAGCCGGCGCTTCCGACAATGCCGCCCTGATCTTGGCAAGTATCAACCAAAAGTCCGAGGAAATCCGCCCGGTACCATTCAAAGCAGCAATTGACCTTGCCCAAAACAAAAAATACCTGCGCTTTGCACTCCCCCCTCTGCTCGTCCTGATGGTGCTGCTGTTTGCCGCCCCAAGTGTTATAAAAGAAAGTACCTATCGCCTCATCAACAACTCGAAAGAGTTCTTCCGGCCCGCCCCGTTCGGTTTCAGCCTCGAAACATCTGCCCTCCAGGTCATCCAATACGAAGATTTCAACCTCAATGTACAAATCGAAGGGGAACAACTGCCCAATGAAGTATATATCGAAATTGATGACTACCGCTATCTGCTGAATAAAGAAAATGTCGCCGCTTTTTCCTACCTCTTCAAAAATGTACAGAACGACGTCTCGTTCCGCCTCGTCGCAGCAGGAGTGTTTTCCAGAAAATATACCCTTAAAGTACTCAGGAAACCAAATTTAGCAACGTTTGAGGTCGAACTCAACTATCCGGATTATACAGGCAAAAAAGACGAAACGCTCGAAAACGTTGGCGATCTGATCGTCCCGGAGGGCACACAAATCAACTGGGCGTTCAAAGCGCTCCATACCGATGAGCTGCGGCTGAGATTTTCACCGGGAACAGCGATCCAGTACGCCAAACGCCTGGCAAGCGACCTGTTCAGCTTCGGCAAAAAGATCAGCCGGAGCGAAGCCTATCATTTGTTTTTCATCAACCAGGACGTACCCAAAGGTGATTCCGTAAGCTATTCTATCACGGTTATCCCTGATCAGTATCCCACGATCAGCGCAGAGCGTTTTGTGGACAGCACCAATAACCGGGTACAATTTTTTGCCGGAGAAAGCGCAGACGATTATGGCCTGCGCAGTATCTCCTTCAATTACCGCATCAAACCTGCCGATAAACCGCAGGGCGAACTGATCACCGTACTCCTTGCACGTCCAAATAACAGGCAAGCCAGCTTCCAGTATTCCTTTGACCTCAACCAGCTTGCCCTCGCCCCGGGGGACGAGGCGTCCTATTACTTCGAGGTGTTCGATAATGACGCCGTCAATGGCCCGAAATCATCCCGAACCAATATCATGGTCTATGCCATGCCAACCTTGAAAGCCTTCGAGGAAATGGCCGAAAAAAATGACCAGCAAATCAAAGATAATCTCCAAAGTGCCCTGGCAGAGTCCCGAAAAGTCCAGCAGCAAATGAAAAAACTCCGGGAAAAACTCCTGCAGGAAAAAGAAATTAACTGGCAAACCAGAAAAGAACTCGAAAAACTCCTGGAACGCCAAAAACAACTCCAGCAAGAAATCGAAAAAGCCAAAGATGCATTCAACGAAAATCTGGAAAATCAAAAACAGTTTACCCAAAATGACGAACAAACCCAGGAAAAACAAGAGCAGCTACAGAAAATGATGGACGAAACCATGAATGAAGAACTCCAAAAACTCATGGAACAACTCGAAGAACTCCTCCAAAAAATGGAAAAAGACCAGGCCCTCGATATGATGCAAAAAATGGAATCCCGCGATAAACAAGTCGAAATGGACCTCGAACGCCTCACGGAACTGTTCAAACAAATGGAATTGGAACAGGAAATGAAAAATGCTATAGATAAACTCCAGGACCTCGCCGAACAACAGGAAAAACTCAGCAGCGAAACCCAAAATGCCGAGGACGATATGCAGGAAAAACTTATGGAAAAACAGGAAAGTATCAATAAGGATTTCCAAGAACTCAAAGAGCAAATGGACGATATCGAAAAGAAAAACGAATCCCTCGAAAATCCACAGGACCTGGGCGATAATAAAGAGGATATGAAGGATATTCAACGGGATATCAACGAAAGTAAAATGAACCTCAACCAAAACCAAAACCAAAAAGCCGCACAGTCTCAGAAAAATGCCGCACAGAAAATGAAAAATATGGCCAATAATATGAATTCCAAAATGCAGTCCCAGCAAATGGAACAAATGATGGAAGATATGCAGGCCCTCCGCCAGTTGCTGGAAAATCTCGTCGGCCTTTCTTTCGACCAGGAAGCCCTCATCAAAAAATTGGAAAAATCCGAGATCAATACCCCACGATATGTCGGCCTCGTACAGGAACAATTCAAAATTAAAGACGATTTCCGTATCGTACAGGATAGCCTCCAGGCCCTGGCCAAACGCGTGTTCCAAATCGAATCCTTCGTCACCGGAAAAGTAACCGACATCGTGGAAAATATGTCCGCCAGCCTCGATGATCTCGAAGAACGCCGAAAATTTCAGGCCGCCGACCACCAGCAAAGAACGATGAAAAACCTCAACGACCTGGCCCTGATGCTCAGTGAAACGATGAACCAGATGCAACAGCAGATGTCCAAGATGATGTCCGGGTCTCAAATGTGCGCAAAACCCAATCAAAGCGGAAAACAACCCCAAGATAAAATCTCCCAGGGCCAACAACAACTCAACGGGCAAATGCAGCAAATGCGACAGCAAATGGATAAAGATGGCCAAAACCCCTCCGCAAAAGATTTCGCCCAAATGGCCGCCCGACAAGCTGCACTCCGCAAAGCCCTGCAGGAAAAACAACGCCAGCTCCAACAGCAGGGCAAAGGAACCAATAAAGACCTGAAAGATCTTATTGACCAGATGGATAAAGCAGAAATTGACCTGGTCAACAAGCGCCTCACCAACGAAATGATCAAACGCCAACAGGATATCCTCTCCCGCTTGCTGGAACATGAAAATGCCGAGCGTCAACAGGAATTTGACGAAAAACGCAAATCCGAAACCGCCGGCGAAATGCAACGCAAAATGCCGCCGGCACTGGAAGAGTACATCCGCCAACGCAAAGCAGAGATCGAACAATTCAAAACGGTCTCCCCAAACCTCAAACCTTACTACAAAAACCTGGTGGAAAATTATTTCAATACGCTCAAAGGGACCGGCCCCGGCCAAGGCTCAAAATAAGGGCCCCACCAAACCCATGCAGCTTCGCCAACTGTTCCTGGCCCATTCCGCCCAGACCAGCCCATTCCCCCTGCTCCTCGAAATCGAACGGGCAGAGGGAATCTGGCTGTTCACCCCTCAGGGAAAACGTATCCTGGACCTGATCTCGGGAATTGGCGTGAGTGCCATAGGACATCGCCACCCAGCGGTAATCTCGGCCGTCAAGGCTCAACTGGACAAGTTTCTCCATGTAATGGTCTATGGGGAAATGATCCTCGAACCTTCCACTAAGCTCGCCGCGTTGCTCTGTGCCCAGTTGCCACGCCACCTCGATAACGTCTATCTGGTCAATTCCGGTGCAGAAGCAACCGAGGGCGCCATGAAACTCGCTAAAAGATTCACCGGCCGCCCGGAAATTATCTCCTGCAAATTCGCCTATCACGGAAGTACCCAGGGGGCTGCAAGCCTGATGTGGCCCACAGATTTTACCCAGCCCTTCCATCCGCTGCTGCCCGGTATCCGCCATATTGATTTCAACTGCTTTTACTGCCTCCAGCAGATCAATACCCACACCGCTGCCGTATTTATCGAGCCCGTACAAGCAGAATGGGGCGTACGAACCCCGCTACCCGGCTACCTCCAGGCCCTCCGCAAAAGATGCGACGAAACCGGTGCCCTGCTCGTCTTCGACGAAATCCAGACGGGGTATGGCCGTACCGGCTCCCTTTTTGCTTTTGAACAATACAGCGTACACCCGGATATCCTCTTGCTCGCAAAAGGCATGGGCGGGGGAATGCCCATCGGCGCCTTTGTCGCCCCTGCCAAAATTATGCGCTCCCTAAGCGAAAATCCTATCCTGGGTCATATCACTACCTTCGGCGGCCACCCTGTTAATAGCGCCGCTGCACTCGCTACCCTCGAAACCCTGCTTTCTACCGATCTGATCGCAACAGTCAAATGCAAGGAAGCCCTGTTCAGGTCCCTACTCCGGCATCCCAAAATCCTCAGTGTGCGCAGCGCAGGCCTCCTCATCGCCGTAGAACTGTCATCCTTCGACCTGGTGCAGCGCACGATCGCAAAATGTATGGAAAAAGGTATATTGATGGACTGGTTCCTCTTTAACGACCGTACGATGCGTATCGCACCGCCACTGGTCATTCAGGAAAACGAAATCCGCTGGGCCTGCCAAACGATTCTCGAAGCCCTGGAAAGTGTTTGAATAAAGCTGCTCCAAAGGTATAGACTCCCCACCCGCAGGGCAATTCCCATTGCCCGTACAGACTTGCCCTTTTACAATAAGTACCCTATATGATTTTCCTAAGGCTGGCCTTAGGGATATTGAGCTGGTCGCGGTATTTTGCCACGGTCCGTCGCGCGATATTGTAGCCCTTCTCCTGCAGAAGCTGGGTCAGGCGATCGTCAGAAAGCGGGTTCCGCTTTTCCTCATCCCCAATAAGCTCTGTCAGTATCTGTTTGACTTCCAAGGTAGATACTTCCTCTCCTTCGCTGTTTTGCATGGCCTCGGAAAAAAATTCCTTTAGCCGCCTCGTACCGTATTCCGTCTGCACAAACTTGCTGTTCGCCACCCGGGAAACCGTAGAAACGTCCAATCCGGTCAGGTCGGAAATATCCTGCAGTATCATGGGCCGGATCCGCTTTTCGTCCCCGGTCAGAAAATATTCTTTCTGCAGCTGCAAAACGGCATACATCGCCTTGAACATCGTTTCATGGCGCTGCCGGATGGCGTCAATAAACCATCTGGCCGCTTCTATTTTTTGTTTGATAAAATGCGCAGCCTCTTTTTCCTGCCTGGTCAATAAATGCTTCCGCTTGCGCTCGGCATAATTGCGCAGCATTTCCTTGAAATAATCGCTCACCCTAAGATCAGGGGCATTGCGCGCATTGAGGGTCAGCTCTAATTCTCCATCCCGGTTATATACTACGAAATCCGGGATGATGTATTGTGCATATACCGAAGATTGATCCCCGCTATATGCACTCGATGGCTTAGGGTTCAGTTTCAAAATCAACCTGATAACGCCTTTGAGTTGATCCTCACTGATGCCGAGGCTGCGCTGCAGCTTTTCATAGTGCTTTTTTGAAAAAGCTTCGAAATACCGGCCAATGACCCGCTGCGCAAGATACAGTGTCTGAACGGCCACATCGTCTTCATCCCCGGTTGATATTTCGGCGAGGTTATTCAACTGTATTGCCAGGCATTCCTGTAAATCCCTTGCCCCTACTCCGGGCGGCTCCAGCCGCTGAATTTTTTTCAATACCCTCAAAACATCTTCCTCTTCGACGTTCATATTCCGGGTGAACAACAAGTCATCCGCAATAGAAACCGGCTCGCGGCGGAGATAGCCGTCATCATCAATGCTACCGATGATTTGTTTCGCAATTTCCAGGTCCTGTACCGAATCAAATTCCACCAAACCAAGCTGCTGCTCAAGGTACTCATGAAACGACCGCTCAACAGCCATAGGGACCTGCCGTTCCTCCTCCTCAGCATAACCCTGATCCCCCTGCGTCTTGTAGCTGTCGCCATCTTCCCCAACATCCATGTAGTCGTTCACGTAATCCTCGATCTCCCGGTTTTCTTCTGCACCCTCCTCGGAATCTCCGGATTCCCCCGCTGCTGATACGATCTCCTCGCCGGAAAATTCATCCGCATCCTGTGCCTCGCCCTCCTCGAGCACAGGGTTAATCTCCATCTCTTCCTTTATCCGCTGCTCGAGCAGGACGGTCGGTACCTGCAGCAACTTCATCAGTTGTATCTGCTGAGGGGACAGCTTCTGGAGCTGAACTTGCCGTTGTCGTAGCCCGGTTTTCATAACTCAGATCACTTTTTTGCTTTCAGGGCGCCCTGGGCTTTTCGTTGCGGCCATGATAACCGCATCCCGGTAGCCTATAACGCCCGTTGCATTTCATATTAATAAAAAAACAATGTAATAGGTTTTTTATTAATCGCCAAATTTTACAACAAAAATCATTCCAAAATGATTAACGTGGCGATTGGTATTGTGCCGGCAGAAATTATTTGCAGGTTTTACCTGTAAAAAATCCGACTTGCGGCGATAGCTCAGCATAGTGATAAAAAAGTGTTATTTTCGTCCACGATGATCCCGTCGTAAAAAGTCTGATAACCATCCCGCACAATGTATCCAACCGAACGCTTAAATTCACTGAGAAATCTGATGCGCCAGCGAAAAATTGACGCATACCTGATTCCTTCCGCCGATCCCCACCAAAGCGAATACCTGCCCGATCATTGGAAAAGCCGGGAGTGGTTGAGCGGGTTTACCGGGTCGGCAGGAACACTGGTCGTGACCCAATCTTTTGCAGGCCTATGGACGGACGAGCGCTATTTTTTGCAGGCGGAACGGGAGCTGGAAGCATCTGGTATCCTCTTAAAAAAGCAACAAATTTCCCACGCCCCTGAACACATTACCTGGCTAAAAGAAAACCTCCCGAAAGGGGCTTTGCTCGCGCTTGATGGCAGCTTATTCTCCATCCGCCAAATCCAGTTTATCCAAAAACAATGTAATATTGCAGGCATTTCTTTGGATATTCATGCCGACCTGATTGGTTTGATCTGGAAAGATCGCCCATCTTTGCCCGAATACCCGGTCTTCGAACACGACACTTTCTACGCCGGCATCTCCCGAAAAGAGAAAATCGAACAGGTACGGACCGCTATACAGCAACAGCAGGCCACCTGGCTCCTCTCCTGTTCGCTCGACGATATCGCCTGGGTTTTGAACCTGCGCGGAAGCGATATCGAATGTAACCCCCTCTTTATCGCATATTTGCTGATCGGCCCCAGCGCCACTACCCTTTTCACACCGACAGCAAAAATATCTGCACAACTCAAAAATCAGCTGGAAAAAGAAGGACTTCAAATCCGGCCTTATCGGGAAATCGAAACAGCACTCCGCAATATACCCGAAAATGCTGCTTTGCTTATTGACCCCGAATCAACCAACAGCCTGCTGCAAGACTGCGCCCGTCACACGCAAATCATCTTCGGGAAGAACCCGATCCGGGAACATAAAGCCATAAAGAACCCTACAGAAACCTTTCATATCCACAATGCCATGCGCAATGATGGCATAGCGCTTACAAAATTATTGATCTGGCTGGAAACTCAACTCCTGAAAGGCATCCCTGTCAATGAATACCAGGTGGCCGAACAGCTCAAAACGTTCCGCGCCATACATCCGGAATATAAAGGAGAAAGCTTCCCGGCAATCGTCGGCTATAATGCCAACGGGGCAATTATCCACTATCGTCCCCAGCCGCATACTGCCGCCAGGCTGGATATGACTGGCATCCTGCTCCTGGACAGCGGTGGGCAATACCTCAACGGCACCACAGATATCACCCGCACAATGGCACTTGGGCCCCCATCGGCCATACAAAAATTCCATTACACCCAGGTACTAAGAGGCCATATCGCGCTTGCCGCTGCGCATTTCCCTAAAGGCACCCTCGGCATACAATTGGATGTACTCGCTCGGGCCCCTTTGTGGCAGAAGGGGCTCAACTTCGGCCATGGTACCGGCCACGGCGTCGGGTTCTTTCTAAGTGTCCATGAAGGGCCCCAGGGATTTGCCGGCAGTACCGTCACCTCAAGGGGAACGACCCCGCTCGCTCCCGGAATGCTGACTTCCAACGAACCCGGCTACTATCTCCCGGGCCAGTATGGTATCCGAATCGAAAACCTTTTACTGTGCCAGACGTCTGCTCATCACGAAAATTTTCTTTCCTTCGATACCGTTTCCCTCTTTCCCTTTGATTTGCAGCTTATTGAAGCAAGTGTACTCTCTGCGGAGGAAATAAGCTGGTTAAACGATTACCATACTAAAGTGTTTGAAGGATTAGCCCCTGGTCTCGACGAATCCGAAAGGCACTGGCTGGCAGAAAAATGCCGGCAGGTCTGAACAGGCGCACCCTAATACTTCCGGTATAGCTTACTTTCTTATGGCCAACGAAAAAAACGATATACGAAAATTTTCCCTCGAAGCGCTCCAGGAGGCATTGCACGCTATGGGGCAGCCCTCCTACCGGGCAAAGCAGGTCTATGAATGGCTTTGGCAAAAAGGCGCTTTTGCTTTTGCCGATATGAGCAACCTTCCTAAAGGCCTCCGCCACGCCCTTGAAGAGCGCTTCGCCATATATGCGATCGTTGAAGATAAGGTGCAAAGGAGCCTGGACGGTACGATAAAGACGCGCTTCAGACTGCATGACGGGTATATGATCGAGTCCGTCCTCATTCCCGTACCAGAAGAAAACCGCTTCACCGTGTGCGTCTCCTCACAGGTGGGCTGCAGCCTTACCTGCTCGTTTTGTGCAACCGGCAAAATGAAGCGGGTACGAAACCTGGATCCCGCCGAAATTTTTGATCAGGTCCTCCTCGTTAACCGGCAATCCATGGAAATTTTCGGGCATCCGCTCACCAATATCGTTTATATGGGTATGGGGGAGCCTCTCCTCAACTATGCCAACGTCATGGAATCTGTGCAAAAAATATGCTCCCCTCAGGGGCTACATATCTCGCCCCGCCGGGTGACCATCAGCACGGCAGGTATTGCCAAAATGATCCGAAAACTCGCGGACGATGGGACAAAAACCAATCTCGCCCTCTCCCTGCACGCAGCAGATGATCTCAAGCGAAATGAAATTATGCCAATCAATGAACAGAATAACCTCGAAACTTTGACCGAAGCACTCGAATATCACTACAAGGTTACCAAAAACCGGATCAGTTTCGAGTATATCGCTTTCCAGCATTTTAATGATGCCCGCGAAGATGCCATAAACCTGGCAAAACTATGCCGCCGCTTTCCCGTCCGTGTCAATATCATCGAATACAACCCAATTGATCATGCCCCTTTCTCCAAATCCGACGAAGACCGTATTGATGCCTTTGCCCAGTACCTGCGCAGGCAGGATATCATGGTCACCGTCCGCCGAAGCCGTGGAAAAGATATAGATGCCGCTTGCGGCCAGTTGGCAAATAAAGATGCCTGAAATCATTTCTTCGATACCCAAAAAAAAGCGCCCATGAAAACGATCATGGACGCTTTTGCGCCTCAGGTAGGGCTCGAACCTACGACCTACGGATTAACAGTCCGCCGCTCTAACCGACTGAGCTACTGAGGCAGGTTAAAATATTGGATTTGACTCCTTTCAAAAGGCGAGTGCAAAGTTATGCTTCTAAAGAATAAGATGCAATATTTGCACTCAAATTTTTGCAATAATTTGATGGCTTGCACCGAAGCACGCACTCCAGCTTTTCGGCATAAAGCCTCAAGCTACTTTAACCCGGGCAATACCTTGCCCATAAACAGCATGACATGAGCTTGCTTACTGTTGGAACGGTCGCTTTTGACAACATCGAAACCCCACGGGGCAAACAGGAACGGATCGTCGGCGGCGCAGCGACCTATATTTCCCTGGCAGCGTCCTATTTTACAAAGGATATCCGCTTGGTATCTGTCGTTGGAGACGATTTCCCCAACGATTTTCTTGCAGGAATGCAAAACCGCGGCATTGACATGGCCGGATTACAGATCAAACAAGGGGAAAAGTCCTTTTTCTGGGCCGGACGATACCACAACGACCTGAATACACGGGATACCCTCGACACCCAACTCAATGTACTCAGCAATTTCACCCCGACCCTTCCGGACATGTACAGACGTTCCGACTTCGTCATGCTTGGAAACCTCACCCCTGCTGTTCAAATGCAGGTCATCGAGCAAATGGATCGGCGCCCACGCCTGATTGCCCTCGACACGATGAACTTTTGGATGGATACTGCCATGGACGGGTTACAGGCCGTACTCAGGCAGGTGGACATGCTTATCATCAACGACGAGGAGGCAAGGCAGCTTTCCGGACAGCACTCGCTGATCAAAGCGGCCGGCGTCATTCACGAAATGGGGCCACGCTCCGTCGTTGTTAAAAAAGGGGAACACGGCGCCTTTCTCTTCGAAGGAGACAACATCTTTTTTGCCCCTGCCCTGCCGCTTGCTGAAGTGTTCGACCCCACCGGGGCCGGTGATACCTTTGCAGGTGGCTTTATGGGATATCTCGCAAAAACCGGTGACACCAGCTTTGCAAACCTAAAGCGTGCCGTGATCTTCGGCTCCGCGATGGCTTCCTTCTGTGTGGAAAAATTCGGAACTGAGCGCTTGCTTGGGCTTAGTCCAGGGGATATCTCCGATCGGGTGCAAAGATTTGTAGAACTCGTCCATTTTGAAGTCTGAGCCCAAGGCTTACTTTAATCTTCTTCAATTACAGCCGAGAGCCGCCGCTCCACCAAAGCTTCTTTCTTTGGCATCAGCACACTACGGGGAGCTGTCTTCACGGTAGCCTTACCCTTAAAGTGGATAATCATGGAGAGCTGCTCCGCCTGTTCAGAAGTGTGGCCAAGCACCTCGACGAAACACTGGATAACCCATTCGAAAGTATTGAAATCATCGTTATAGACCACCAGGCGGGACTGGTGGCCAATATCGGGATCCTCAATATCTTCTGCTACCAGTACTTCGTCCAGATCTTCCTCAGGATGAAATGCGCTCAAATTATACCCCATAAATCTTACTGCAAGCTGTTAAGCGTATTTTTGACTTCTTCGAAATTCGGCAAGTCACCCGCACTTTCCAATACTTCCGCATAGCGGATAATTCCTTTGCCATCAATGACGAAAGCAGAGCGCTTGGATACCCCCTTCATACCAAAGACAAAGTTTTCGTATAGCGTACCATACGATTTTGAAACCTCTTTGTTGAAATCGGCCAGCAAGGTAAAATTCAGGTGTTGATCTTCCTTAAACCTGGCGAGGGTAAAGATTGAATTTACGGAAATGGCAAGTATCTCTGCATTCAACCCGTTATAAACGGCGATATTATCTCTGGCACTGCAAAGCTCTGCCGTGCAGACACTTGTAAACGCCATCGGAAAAAACAACAGAACAACGTTCTTACCCTGATAATCGCCCAGGGAAACCTCCTTTTTCGCTTCAGAAAACAGTGTAAATTCCGGAGCTTTGTCGCCTACCTGCAGCATACGCATTGTTTTTATTGGATATTATGAATATTTATGTGACCAGATTGTTGGGGCTTTCACAACAACAGCGCCATTATCAGAACGCCGTTTATTCCAAGGTATGTATATCAAAATAACGAGATGCAAAAATTGTTCAAACAACCTGTTCAAAGAGCCTATTTAGAACTTCACATCGCTGTTTTTCTTTTTGGGTTTACGGCAATTCTCGGCAAGCTCATACAAATGAATGCCTTCATGCTTGTCTGGTGGCGCGTTTTGATTACCTGTATCAGCCTCCTGTTATTTTTGAAAGGCGGGTCCGCGATTAATCGGCTTTCCCGGCGGCTTATTATCCGGATCATGGGCGTAGGGGTTTTGGTAGCGTTACACTGGTTATTATTCTATGGCGCGATAAAAGCCGCAAACGCGTCCGTTGCGCTGATCGGAATGGCCGCTGTTGCTTTTTTTACGGCTTTGATCGAACCCATAGTGATGCGCAGGGGCATCAAAGCCCTTGAAATCGGCTTGGGGCTATCCGTAATACCCGCCATGGCACTTATCGTGAACAGCCTGCCGGAAGGATTTATTTTGGGGATGACCTTTGCCTTGGTTTCTGCCTTCCTGGCAGCATTATTCGGCACGCTAAACAAATATTATATTGCAAAAGATACCGATCCCGTTTCGCTGACATTTCTGCAACTCGGTAGCTCCTGGATTTTCCTTTGTCTGCTGTTATGGCCGGTTGAAAAGGCCTTCGACGTATTGGCCGACGGTTTTTTCCCACCATCCCTGAAAGATTGGGGATACATGGCTGTGCTGGCCCTGCTCTGTACTACTATTGGATATGTACTGGCCATTCGCTCCTTGCGCCACCTCCCAGCCTTTGCCTTCAACCTGACGATCAACCTTGAACCGGTGTATGGGATACTGCTTGCCTGGGCGATGCTGGAGGAACACAAGTCAATGGGGACTAAATTTTATGTGGGCGCAACCCTTATTGTTTTTATCGTCTCGATGTACCCCTGGCTTCAAAAGAAAGCTTCTGTCGGGTAACAGCAGTCCGCAACATTCCCTGAGCTTGTATGCCCTTACTTATTTCGTGCCGTCCACATCTTGGTTGGCGGGATCCAGTTCTCCCGAAATGTCGTAACTATCTTCTTCTGTTGCCGTTACTTTTAGTGCTGAATACGGGCGAGGGCCGATCAGGCGTTCGATATCGGATTTATGCAGGACTTCTTTTTCCAGCAGGGTCAGGGCGATAACTTCGAGCTCTTCCCTTCGGTCGAGTAAAAGCTGCTGGGCTCTTTCATATTGGAGCTGCAGCAATTTACGTACTTCTGCATCAATCAGTGCGGCCGTTTCATCTGAAAAAGGCTTGTGGAAAGATTCGTTGGAAAGCCCGTAGAAAGAAACCTGGCCGACTTCCTCGTTCATTCCAAATACAGAAATCATACTGTATGCCATTTTCGTTACCTGGTCCAGATCACTCTGTGCACCGGTAGAAATTTTCCCAAACACCGTTTTTTCTGCTGCCCTTCCCCCAAAGGTCATGCAAATCTGATCGAGGAGTTGCTCCGTTCTGGTGATATACTCTTCTTTGGGAAGGTATTGTGCATACCCGAGCGTGCCGATGCCCCTGGGCACAATCGTCACTTTTATCAGCGGGGAGGCATGTTCCAGGTACCACCCGCATACTGCGTGGCCTGCTTCGTGATAAGCGATGATCTTTTTTTCATCGGGGGAGATCAGTTTATTTTTCTTTTCGAGGCCTCCGATTACGCGGTCGAGTGCCGAATTGAAATCCTCCATATCCACTGCTGACTTGTTACGGCGGGCAGCAATCAGCGCGGCCTCGTTGCAAACATTGGCGATATCCGCCCCTGCGAAGCCCGGCGTCATCTCTGCAAGGATAAATGGAGAAATATTTTCCGACTTTTTGATGTTTTTCAGATGGACATTGAAGATAGCCTCCCTTCCTTTGAGGTCCGGGCGGTCTATACCGATCTGACGATCGAAGCGCCCTGGCCGCATGAGTGCACTGTCCAGGATATCGGGACGGTTGGTAGCAGCCATGAGGATTACCCCTTTATCCGTAGAGAACCCGTCCATTTCCACCAGAAGCTGGTTTAGGGTATTTTCGCGTTCGTCGTTGCCCCCTTGGAAATTATTGCGCCCCCGGGCGCGGCCGATGGCATCAATTTCATCAATGAATACGATGCATGGCGCTTTTTCGCGGGCCTGTTTGAAAAGATCGCGCACCCTGGAAGCTCCGACCCCTACGAACATTTCTACGAAATCCGACCCTGAAATCGAGAAGAACGGCACCCCGGCCTCCCCGGCCACAGCTTTTGCCAAAAGGGTTTTGCCGGTACCGGGAGGGCCGACCAACAACACTCCCTTGGGTATTTTACCACCGAGTGCAGTATATTTTTTAGGGTTCTTCAAAAAATCTACGACTTCCACGACCTCTTCTTTCGCTTCATCCAGACCTGCAACGTCTGCGAAAGTGATCGTTACCTTGCTGTTTTGATCAAAAAGGGTCGCTTTAGATTTGCCAATATTGAAAATCTGCCCGCCCGGGCCACCCGCACCACCGCCGACCCTGCGCATGATGAAGACCCAGATTGCGACAAAAAGCAGTACCGGCAGTATCCAACTCAAGAGGGTGCCAATAATATTCGGCTTGTTCTGCCCTTCGGGCCAAACCCACTTTTGAGGGTCAATTTTGGCGAGTTCCTGCTGCTTGAGGACGTAGTTGCTGAACGTCTCCTCCTTGCCAATTGTCATATAATAGTGGAAGCGTTCGGCACTGAGATTGTTGGACTTGGAGTCCGGGTGCTTTTTTAACCCTTTTTCGTTAAGATATATCAAGGCTTTAGTGCCATTAATAACTTCGATCCTGGCAATTTCCTGGTTCTTCAGCATTGTGCCCAGCGCTTCCTGGCTGAGCTTCTGCTGGGAAGCGCCCATGATCGTAAAGATTTGGACGACCAGGATGACCAAAGCTATAATCCCATAGATCCAAAAAGAGTTGAATTTGGGGCCACCTTGGGGAGACCCCGCGTTCGGCTGATCGTTTTTATTATTATTTTCCATTTAATCCTGCTTTTTCTTTGCGCCAAGCCAGGCGCTGTCTTTTTGGGGCATTGACTTATTCCTTAATTTATAAACTGTCGTACTCTGTAATTGTTGCATCTCCCCAAAGGTCCTCCAGCTCATAGAAAGCCCTGGTTTCGTGGTAAAAAATATGCACGACCACATTGAAGTAGTCCATGCATATCCAAAGGGCGCTGCGGGCCCCTTCAACATGGCTGGGGGGAACCCCCATTTCTTCTTTAACCCTTTTCTGTATATTTTCGGAAATCGCCCTTACTTGCGTCGAAGATGTGCCCTCACAGATAATGAAAAAGTCTGCCGGACGATCGGCCAACAGCCGGAGGTCTAACTTTACGACGCGTTTTCCCTTAATGTCCAGAATGCTGTCAACAATCAGGTCGTTTAATTCCTCGGTAGCAGGTTTGCGTTTTTGAAGGATAGTCGGTGTGGCCAATTGTAAATTTGTTAGTTTTGCAATAGCGCAAAGGGCGCTTTTTTTGAGTTTCAATATTACAAATAATTCCCGTTGAAAGAAAGCAACACCCGTTTTGTTGGAAAGGTTCTGTATCATTTCTCTGAAGTGCCCTCTACAAACGCATTTGCTTTGGAATTACTATCAAAAACCAAGCCAGCGGAAGGCACTGTCATTTCGGCACATCACCAAACCCAGGGGCGTGGACAAATTGGCAGCTCCTGGGAAAGTGCACCAGGTGAAAACCTCACCCTGAGTTTCATATTCTACCCACATTTCTTGCTGCCGACCCAGCAACACTTCTTAGGGAAAATCTTCGCACTTGCAGCCCGGGACCTGACCGGTGCCCACATCCCATCAAAACCTGCCCTAGTCAAATGGCCAAATGATATTATCGCCGGAGACCGAAAGATCGGGGGGATACTTGTTCAAAACAGCATCCAGGGGGAAAGGTTGCAATATACCGTAGCCGGTATCGGGCTTAATATCAATCAATGCCACTTCCTGCAATATGACCCGCCTGCCACTTCCCTGGCCCTGGAAACGGGCAAAACCTTCGATACGGAACAACTCCGGGATGAACTTTGTAACAGAATCGAAGTTTATTACGAAATCCTGCGGAGTGGTGCATACCATTCAATTGACCAGATGTACCTGAATCACCTGATGTTGCTCAACCAGCCCGCAGTTTTTCAAAGACAATCCAACCGCGAAACTTTCGAGGGGCATATCCGCGGTGTCTCGGACAGCGGCCTCCTGATCGTTGAGCACCACGGCATGTCCGAAACTTTCGGCTTAAAAGAAATCCGATTATTGACTTTCTCCAACTAAGCAATTTTTATTATGCAAGTTTCAATCCTTACCGTAGGGGATGAAATCCTTATCGGACAGATCGTGGACACGAATTCGGCCTGGATGGGCCAGCAGCTCAACCTTGCGGGCGCATCCGTACGACGCATCCTCTCCGTCGGCGATGAGCTCGAAGCGATCCGAAAAGGATTAGATCAAACCCTTGAAGCTGCCGATATCGTACTTATGACCGGAGGACTTGGGCCTACAAAAGACGATATCACGAAAAAAGCCCTCGCCGAATATATGGGTGTGGAATTGGTTTTTCATGAACCGACCTTTGAACGCATTGTAAGGATTTTCGAAAAATTCAACAGAAAAGTTACGGATGCCCACCGCCAACAGGGCTTCCTGCCAGCCAACGCCGAGGTTCTCCCCAACAAAATGGGCACCGCACCGGGAATGTGGATGGAGTGGAACGGTAAAGTCATTATCTCCATGCCCGGCGTGCCTTTCGAAATGAAGTACCTCATGGAACACGAGGTGTTGCCGCGGCTTAAAACGCGCTTCCCCGGAAAACCTATCGCACACCGGACAATCCTCACTGCAGGGGAGGGCGAGTCTATTATTGCCGAAACCCTCTCCGAATGGGAAGACCGCCTTCCTCAAAACCTCAAACTCGCCTATTTGCCTTCACTCGGTCAGGTACGGCTCCGGATCACAGGAACTTCAGATGATGAACAAACCCTCAATGCGGTCCTGGACCAAAAAGCTGCAGAACTAAATGCGATCCTTGGCAATATCGTCTATAGTGCGGGATCCGATCAGCTCGAAGCCGCCATTGGAAGGATGCTCGTACACAGAAAACTGAAGCTCGCCACCGCAGAAAGCTGCACGGGAGGCTATCTCGCCCATCTCTTAACTTCTATCCCCGGCGCCTCCGCTTACTTCGTGGGCAGCATACTGGCTTATTCCAATGAAGTCAAGTCCTCCCTCCTAGGCGTCAACCCTGAAACCCTCGACAGGTACGGTGCCGTAAGCCAACAGACCGTTGTCGAAATGGCCCGGGGTGCGCTCGGCAAACTACCTGCCGACCTGGTCATTGCCATTTCCGGAATAGCCGGCCCGGACGGGGGCACACCCGAAAAACCAGTAGGAACCGTCTGGATCGCCATAGGAAATACCTCCGATATCCGTTCTTTCCAGATTCATGCCGGTAAAGACCGGCTGAAAAATATCCAGTTCAGCGCAGTCCATGCCCTCAACCAACTGAGGCTGTTCCTTCAACAACATTATCCGACAACTGAGGGATAAATAGCTATCTTCCAATAGACTGCGTTATACTTAAAACCATCATTAGACTTGTTGCGATGAGTAATCGTTGTGGTAAAATGAGCTGTTTTCTGTCCACCTGAAGACTTTTTGAGGGAGCATAGCCCAGCTACCTGGCCGAAAAAAGGCATAGTGTGGGCAAAAAGAGCCTTTTTACCCCATGAGAATCTCATCGCAACAAGTCTATTTGTTAATTTGACCCCTTATTTCCAATACACCGGCCCATTGCAGCAAGTCCGTTTGCAATAGCAAGGCATTTCTCGTATTTTTGCATGGCCCAGATCAAAGAATACCAATAAAAACGATTTCAATGGCACAGTATGAGCTCATCATGCCCAAAATGGGCGAAAGTATCATGGAAGCCACAATCCTTCGCTGGACCAAAAAAGAAGGTGACAGTATAGCAGTTGATGAAACAATCGTCGAAATCGCTACGGATAAAGTGGATTCTGAAATACCTTCCCCGGTTGGCGGCACAATTACCCGTTTACTTTTCAAAGAAAACGAAACGGCAGAAGTCGGCAAAGTCATCGCTGTTATTGCCACCGAAGCCGAAGAACCCGTCTCCGGTGCTAACTCGTCCACTCCTGTGCCTTCTAACGCCCCCAACGGACAAGCTCCGGCAGCTGAGCCAATCACAATGCCTGCTTCAGCATCGCCCGGCACGATGCCCGTTGCTTCCGCTCAGGAAAAAACCGAAGGGAAATTTTTCTCGCCGCTCGTGAGAAGTATCGCCAAGCAAGAAAATATTCCTTTCGAAGAACTTAACCTCCTGCAGGGATCCGGTGCCCAGGGCCGGGTTACGAAAAAAGATATCCTCGCATATCTGGAAGACAGAAAACCCCAAACCAGGCCCCAGGACCAGCCCGCCGCCCCTCAGCCAGCTCCTATACCAAATGGCCGAAGTGCTGAAAACGTGGAAATTATCGAAATGGACCGCATGCGACGCCTCATCGCCGACCACATGGTCCTGTCTAAACATACGGCGCCTCATGTGACCTCTTACGTGGAAGTAGATGTCACCAATATCGTCAAGTGGCGGGAAAATACAAAGGACGCGTTCCAAAAGCGCTATGGCGAAAAAATCACTTTTACGCCGGTATTTATCGAAGCTGTTGCCCGTTCGTTGAAAGACTTTCCCATGGTCAATATTTCCCTGGACGGATATAAAATCCTCGTCAAAAAAGAAATCCATATTGGCATGGCCACTGCCCTTCCTTCGGGAAACCTAATCGTTCCCGTTATCAAACATGCCGATCGGCTGAATCTGGCCGGACTGGCGCAGTCCGTCAATGACCTCGCCCGGCGTGCCCGCAACAACCAACTCCGCCCCGAAGAAATTCAGGGGGGTACATTCACGGTCACCAACGTCGGTACTTTCGGCAACGTCATGGGCACACCGATCATCAACCAGCCACAAGTAGCTATCCTGGCCACCGGTGCAATCCGAAAAAAGCCGGCTGTTGTGGAAACACCCTTCGGCGACCTTATCGCCGTAAGGCACATGATGTTCATGTCCCTTTCCTACGACCACCGCATCGTTGACGGGGCCCTCGGAGGGACTTTCCTCAGCAGGATCGGGGCTTATTTGGAAGCTTTTGACCCTGAGCGGGAAATCTGACGATATTTTTTCTTTGCGGTACCCGGCGCTATCTGAGCTTTGAGAACCTTTTTAAAAGTTATCAATCATGCGGATCATTATTTTATTCTGCCTGCCATTCCTTCTGCTCCCTTTATGTTCACAGGCGCAGGAAAATCTTTCGGAACGGAAGAAAAAAGCAAAGGAATACTTCTACAATGCCCGCTATCTGGATGCTTTCAATGTTTTACAGCAGGCACAAAAGAATAACCTCGAAGACCGGGAAACAAAATTTCTGATGGCCGTCAGCCTCTATCTGATTAACCGCCTGCCCGAGGCTGAAGCAATGTTCCAGGAACAGGTTACCCAAAAAAACTATTTCCCTGAAGCCTGGCTTTACCTGGGGCGTATATTTCACGACCAGAATGACTATCTGAAGGCCAGCGAATATTATAAAACCTATTTAAAAACCCTGCCATCCGATGATCCCAACCGCCAGCTTGTCCGTGACGCAGTCCGCAGTTGTTCCAATGGCATTCAGTTGCAGTTTCGGCCCCCGCTGGCGATCGTGGAGAATCTGGGCAATGGCATCAATACGCCTTTCGACGAATTCGGCCCAATCAATAGCCCGACTTCTAATGACCGACTGTATTTCAGCTCCTCTCGCAATACCAGCTACGGTGGATTGCGTAATAAAAACGGGATACCCGACGAAATCTTTGGTCGTTATTATTCTGATATCTTCCATGCCCGCTTTCAAAATGGCCAATGGAAAGACCCCGAGAATCTCGGCTACCTCACCAATAGCGCCAAACACGAAGTGGTACTCGACTTCGCCCCTAATGGCCGTTCGATGTATTATTTCCGGGGGAATACCTTCTCCCAAGGTCAGATATTCGTAGATACTTTCTCCGCTTCGGCTAAAAATCTGACTGCAGAAATTTTCTTTGGCCCAGCAGATGCTATCGCAGGAATCAGCGCCCCGCATTTTGTCAACGATACCCTCCTGGTATTTCCCAGCAAACGCCCGGGCGGGCTAGGTGGCATGGACTTGTACAAGTCCGTCTTCTATCAGGGAAAGTGGTCTAATCCCGTGAACCTCGGGCCGGATATCAATAGTCCTTATGATGAATCTTCAGCCTTCCTTGCACGCGATGGCAAATCCCTGTATTTCAGCACCAATAACCCTAAATGGAGTATTGGCGGCTTCGATGTGTTAAAATCCGTTTTAAACCTTGCTACCGGAAGATGGTCAACCCCCTATAACCTAGGCCTTCCAATCAATTCCGCAGAAGACGAAACCCATTTTCGCCTCGCCAGAGACGGTTACACCGCGTACTTTGCCTCCTCACGACGCGACGGCCTGGGCGAACGCGACATCTATGCTGCGTATTTCTTTGACTTCCTCCCTGAAATGTCTATCGTAGCTGACCAGCAGCGGCTCTCCGCTTCTGCCCTCGACGTTACCCCTAAAGGAAATACTAAACCTGCTTTATTCCTCACAAAAATCGAGCCCATTTTTTTCGACCACAACGAAGAACCTATTCCTGCCAATCACCTCAAACAGTTGGAAGAACTGGTCGATTTTCTGATTAGAAACCCCTCAGAGGAACTATTGCTCACCGGTTATTCACAAATCGAACAAGCGATCTCGGCCCGATTATTCAACGGGGCCAATGCTGCTGCCCGGGTAGCTACTTTCCTGATTGACCGGGGAGTACCCCCGTCATCTATACGGGCAAGGGGCGCCATTTCTACCGACATGGAAATCGCACTACAAGGTGTGGATTGCCGCATCATTTCCAGGGCAGGGCAAGCGATTGAATATGTTGCCCCTATCGGAAAAGGGCCTAAAAATATCCAATCGGCAACTCAACTAGTCTATCGGCTCCAGATTGCCAACACGGACAGTATTTACAGAGGGCCCCTGCTCGCGCAAATGGAATTCCCTATCGTAGAAATCGTCAGCTTACCAAAGCCCGGTTATACCTACTTTGCAGGACATTATATTACTTTTGCCGATGCGCTTGCCGCCCGAAATCGGTTCGGGGGCAGCGAGGCGTCAAAAATTCAGGTCCGGCCATTCGTCAAAGAGCGGCTACTGCCGAATCAAGACCTCCAGGCCCTGACCAAAGAATTTCCCGACCTGACGAATTACCTCAATTTTTCAGCAAACAAATAGTGCCCTATGCAACAGATGTTCCGAATACTCGTCCTTCTCAGCATATCTATGCTGCAATGCAGTAATATTAACCCTCCAAAACCTAAATTGCTCCGCAATAACACCAAGCTGCCCCTGGAAAGCATTAAACTCCCAGAGGGTTTCAAAATAGCGCTCTTCGCCGAGAACGTCAAAAATGCCCGCTCGCTTTGCCTTTCCCCAAATGGTACCTTGTTTGTAGGGACGCGCAGCGAGGGCAATGTCTATGCCTTGCTCGATACCAATGGCGATAAAAAAGCGGATAAACAATACCTCATCGCCAAAGGTCTGAAGATGCCGAATGGGGTAGCCTTTCGCGATGGGGCGCTCTTTGTCGCCGAAGTAAGCAGGATTATTCGCTTTGACGATATCGAGAACCGCCTGAGCAACCCGCCCGCACCGGTAGTCGTCTATGACAAGTACCCGACGGATACCCACCATGGTTGGAAATATATCGCCTTCGGACCTGATGGAAAATTGTATGTGCCCGTCGGGGCACCTTGTAATATTTGCGAACCGGAAGCGATCTATGCATCTATTACACGTATCAATCCCGACGGCAGCAATATGGAAATCGTACAGCAAGGCATCCGGAATACCGTTGGGTTTACCTGGCACCCGGACAGCAAAGACCTCTGGTTCACCGATAATGGCCGGGACTGGATGGGCGATGACCTGCCTGCTTGCGAACTTAACCGCGCAATACGCGATTCCCTGCACTTTGGGTATCCTTACTGCCACCAGGGCGACCTGCCCGACCCCGAGTTTGGGAATAAAAGACCCTGCAGCGAATTCATCCAACCCGTACAAAAAATGGGCCCCCATACCGCACCGCTCGGTATTGAATTCTATACCGGTAGCATGTTCCCCAATGGATATAAAAAACAAGCGTTCATCGCAGAACATGGTTCGTGGAACCGGTCCAAAAAAAGCGGATACCAGATCTCAATGGTTTCCCTTGGCCCTGATTTCAAAGCGCTGAGCTATGCGCCCTTCGCAGAGGGTTGGCTGGATAAAAAATCCGATGAGCCCTGGGGAAGACCCGTTGATATCGAATTGATGCCCGACGGTTCTATGCTCGTTTCGGATGATTTTGCAGATGTCATTTACAGGATACATTACGAAAAAAAATAATTTCATGAATCTTGCAGTAGTTGGAACAGGCTATGTTGGCCTGGTCACCGGAACTTGTTTCGCCGAGACCGGCAATCATGTTGTTTGTGTAGATATTGACGCCGCGAAAGTCGAGCGCATGCGTAACGGACAAATCCCTATTTTTGAGCCCGGATTGGAAATTCTCTTCGAACGAAATTCGCGACAGGGAAGGCTCGAATTTACGACCGACCTCCGCAGCGCCGTTGAAAAATCCGATATTATCTTCCTGGCCCTCCCCACCCCGCCTGGCGAAGACGGGTCGGCAGACCTCTCCTACGTCCTCGGCGTCGCTGGCCAGATCGCGCCAATGCTCGATACGTACAAAATTATTGTAGATAAAAGTACCGTGCCCGTAGGAACTGCTGAAAAAGTACATCAAATAATGGCCCAAAAAGCCGATCCAAACCTTTTCGATGTCGTCTCCAACCCGGAATTCCTGCGCGAAGGGGTTGCGGTAGAAGATTTTCTAAAGCCAGACCGCGTCGTTATCGGTACCAGCTCGGAAAAAGCCCGCAAGGCAATGCGCCAACTCTATGAACCCTTCGTCCGCCAGGGCAATCCCATTATCTTTATGGACGAGCGCTCTGCCGAATTAACCAAATACGCCGCGAATGCCTATCTCGCTACCCGCATTTCTTTCATGAACGAAATCGCCAATTTATGCGAACGCACCGGAGCAAATGTTGATATGATCCGGGTCGGTATCGGAAGCGATTCGAGGATTGGTAAAAGGTTCCTTTTTCCCGGCGTAGGCTATGGCGGAAGTTGCTTTCCAAAAGACGTTCAGGCACTCGGAAAAACCTCGGAGGATTTTGGCTATGATTTTAAAATCCTGCGCTCTGTCATCACTGTGAACGAACGCCAGCGCAGCGTCCTCGCACACCGCATCCTGGATTTTTTTGGCCATGATGTGAAAGACAAGACCATCGCAGTGTGGGGGCTGGCTTTTAAGCCCAACACCGATGATATCCGCGAGGCTCCCGCCCTCTATATTATCGAACACCTCCTCGAAGCAGGCGCCCGTATCAAAGCCTTCGACCCCGAAGCAATGCCCAATGTCGAAAAAATCTTCGGGCCTAAAATTATGTATTGTCAGGATCAGTATGATGCGGTCAATAATGCCGATGCTCTGATTATCGTAACTGAATGGAGTGTTTTCCGGACACCGAATTTTCCGGTACTCAAAAAATTAATGAACCGACACGTTATTTTTGACGGAAGAAACCTTTATCCTTTGGAAATGATGGAGGAAAATGACTTCTACTACGAAAGTATCGGACGCACTGCAGTAGGCCGAAAGCCATAAAAGGATTTCACAGAAATAGTGTACTTTTCCTTAAAAATTTTGCGTGCAGGCTCCTCAAAAATTAATCTCAGTCTGCCAACACAATAACTGTCAACTATCTATTTCATACGCTATGCCATCAGTCGCCCAAATAATTACTACAATTTCTTTACCGGCACTCACCTTGTTTGGTACCTCCTCCTGCTCGCCCGCTGCGCCTGCCAATGATGAAAACAAAATAAAAACACTGGCAGTAGATACCCTGAACGGTTTTGGGGAAAAAGAATATTTCTTTGTCAATCCTGAAACAGGCAAAAAACAAGGGGCGTACAAACGCTGGTCGAAGGCCGGGAAACTCATAGAAGAATGCGTGTATGCAGACGGTAAATTAGACCAGATGCGTGTTTTGTACTTCGAAAATGGCGATACCCAAATTGTGGAAAATTACCGGCAGGGCATCTTTCACGGTTCGTACAGGAGTTTCTATCCCAACAAAAAAATTCAATTCACAGGCCAATACAAGTATAACCAAATGGAAGGCCTGTGGGTAAAATTTTATGCGGACGGGAGCATTATGGAAAAGGTCCAATTTCGCAAAAATCTGGAAAACGGCCCATTCCAGGAATTCTACCCAGACGGGACGCTCAAAACTACGGGTAGTTATCTGAACGGAGACAACGAGCATGGGCAACTCAAGATGTACGACGAAACCGGGCGGCACATCAGGACCATGGAGTGCCAGGAAGGAATATGCAAGACAGTCTGGCAACTGGACGGAAATAAATAAAACCGTTATGAAAATCTTCCTCCTCACTTTTTTCACAGGTGTATTGCCTATCATACTCAGCGGACAAACGACCGGAGGGAGGACAGTCTTCACGTTTCTAACCCTCCCGGCAAGTGCTCGCCTGACTGCCCTGGGGGGCGCTGTAATCAGTGTGGCCGATGACGATGTAAATCTCGCCAATTCCAACCCGGCTTTGCTCAATCCCGGCGTGCATGGACAAATGGGCTTCAGCCACAGTTTTTTCCCGGGCGGCATCCAGCACGGCTATTTCGCTTATGGCCACCATCTAAGCAAATTGGGCGCGACTTTGAGGCTGGGGGTTCAGTATGTAGATTATGGGGAAATATCCGCTACAAATATTTTTTCCCAGGAAGAAGGCGTTTTTGAAGTTAAAGAATCCGCGCTCTCACTTGGCGCTACCATCCCAATTGACGAACGCATCCAAATTGGCGCAAACCTCAAATGGATTACTTCAACGCTGGCCAATCTCCAGTCGCTCGGAATTGCAGGCGATCTGGGGCTTTTATACCAGGATACCTCCCGCAATTTTTCCTTTGGGCTCACGGCCTGCCATTTGGGTACACAATTAACTGCCTACTCCGGGCCAGACAATCTCCGAGAACCATTACCTTTTGAAATGCAGGCTGGCCTGTCTAAAACCCTCCGTTACCTCCCATTCCGCTTCTCCCTGATTTACCGAAACCTCAGCCGTTGGAATATCCTCTATAATGATCCCAAGCAGGAAAACGGAACTTTATTTGGTGAAGAACCCGACACCCCGGGACGATTTAGCCAACAGTTGGATAATTTTGTTCGTCACCTCCTCTTCAGCGGTGAACTCTTGCTTGGCGCAAGGCAGAATTTCCGGCTCCGCGCATCTTATGACCACCGCTTGCGCAAAGAATTAAGCGTTCAGGGCTTTGGCTCTGCTGCAGGTTTTGCTTTTGGTTTCGGCATCAAAATCAATCGCTTCCGGATAGATTATGGAAGAGGAAACTTTCACCTTGCGGGCGGTGCCAACCACCTCAGCATTTCAACCAATCTCAAGGAATTTAAATCGCGACAATAGACCAGATATTTAGCGATATCTAAACGATTAGCGGGAATTTCGAATAAATTTGTAAAAAAAATTCCCGGTTAATAGATAATCGTTAATATTTTGCCTTATTTAGATTAACCGGGCTAGGCTTACCTCCTGACCAAGGATCCTCAAAACAAATGACTTGTTGCTACAAATCAGCACGACAGAAAAAACGTGCTGCTATTCGTCCATATAAGCGCTATTTGGAGGAATATGCACTGCTAACATGATCAAATAAAGGCGTATTGCAGGTACAAAACCAAATTTTAGACCCAAGAATCCCCGGCATAACAATAATTTAATAAATGGCGTAAGCAAATTATACACAATTCACTACAAGCATGAAAGTCCTGAAGTTTGGGGGTTCGTCTGTTGCCCAGCCGGACCGCATACAGCACATAACAGAAATTTTAAAGGGATATTACGCACGCAGAGAAAAATTTGCAGTCGTTTTCTCTGCCATGGGGGGAGTAACGGATACGTTAATCCACATGGCCCGACTGGCAGAACGAGGCGACCAGCATTATGCCATTCACTTTGATGCCTTCAGCCAAAGACATTTTACTGCTGCAGCGGTACTGCTGGATGAACCATTCCGCACCAAAGTTCTTCCCGAGCTCGAAAACAATCACGAAGTCCTGAAGAATTTGTTATATGGAATCTTCCTGGTCAGGGAGGTATCTCCGCGGACAATGGACTACGTACTGAGCTTTGGCGAGCGAAATGCGGCGTGGTTGATTACCCATGTACTTCAGCAAGCTGGACTGCCTGCAAATTATCTAGATGCCAGAAAAGTCATCAAGACCGATAAGCAGTTTGGAAATGCCGCCGTAGATTTATCGGCCACATATCAAAACATCAAAGAATATTTTGAACAAAACACTGATATACAAATAGTTACAGGTTTTATTGCCTCTGCAAAAGGCGGTCTGACTACTACATTGGGCAGGGGGGGGTCTGATTATACTGCAGCGCTTCTTGGTGCGGGATTGGATGCAGAATCTGTAGAAATCTGGACAGATGTGGACGGGGTCCTCACCTCCGATCCGAGGAAAGTAAAGAAAGCATTCACGATCCCACATCTGACCTATGCCGAGGCAATGGAAATGTCTCATTTTGGCGCGAAAGTCATTTACCCACCAACGATTCAGCCGACATTGGCCAAGCGTATTCCTTTGGTTATTAAAAATACTTTCAACCCCTCCTTTCCCGGCACCTTGGTTTCGAACGAAGCGAATCATGCCCTGCAGGGAAAGCCGGTTAAAGGGATTTCCTCTATCCATCACATTGCGTTGCTCACGCTTCAGGGAAGTGGGTTGTTTGGCGTTCCTGGAATTGCCGCGCGGTTATTTGGGGCGCTGGCACAAGCAAAAATCAATATTATTTTGATTACACAGGGTTCATCTGAGCATTCGATTTCGTTTGCTGTGCAGCCCGATTATGCTGGAAAAGCAAAAAAGATCGTCGAGGAAGCATTTGAAAACGAACGCGCCTCCGGACTGATAGAACCGGTTAAGATAGAAGACAACCTATCGGTCGTTGCGGTAATAGGAGAACGCATGCGCTACCAGCCGGGGATTGCCGGCAGGCTTTTCCAGGCATTAGGAAATAATGGCGTCAATGTTGTAGCGATTGCCCAAGGTTCGTCGGAACTCAATATTTCTGTTGTAATAAACAGAGATGACGAAACGAAGGCGCTTAACGTATTGCATGAGGCATTTTTTCTTTCAGAAACGACAGAATTGCACCTATTCATAGTTGGTACGGGCTTAATTGGAAATACATTACTCGAACAGATCCGTCGTCAAAAGGCTTATCTGCAAAGAGAACACAGTATTGAGCTCAAGGTCGTTGGGTTAGGAAACAGTAAAAAAATGTTATTCCGGGAGCAGGGTATTCAGATTGATCATTGGAAGGATGCACTTGACCAATCTGACCATAGCATGCGCATAGATGAGTTCATTACCCGTATGAAACGCCTGAACCTTCCGAACACGATTTTTGTGGACAATACGGCGAGTGAAGAAATCGCGGGCCGCTATGCTGCGATCCTCGAAGGCAGCATTTCGATTTCAACGCCCAACAAAATTGCCACTTCTTCCTCTTTTGACCAATACAGGATGCTCAAAACCATTGCCCGGCAGCGGGGCGTACTCTTCCAGTACGAAACCAACGTGGGCGCCGGCTTGCCTGTTATTTCCACCCTTAACGATCTCATATTGAGTGGAGATAATATTTTAAAAATCGAGGGGGTAATCTCCGGATCGCTTTCCTATATCTTCAATAATTTTGTCCCTGGAAAGCGCTTTAGCGATATTGTCCGCGAGGCACAACTTAAGGGGTTTACCGAGCCTGATCCCCGTATAGACCTTTTGGGCTTGGACGTTCGCAGAAAGCTGATTATCCTTGCCCGTGAAACCGGTCTTACTTTGGAAGCCGAGGAGGTTAAAATGCAATCCTGGCTGCCACAATCTTGTATGAATGCTTATGATGTAGCTACATTTTTCAAGGCGTTGGAAAGTGCCGATGGATATTTTGAGAAAATGCTTGAGTCGGCGACCAAGGAGGGCAGGGTACTGCGGATGGCTGCAATGCTGGAAGGTAATGAAGCGGCGATTCATCTGACCGCGGTAGGATCTGACCATCCGTTCTATCACTTAGACGGGAGCGATAATATGATTGTATTCACCACTACAAGGTACAAGGAGCGGCCGTTGGTTGTAAGAGGCCCCGGGGCAGGTGCAGAGGTAACAGCGGCGGGGATATTCGCCGAGATTATTAAAATTGGAAATTCGCTATAAAGTGAACATTGATCAAACGACATCAGTGAGGGTTTTTGCCCCTGCATCTGTAGCCAACGTAGCCGTTGGCTACGATATTTTAGGGTTTGCTTTAAATGGCCCGGGAGATGAAATCGTTGCAGGGTTTAGTGATCGCCGTGGCCTGGAAATCCGACAAATCACCGGCGATAGCGGAAAATTGCCCTATACACCTGAGCGGAATACCGCCGGGTTTGCCGCTTTAAAGCTCCTCGAGTATTTGGATTACACAGATAGGGGGATATTCCTGGAAATCCATAAAAAAATGCCGTTTGGAAGTGGTTTGGGCTCGAGCGCGGCCAGCGCAGCAGGCGCAGTAATGGCGGTCAATGAACTCCTGGGATGTCCATTAGACAAGCCGGCGTTATTGCCGTTCGCAGTATTAGGAGAGCAGATTGCGGATGGCGCATATCATGCCGATAATGTTGCCCCTTCCTTGCTCGGTGGAATTGTTTTAGTGCGCAACAACGCTACCTTGGATGTACACGCGCTTCCCGTTCCAGAAAAACTGTACGCTGCTGTAGTGTACCCGGAAGTTGAAATTCTCACACGGGAAGCGAGAAGTATCCTGAGCAGGGAGGTTTCGCTGGAAAAGTTGGTTGAGCAAAGTGGAAACCTTGCCGGGTTTATTGTTGGCCTGTACCAATCCGATTATGCCCTTATTGGTAGATCCCTCCAGGATACCGTCATTGAACCGCAGCGGGCACGATTGATACCTTGTTTTTATGCGGTAAAATCTGCTGCACTTGAAAAGGGTGCATTGGGATGCAGTATTTCTGGTGCCGGGCCGTCTATCTTTGCACTCTGCGACGACCCCGTTACTGCTAAAACGATCGGGATGGCGATGGGTAAGGTCTTTGAAGCAGAGCAAATCCGTCATCATTTATTCCTTTCAGGTATTAATCTTGCCGGAGCGAAGAGAATAGACACCTCGTCTTCTACATTAATTTAGGTTCCATGCTGCTGTACAGTACAAATAATCATCGCGTCAGGGCGACCTTAAAAGAAGCCGTAATGAAAGGTTTGCCGGAGGACAACGGCCTGTATATGCCAGTTCAAATTCCGGTGTTACCTGACAATTATTTCAAGACGCTTCAATACCGCTCTTTCCAGGAAATCGCATGTATGGTCACCCAAACTTTATTCCAGGGTGCGATTTCAGATAAAGATATTGAGGCTATTGTCCTGAATGCTTTAAACTTTCCTGCCCCTTTGATTCGCCTCGATGAGGAGACGTATATTCTTGAGCTTTTTCATGGTCCATCGCTGGCATTTAAAGATTTTGGTGCCCGCTTTATGTCCCAACTTATGGGCTACTTCAATCGCGGAGAAGATTCAGAGCTCACGATCCTTGTTGCCACCTCTGGAGATACAGGTGGTGCCGTTGCTTCGGGTTTTTTTCGCACCCCTGGGATTCGCGTAATCATCCTCTACCCCTCCGGAAAAGTCAGTTTTCTTCAAGAACAACAGTTGACGACCCTTGGTCATAACATCCATGCCGTGGAAGTTGCCGGCAACTTTGATGATTGCCAGGCAATGGTCAAGCAGGCGTTTCTCGACCCGGAGCTCAATACGCGTTTGCGATTAAGCGCTGCCAACTCTATAAACATTGCCCGGCTCGTGCCACAATCCTTTTATTACTTTGAAGCCTTCAAACAACTTGCTCCTGAAGGTCCGCCTGTTGTTTTTTGCGTGCCTAGCGGTAACTTTGGAAACCTCACGGCAGGGTTAATCGCAAAAAAAATGGGGCTGCCCGTCTATCAATTCATCGCCGCAACAAATGCAAACGATATTGTCCCCAAATATCTCCAAACGGGCACCTTCAAACCCCTCCCATCCGTCCCCACTTTATCAAATGCCATGGACGTAGGAAACCCCTCTAACTTCGCCCGTATGGATGATCTTTACGCCCATGCGACAGGCAACCAACAATGTTCCACGTGGAACAAAATACAGGGGGATATCTCGGGATTTAGCGCATCTGATATCGAAACAGAAAATAGTTTACGGCAGGTTTTTCAGCAATACAAATACATCATTGACCCTCATGGTGCCGTTGGCATGCATGCCCTCGAACAGTATAGACGAAAACAAAATATCCCAACACGTGGGATTATACTCGAGACTGCACATCCAGCAAAGTTTCTTCCGGACGTCCAAAGGATACTTGGCTTCAAAATACCCATTCCGGAACGCCTGGCAGGTTTGGCCGAATTACCTAAAACTAGTACAAAATTACCCGCAGATTTTTCAATGTTGAAAGATTATATGCTGAACCTCCGCTAATCAGAAAATGCAGAACTTGTGACAACGAGGTTGTTTTCCCCGGCACAAAGGATCAACCATACTTGTAGCCGCACTTATGTTTATACGCATCTATTTAGCAGGTCGTTGCCCCGGAAGATAATATTTTTGGTGTGCGTGTATTCTGTGCGCGCGGATGCGCGCACAGAATACACGCACACCAAAGCAAATAAAATCCTTCGCGGCGAAGCCGCGGAAACCCACGGCAAATAGACAGATGCGTTTATAGACGCATTAAATGTTCCACGTGGAACATTTAATGCGTCTATATAATTATACTTATTGTAGTGGAATATTTGGATTAAACCCAGGGTGCAATTTTCCGTAGAAAACCCTCACAAAAAGTCGCGCGAAACACTAACAAAAGATTTATATTGGCATATTTTGTTGGATCAAATAAATATGCTGAAATAGCACAATCCAAAAACAACACCGCTCAAACGAATACGGATAAAGCAAAATTAAAACGGATTTATGCAAAACGTCAAAATGGTCCTCCTGCTCGCCATGCTTGGCGCGCTCGTTTGTTCAACTGGAACCAATCCAGTCCTTGCGCAAAAAACAGATAAATTCAAGCAGCTTTATGAAATACTGCCAACACCCTCGCCCATACGAACAGGAGCTGGCGCTCCGGGAAACGGATACTGGCAACAAAAAGCAGACTATGTGATAAACCTCCGTCTTGATGATCTCACACAGCGAATCTATGGGGAAGAAACGGTTCACTATACCAACTACTCGCCTGACGTGCTCGAATATTTATGGCTACAACTCGATCAAAATCAAAAAGCCAAAGACTCTGACTCCCATAAGATTGCTACCGGAACGATGAATGGCCAAATGTCGCTTCGTGAACTACAAGCCCTGCAACCTACTTTCGATGGCGGCTTCAAACTCGAATACGTCCAAAGTACGGCGGGCAATAACCTGCAATATGCCATCGTAAAAACAATGATGCGTGTTGACCCACCAGCTCCACTTAAGCCAGGAGACACATTCTCCTTTAAAATAAAGTGGTGGTACAATATCAATGATCGCATCAAACTCGGGGGAAGATCAGGCTATGAATATTTTCCGGAAGATGGCAACTACCTGTATGCAATTGCACAGTTCTTTCCCAGAATGTGCGTCTATGACGATATCGAGGGATGGCAAAATAAACAGTTCCTTGGAAAAGGCGAGTTTACGTTACCGTTTGGCGACTATGACGTAAGCATTACCGTTCCCGCCGACCATGTCGTCGCTGCCACAGGATTACTCCAGAACCCTAAAGAGGTATTGTCGCGCGAACAAATATTGAGGCTGGATCAAGCTCAAAAAGAACGCACTACCCCGGTATTTATCGTAACCCCGGATGAGGCACGCAGCGCTGAAAAGAAAAGCGCCACAAACGAAAAAACCTGGAAATTCAAAGCTCAAAATGTCCGCGATTTCGCCTTCGCCTCTTCCCGAAAGTTTATCTGGGACGCCCTTGGCGTTCCGATGTCCAATGGCCAAATCGTATTGGCAATGTCTGCCTACCCGAAAGAAGGGAACCCCCTCTGGGAGCAATATTCAACAAAAGTAGTTGCCCACACCCTTAAATGGTATTCGCACTATACCTTCGATTATCCATATCCGGTAGCATGGTCGGTGCATACCAATAATATCGGAATGGAATATCCCATGGTCTCCTTTAATGGTGGACGGCCGGAAAAAGATGGCACATACACCCAAAGGGTTAAATACGGCATGATCGGCGTGATTATCCACGAAGTCGGCCATAATTATTTCCCCATGATCGTCAACTCCGATGAACGGCAATGGACCTGGATGGATGAAGGGCTCAATAGCTTTGTCCAATATCTTACAGAACAACAGTGGGAAAGAAATTACCCTCATCGAAGAGGCCCTTCCAACTTGATTACCGATTATATGAAGCTCGATAAAAAATTACTCGAGCCAATTATGTCTAATTCTGAATCCGTCTCTAACCTCGGCGCAAATGCCTACAGCAAACCAACCGCAGCCCTAAATATCCTACGGGAAACCATCCTCGGCAGGGATCTGTTTGACTCCGCTTTCAAAATCTATGCAAACCGCTGGAAATTTAAACACCCAGCTCCTGCCGACTTTTTCCGGACAATGGAAGATGCTTCCGGTATTGATCTGGATTGGTTCTGGAATGGATGGTTCTATACCACCGACCATGTAGATATTGCCATTGAAAATGTAAAAGCCTTCCGTCTCGATACCAAAAACCCGGAAGTGGAAAACACCCTCGCCCAAACGGCCGGTAATCCCGCACCCAGGGCTATTGGTACAATTAGAAATGAAAAAGCAATCAAAACAACCCAAGATGAAATAGATCCATCGCTAAAAGACTTTTATTCTTCGTTTAATCCTTTGAATATTAGCAAATTAGATATAGAAGATTATAAAAAATACTTGAGCAGCCTCTCTCCGGAAGAGGCTAAGTTCCTCGAATCCCCCAAATTCTTCTACGAAATTACCTTTAAAAACAAAGGCGGGCTGGTCATGCCCCTTATCCTAAAGTTTGAATATGCCGATGGAAATACAGAAGAACTCCGCATCCCGGCAGAAATTTGGCTACTGGACAACGAAGCGGTATCAAAATTGTTTATGACCAATAAAGCGATCAACAGAATCACCCTCGACCCCTATCTCGAAACTGCAGATACCGACATGTCCAACAACTATTTTCCCCCGGTTCCTCAAATAAACCGATTCGAGCTTTTCCGAGAAAAAATGATGCCCCAAGCACCCGAAAACCCAATGCAGCGGGCAAAAAGGACAAGTGCCCTGGAAAAAAAATAAAACCGGCCCATTTATGCATCAATTAACATAATACGATATCTGAATTGCACGATGAAACCGACCTGCAGCAGAATAAATCGAATTGACAGTTATACTTCATGCCATACAAGCCAAATACCAAATTAAAATGCAGGAATACATAAACCCATACCTCAAATTAGAAGAGGGCAGGGCGGTGGAAGGACTCGTTAGGTGGAAAAGCCCTTCGAATATCGCTATTGTAAAATATTGGGGAAAATATGGACAACAACTTCCGAGAAATCCTTCAATCAGCTTTACCCTTCAGAATGCCTTTACAGATACCTTGCTCCAATATTTTCCTAAAACAGGCAAATCGGAGGGCATTACCCTGAAATTCAACTTTGAAGGCGCCCCAAAACCCGCTTTTGAAAAAAAAATCAATGACCTCCTGGAATCCCTGCTCCCAATCTTTCCGTTTATCCAACAACTGCAGCTACATATCCATAGCACAAATTCTTTTCCGCACTCCGCAGGAATTGCTTCATCGGCATCCAGTATGAGCGCACTGGCTTTATGCCTGTGTTCGCTGGAGCAAACACTTTTTGGCACCCTGTCCAACAAAGACGCATTCCTGCAAAAAGCATCGTTTGTAGCCAGGCTAGGCTCAGGAAGCGCCTGTCGGTCAGTATTCCCCCTGGCAGCTATTTGGGGGGCCAGCCCCGCCTTTCCCTACGCATCCGACCAATATGCGCAGGCCATTGGTCATCACCTGCATCCCGTATTTCAAACAATGCACGACGATATATTAATCGTAAGCAAAAAAGAAAAAAGCGTTTCGAGTAGGGCCGGCCATCAGCTCATGGAAGGGAATCCATACGCCGATAGCAGATACCGGCAAGCGGGCTCTAATATTATTCTGCTTGGTCGGGCCCTTCAAAATGGTGACCTCGAAACCTTCGGGCAAATTGCCGAAAGTGAGGCACTCACCCTCCACGCCCTCATGATGGCATCGGCCCCCCCATTCATCCTACTCAATCCAAAAACTATCGAAATTATTACGTTGATCCAGCAATATCGTGCCGATACCGGAAAACAAGTATATTTTACCCTGGATGCGGGCCCTAATGTACATCTCCTTTATCCGGATGAAATCCACGAAGATATAATTACATTCACACGTTCCGAACTATTACCACTTTGCGAAGACGGAATGCGTATAGAAGATCAGGTAGGCACCGGGCCTGTATTAATCCGGGAGTGATATCTAAACACCTTTCACAATTCCTCAAGATAATCATGAAACATTGGCTTTCAATTCTCTATAGTACCCTCACTTCAATACTTCTGTTTTTCTGTACCCCTGCAGGCGGCCAAACCGATCGCCCTTCTCTCTCCAACCCAGCGCTCGACCAAAAACTTGCAGGAATGTTAAAATTCAGCGTGCCGCTCATCAGTATAGAAACACTACGAAAAAAAGCCGAAACAGAAAAAATCTACCTCTTCGACGCCCGGGAGTTTAAAGAATTTCAAATCAGCCATATTCCCAACGCCCGGCACCTGGGTTTTAACGATTTAAACTTAAGCCAAACTAAAGATGTACCTAAAGCAGCTACCGTTGTCGTTTATTGTTCTGTCGGCTACCGAAGCGAAAAAATTGGCGAACGCTTAATCTCCATGGGCTATACCAATGTGCTGAACCTTTATGGCAGTATCTTCGAATGGGCAGAACAAGGGCTCCCATTGGAAGACTCCAGAAACCAATCAACCAATAACGTACATACCTATAACCAGGCATGGGGAAAGTGGATTAAGAAAAAAGAAATTCACAAAATCTGGTAATTTTGCAGTGTCTTTGGAAAAAGAAGATGTACATCACCATTATCAAAAGAAAATTAGTGCGATATGGACATTTTTGAAAAAAGAATCAACAACCGGGGCCCGCTTGGCCAGTACCAAAAATATGCCCACGGCTATTTCGCCTTCCCAAAACTCGAAGGCGAGCTGGGAAGCCGGATGATGTTTCAGGGAAAAGAAAGGATTGTCTGGAGCATCAACAACTATCTGGGGCTGGCGAACCACCCCGAAGTGCGTAAAGTAGATGCCGATGCGGCAGCACAATGGGGATTGGCCTACCCAATGGGTGCCCGTATGATGTCCGGGGAATCCAATTTTCATGAACAACTGGAAAACGAACTTGCAGAATTTGTGCAAAAAGAAGCGGGCATGCTGCTCAACTACGGTTATCAGGGCATTATGTCTGTTATTGATGCCCTGCTCGACCGCCATGATGTCGTGGTGTATGATAAGGACAATCACGCCTGTATTTATGATGGCATTCGTATGCACCTCGGCAAACGCTTCCCCTTTGAACATAACGACATCGAAAGCGTCAGGAAACAACTGGAAAAAGCAACTAAAGCCGCACAGGAAAGCGGTGGCGGAGTACTCGTGATCACCGAAGGGGTATTCGGCATGCGCGGAGAACAAGGTATCCTCAAAGAGATCGCCGAATTAAAGCGCGAATTCAACTTCAGACTTCTCGTGGACGACGCCCATGGATTCGGCATGCTCGGCAATACCGGCGCCGGGGCAGGGGAAGAGCAAGGGTGCCAAGAACAAATTGACCTCTACTTCAGCACTTTTGCAAAATCAATGGCAAGCATCGGCGCTTTTATTGCGGGAGAAAAAGAAATCATCGATTTTCTCCGCTATAACACCCGCTCACAAATTTTCGCAAAATCCCTCCCAATGCCCCTGGTCATCGGCAATCTGAAGCGCCTCGAACTCCTGCGCTCCAAGCCCGAACTCCGCGAAAAACTATGGTACAACGTGGGCCTTTTACAGGGTGGCCTGCGCGATGCCGGATTCGACCTGGGCAGCACCAATAGCTGTGTAACCCCCGTTTATATGAACTGCTCCGTGGAAGAATCCACAAACCTCGTCTATGACCTACGCGAAGTCTATAACATCTTCTGCTCAATCGTCGTCTATCCTGTTATTCCTAAAGGGATGATGCTCCTGCGCCTCATCCCTACCGCTGAACATAACGAAGAGGATATTCATCTCACAATTGAGGCCTTCAAAGCAATTAAAGGCAAGTTGGAATCCGGAGCATATAAAAAAGCGATGGAAGTCATTGCTTAATGGGGTATCCGCGGCTTCGCCGCGAAGGATTTTATTTGGTGTGCGTGCATCTTTTA
>JBMOJO010000007.1:0-41566 GCA_049315745.1 Saprospiraceae bacterium | reverse complement strand
TTTCAAATGATTATTTGGCGCGAAGCGCCGTAAAAAACCTTTTTACACAACCCCTCGCTGGAAAATTAAACCGGAACCCTCGTCCAAAAGCTGACTTTAGTTCAGGGCATCTCGCCCTTGTTCATGATCTCGAGGTGCCTGTTTATACTCTCCTCCAGCGAAATAAAGGTCTCCGTGCGTTGTATGCCCGCTATTTTCTGGATTTTTTCGTGGAGGACCTCCCGCAGATGATTAGTATCCCTGCAGATAATCCGGACGAAAACACTGTACAGGCCGGTGGAGTAATATGCCGCTACGACCTCCGGGATATTTTCCAGCGCCGTGACAACTTCCTTGTACAAGGAGCTCTTGTCCAGGTAAATTCCTAAAAAAGCGCTGATATCGTATCCGATTTTGGCATAATCTACATCCACGCTATATCCCTTTACCACGCCTGCGTCTTCCAGTTTTTTCATTCGCACATGGACTGTCCCACCTGAAACATAAAGCTTTTTTGCAATCTCGGTATAGGGGATCTTTGCATTCTCCATTAGCATAGACAAAATCTGCCTGTCCAGTTTATCTATCTCTATATTTTTTACCATATTTGAACTTTTTCGGGAACTTTCCTATTGCTTTATAGTGGCAGGCCACATAAAACCGGCACACAGTGCTGTCATTCTGCATCAAAGCGGAAAACTGCCCCTTGCGGTCTTCAGCGCCTCCAACTTCTGACAAAATAATTGCTTTTTTTTTAAACAGATCGGGTCTTTTGCTTATTATTTTGAAAAAATCTTTGCATTACGGCCTTTTTTTGAAATATTAATAAAAAGCGCTTGGGGGAAAGCCGCCGGCACACAATGGCCCCTGCCGTTCAGAAGCGCTTAACCAACTTAATTCAGCGGAATATGCAGGCGAATAAAAAGCCCAAGCCCTCCCCCGTTGCTATCTGGCTGCCTTTAATGCTCTCTATCGCATTGGCCGCAGGGATTTATATCGGGATGCGGCTCTCCGGCCCTGCTACACCGGATGACGCCTCCCCCAACCACAAAATAGAGGCACTCATTCGCTATATCGAGGCAAAATATGTGGATGAGGTAGATCGCCATAAGCTCGTGGACGAAGCTATTACCGCCGTACTGCGGCAACTCGACCCGCACTCTTCCTATATTTCCCCGGAAGAACTGTCCAAAATCAAGGAACAGATGGCGGGGGAATTCATGGGCATCGGCGTCGAGTTCCTGTTGCTCGGGGATACGGTCGTTGTGGTCAGTGTCGCTGGTGATAGCCCGGCGAAGAAAGCCGGTATCCTCGCCGGCGACAAGATTATTGCTGTCGAAGATTCCCTGGTTTCCGGAAAAGGTCTGAACAGCGACGATATCATCAGGCGCCTGAGGGACGAAAATAAAAGTAAGGTGCGTATAGCTATCCTCCGGTATCCGGGAAAATCCCCCAAGACCCTCACCCTGGAACGCCGGCGCATCCCCATCAAAAGTGTTGATGCCGCTTACTGGCTCAACGACCGGGTGGCCTATATCCGGATTAACCGCTTCAGCGCGACTACAGACAAAGAGTTCCTCGCGGCGCTGGAGCGCCTCTCCGCGCGTAACCGGCAAATCCATCTTATCCTCGATCTGCGGCATAATCCCGGAGGCTACCTTCAGCAGGCATCTAATATCCTGAGCCAAATCTTCCCCGAACGCGGAGTACTTATGGTTTACACGGAGGGACGGACCGTCCACCGCTCCGATTATCACTCCAGTGGCCGCGCTTTTTTTGATATCGGAAAAATCGCTGTCCTTATAGACGAAGGCAGTGCATCTGCGAGCGAAATCATTGCAGGCGCCGTCCAGGACCACGACCGGGGCCTGGTGATTGGCCGTCGTTCTTATGGTAAGGGGCTGGTCCAGGAACAATATGCCCTCGGCGATGGCTCTGCAGTCCGCCTTACCGTTGCACGTTATTTCACGCCCTCTGGCAGATCAATCCAACGACCATACAAAAAGAATGGGCAGGTGATCACCAAAACAACCGGCCCGGCGGAGGTATCCGGACCGGCAGTTGCGGCTGGGACCGGGAATGGGCCTGACTCAACGGTATATTTTACAGATGCCGGGCGCGTGGTGTACAGCGGCGGCGGGATACTTCCGGACATAACCATCCCGGCAGACAGTATCGGGCAGCTCCCGATCATGCAGGAGGTCAGGAACAAGCTTCCCGTTTTTTCCCTGAGCAGCTATGGCGAGGCAAAAAAACGCTTTGAAGGGGAACGCACATTGTATTTTCGGCAATATACTATCGGCGACAGTACGGTTGCAGCATTTAAGCAGTACCTGACCAGTACCGCTCCCGGCTTTTCCCCGCTGGAGTGGCAAGCAGTAAAAAGCCGACTGCCTTACCTGATCAAAGCCCATGTGGCCAGAAATTTATTTGGCCCGGAGGCCTATTTTCAGGTAATCAACCAGCATGACCCAACCGTTCAAAAGGCCCTGCAACACCTGTTTACACCGAAAAAAAAGCCCTTTAGGGCAGGTGGGCTTACTCCCGGATGAATTCCAGCTCCTCTATTGCGGTCAGACGGACCATTACCGAAATTTCGCCCGGTGCAATCCCCCGGCCCTGGTTGCCGGCAATATAGTCCATTTGCTCCTTTAGCGCGCCGCTGATCTCGTCAAAATGTAAAGCGACCTCCCCCTGCGCTGTAAATGCCGGTAACGCAATCAGGGGCAGGCCTAATTTTTCGATCAGGCGCTTCAAAAACACGTCTGTTACAAGCCTCAAGACTACACCCCCATCAGCTTGCAACAACCCCGGAGGGAGATTGACAGGATTGTCAAACAGAATAGACAGGGGCCGCGTGTGGTGGTTCCAAAGCGTTTCCAGACGGGGGTGCAGGTGGGCGATGTACTGCTTTGCCTGTTCAGTGTCGCGCACCAGTAATTCAGGCCATGGCAGTCCAGGTACCATGGCCAGGCAGTGCTCCAATTTGCCAAAACCTCTGCGGCTATCTAACAGAACGACCGCGCTCCAAACCGTATCTGTAGGCAGGAGCGCGACGCCGCTGTTTTGCAGTACTACGGCCAGCTCTTCAATCGTAGGCGGTGTAATGTCCATGGCATCGCGCTTGTTGTTATTGTTGGGTAACCTTTGCAAACCTATTCCCTTGGCCTGGTTTAGCGGGCCCTGCTTTTTTTCCACAAAAGAAAGAATACCTTTGGAGAAAATTTCGTTATTAGGTATCCCTTTCGTTGATTTTTTAAAAAATTATACAAACGTTTGTGAGAACCTCTTTATTGCACTGGCGCGTCTTCCTCGGCATCGTACTTTGCTGTGCGCAGAAACCGGTGTTTTCGGCCCATATCATCGGCGGCCAGATCACTTACGAATGCCTGGGTTTTAGCCAGAATGATCCTGGCAGTAATTCGCGGCGCTATCGCTTTACTTTCAAAATTTACAGGGATTGCCTTGCCCCGGGGTCAAATTTTGACTCTACCCCGGGCAATTTCCCTGCATCTGTAACACTATTCCGAAGCGACCGGACCAACCTCCCCAGAACCTTTTACCTCGCGACCCCTAAGGTGACCAAGGTACAGCCCGACCCCGGCAATTCCTGTGTCCAGGTACCTGAAAACGTCTGCGTAGAAGAAGGGATCTATACCCTTGAGGTAGACCTCCCCATAGAAGACGTCAGTTATATCATCACGTACCAGCGTTGTTGCCGGAACAATACGATTACCAACGTCACAGCCCCGGAGCGTTCCGGGGCTACCTATACCATAGAACTCTCCCCGGAGGCACAAAAGACCTGCAACAACAGCCCGACCTTCCGTTTCTTTCCTCCGGTTGTCCTTTGTGCCGGGGCAAACTTCAGCTTCGACCACATGGGCATTGACAAGGAAGGCGATTCGCTGGTTTATACACTTTGCGGGTCATTGCTGGGCGGCGGCGAGAATACCCTTCTACCCAACAGCGGCACCGGCGTGGCACCTGACCCCGACCTGCCCCCTCCGTACGCGCCAATCAACTATATCGGCCCGACCTATAGTGCAGCCCAGCCGCTCGGCATCAATGCAAATTTCAGGCTTGACCCCGCCACCGGTCAAATGAGTGGCGCACCGCTACAGCTTGGGCAGTTTGTGGTAGGGGTCTGTATGTCGGAATACCGCAACGGCAAACTGCTCAGCAGGGTACTGCGCGACTTCCAGTTCAACATTACGCGCTGTGAAAACAATATCATCGCAGAGATTAAAAGGGATACCATAAGTGCCCAGGGGGTCTCGCTGGTTCAGTCCTGCGGGCAATCCGAGGTCACCCTGATCAACCGGAGCTACAAGCGCGAGCTCATCAATACTTACCGCTGGGAATTTGACGTGCCGGGCGGAAAGCTGACCAGTACGGAATGGGATGGAAAATTTTCCTTTCCCGGGCCCGGCGCTTATCCGGGCAGGTTAATCCTCAACCCCGGTACGATTTGCTCGGATACCGCTCAGGTACAGGTAACGGTAAGGCCACCGCTTCAGGCAGCATTCCGGATAGAAGGAGACACCTGCCGGCAGGGAAGTTTCCAGTTTACCGACCTCAGCGATGCCGGCGGCCGTCCAATAACAGCTTATCGCTGGAGCTTTGGCGCCAATATTTCCCCCGACACCCGAAAGGACCCCACTTTTCAATTCCCGGCGCCCGGTACTCAGACGGTCCGCTTGCAAGTTACGACTGGTGATGGTTGCGGAGCCGAGGCGTCCAAAACCTTTAGCTACTATCCGCTGCCCGATCCTTTCGCAATCCAGGCTACGCCGGTCGGTGGATGTACGCCTGCCGCTATCCGGTTCTCGAACACCGATTTTTCAGGCACCGGCAGCGGGGTTTCCCTGCGTTGGGCCTTCGGGGAAGGGGGTAGCGCAACCCTTCCCAACCCGGTATATACCTACAGGTTGCCCGGGGTTTACCAGGTTACTGCACGCCTGAGTGCACCAAACGGATGCTTCAGGGAAGCGCGTATCCCTGAGATTCGTATAGGCACCGGCGTCATCGCCAACTTTTCTTTTTCCCCCGACAATCCCAAAGGCAATAATCAAAAGCTCGAATTTAAAGACCTTTCCACGAATGCCCAATCCTGGCAATGGGATTTTGCGGGGCGTGGACAGTCCAACGCTGCCGACCCAAGCTTCACCTTCGCCGAATCCGGCAGCTACCAAATCCGGCTGATTGCTGCCTCGGCAGACGGTTGCAGAGATACCGCAGTGCAGGAGATCCGGATTGCGGTGGCCGAATCCGTTTATTGGCCCAACGTGTTTACCCCCGACGGCGACGGGATTAACGACACATTTGGCCCCTTGGGTGGCCTACAGGGGGCAGAAGGCTATCAACTCGCGATCTACAGCCGTTGGGGCAACCTGATCTTTCAGGGCAAGTCCGCCGAGGATGCCTGGAACGGTCGCGTGTTCAATACCGGTGGGATCTTGCCGCAAGATGTGTATTTTTACAGGGCGGTGTACAAAGATACCGAAGGTAAGGAAAAAGTCTTTGAAGGCACTGTAACCCTATTGCGATAAAGTACAATACCGCGTCATGGCCAAAAAAATATTATTTTTATTTTTACTCGCCTTGCTTTGTGCAGGCACCCCCGTATCCCTGTCCGCACGACATATTATTGGGGGTACGATAACGTACAAATGCCTGGGGGAGGGCGACTATGAATTCACCCTTTACATCTATCGGGATTGTAGCTGTACCGGTTGTGCCCAACTCGACCCCTTCGCATTTATCGCAATCTATCGCTGCGGCAGCACCACGCCCTGTGACCGTCTGAGCCAATCCAATTTTATCGCCAGGCTGAATGTGCCCCTGCAATCTACTACTCCGGTATCCCGTCCGGACTATCCCTGTCTGATCCCGCCCAATATTTGTGTTGAGCAGGGCCGCTATGTTTTCCGGCTCAGCCAGTATAATGTCAGGCTGCCGCAGTCCACAGACAGCTACCATATCTCCTATCAGCGCTGCTGCAGGAACCTGACGGTCAACAACCTCATTTCACCGGGCGATGTAGGTGCGACCTATACGATAGAGATCACACCGGAGGCACAGACGAAGTGCAACAGCAGCCCGGTATTCAATCAATTTCCGCCGACCGTCATTTGTGCGAATAACCCGCTCAACTTTGACCATTCGGCGACCGATCCCGACGGCGATCAGCTCGTGTACGCCTTTTGCTCGCCCCTGGCCGGTGGAGGCCCTGCCGTACAGGCACCTACCTTCGGTGGCTGCAACGGCGCTTATCCCAATCCTGCCTGCCCCCCGCCCTATCGGGAAGTTAACTTCGTACAGCCGCTCTACACGCCTGTGGCGCCGATGGGGGGCGACCCCCTCATACAAATAGACCCGAATACAGGTATTATTACGGGCACCCCAAAATTACTCGGGCAATACGTTGTCGGGGTCTGCCTGTACGAGTACGATAAAGTCACCGGAAAGTTGCTGAGCAAAGTTTTCCGGGACTTCCAGTTCAACGTGGCCAATTGCGACCCTACCGTTGTGGCCGATATCAAAGAAAATAAAATTATCAGCGACAAAGAGTTTGAAGTCAACTCCTGCGGCCTTACCGATATCAAATTTGTCAACGAAAGCTTTCAGCGGCAATTTATCTCAAAGTACGAATGGCGCTTCAATATCGGCGGCCAGGTCAAAACCTTTAATGAATGGGAGCCTACCGTAACCTTCCCCGGCGTGGGAAATTACAGGGGCCAGTTGATCCTTAACCCCGGCACAGACTGCGGCGATACGGCAAACATCCAGGTGAGGATCTTTCCGGATATTACGGCGGATTTCAATTTCGAATACGACACCTGCGTCTCCGGGCCGGTATATTTTAAAGATAATTCGAGGTCTGGCAGCGGAAAAATCGTGGATTGGACCTGGAATTTTGGCGACGGGGCCAATGGCAAGGGCGAACAAACCCAGCATATCTACCGAAAGCCCGGAAAAATCCCCGTTGCCCTTGCTGTTAAAGATACGAACCTTTGTTCTGCTTCCACGATTCGGGACGTCCCTTATTTCCCTGTGCCTGCCCTCATCGTCATCGCGCCCAACAGCTTTCAGGGGTGCACCCCGGGTAAAATTTTCTTTGAAAACCTGTCTTTCCCCATTGATGACTCCTATACCATCAACTGGGATTTTGGCGATGGCGGGAAAAGCGGGCTCATCAGCCCCACCCACGTCTATGAAAAACCGGGGCTGTATTCCGTTTCCCTCAACCTGGTCTCCCCCATCGGTTGCAAAACAGATACCCTGTTCAAAGACCTGATTACCATTTATCAGGCCCCACTATCGGATTTTTCTTTTGCCCCAAAGGCAGTCAGTAACCTCGCACCGAAGGTCCAGTTCGAAGAGCAATCCGAGCGCAGTATCGCCTGGTACTGGGATTTCGGCAACGGCGCATTCTCCCGTGAGCGCAACCCGACCTATACATTTCCCGACACGGGTATGTTCGAAGTAAAACTGATCGTGACCCACCCAAGCGGATGTACAGATACCTCCGCCCAGGTCATTGATGTCAAGCCACTCGTGGCCTATCATCTTCCCAATGCCTTTACCCCCAATGAAGACTCCGTGAACGATTTTTTCAAAGGGGTGGGCGTTCTGCCGGGCATCCGCAATTTCCGCTTCCAAATATGGAACCGCTGGGGGGAGATGGTCTATCTGGCCGAAGACCCATCGGTCGGTTGGAACGGCCGGAAATTCAACAACGGCCAGGAAGCCCCGCCTGGGGTTTATGTCGTGTTGGTCTCTTTTACCGGGCCCCGGGGCGACCCCTACGAATATAAAGGCTTCGTCACCCTCATTCGCTAAATTGTTCTAAAAAAGTATTCCAGTAAAAGAAATAATCATTACCTTTGCACGGCTTAAGCAAGACCTGTTTCATTTATTAAAGCATATACCAATGGACGCCATCAAGTTTGTTCACGAGCAGTTGACCCCTTCGCGGGATTTCCCCGCTTTCCGCCCTGGCGACAACATCGTGGTCAGCTATAAAATCATCGAAGGTGACAAAGAAAGGATTCAGTCCTTCCGCGGCGATGTCATCCAAATCAAAGGCCAGGGGGCCACAAAGACTTTCACGGTGCGCAAAGTATCCAATGGCGTAGGCGTAGAAAGAATCTTCCCATTCTCTTCGCCCAACCTCACCGAAGTCCAGCTCCTGAAGCGCGGGAAAGTCCGCCGGGCACGCCTCTTCTATCTGCGCGATCTGGTGGGCAAAAAAGCAAGGATCAAAGAGAAAAAATTCGTCAAAGAATAGTCCTGTACACTGTTGCAATAAAAAAGGCCTTGCCAAAAGCAAGGCCTTTTTTATTGCGGGTTGGACCCGTTCATCCTTCTGATTTGTGTTTCATGGGTTGTGTAAAAAGTCTTTTGCCGCCTTCGGCGGCAGAATATTCTTCTGAGAGACACGTCATTTTCACGATTTCGCTTCGCGAAATCGTGAAAATGACGTGTCTCTCAAAACATAATTCGGCGCGAAGTGCCGTAAAAAACTTTTTTACACAACCCCAAAACATAATTTGGCGCGAAGCGCCGTAAAAAACTTTTTTACACAACCCCAAGGCATCATTTGGCGCTTGGCACCGAAGGCGACGTTTTAATTATACAGCGGCACTCAAAATAATCTGTTAGCGCCAGGAGCGGCAACAAAAACATACGGCCAACGCATTAAAAATGTTATGCCGGACGTAGAGCGCCATCCTATTTCGCCCCTGAGCCGGTCTTGACGATCTTCAGGATTTCCATTTCCCGGCCCGATTGGGCTTTCAGCAGATAGATCCCATCTCCCAGGCCGTCCAATTCCAGCGACACTTCATTTATGCCGATGACCCCCCGGGTATGCAAAACACGAAGAACCTGGCCGGAAAGCGATACCAGTTGAAGCCGGACTATTTCCTGCGATGCTCCGTCCAAGTGGAAATATACGCGAAGCGCCCCGGAAGTTGGGTTGGGCAAAGCGGACATTTTAAAGCTGCGCGCGGGTGATTCCTGCTGCTGCAACGCCGTGAAGCCCCGGGTAATCGCCCCCACCTGAGGCCTCGGTTGTACTTCTACATTCACAAAATTTACCGAAAGCGAAGAACAGTTGTCGCTCAACGGCGAGCTTCCCACATTAGCCCCCGGCGCTGCCAAAAGGATACCCGAATACGCCAGGCCCCACATCCGATATTTACCTACGGGCAGGGATTCAAAATCAAAAGTGTCCGCGCTAATCACCCGAAGAATCGTATTATCGGTAGATGTAAGCAGCAAAAGGTACGGCGTGTTGGGAGAAGTACCCGTTTTCACAAAACCGATTTTATCCGCCTTGCCATCCCCGGTTATTACGGCGATATCGGTACGGCCATCCGCAGTACTGATCGTGCCCCCTACCGGGAACTCGGACACTACGGTGATAAAATTTTCCGATAAATCATAGCAATCAGAACTCAAAGGCCTACTGCCCAGCACCGTATTGAACTGTGTCAGCAGGATACCGGTGTATGAAATCCCCCAAACCCGGTACACGCCGGCAGGCGCGCCCTCAAAGTCAATCAACGGATTGCGGACTTCGGGATAGATAATCCGGTTCTGTGCGTCTGTAATGACCATTACATAACTCGAGCCCGAGGGAATATTGGCCGGAGGAAAAGCAATTACCAGGTCGCTGGCCCCATCCCCGGGGCAAACATAAAACAGGGAATCCCCAAACAGCGTTGTCAACCGCTGGCCGCCCACTTCGCCGCCGCGGGTCAGCGCAATGAAGTTAGTAGATAATTCAAAGCAACTGGAGGACAAGCGCTGTGTCATATCAATTTTGTCCCCGGGTTTCAGCAGCAACTTCCCGGTATAGGACAAACCGAAGATGCGGTAGTTGCCAACCGTAATGCTGCCGGGCATGAAATCGGACGAATTTAAAATCGCGCTCACCCTATTTTCAGTATCAGTAAGGAGATACACATAACCTGCCCGCGACCGGCTGCTCGTCTTCAGGCGCAGCACTGCTTCGTCCCTGCCCGGACAAAAATAAATGCTGGTCGAATTATCGGCGGTACTCACCTGGCCTCCGACCGGCCTGTCCCGGTAAATCGTCAGGAAATTCCTCGACAATTCAAAACAGCCATTGGAGAATACCGCAGAGGAAAGCGTTTTGTTGCGGTTGGAGATAAATGCACCGGTAAAGGATACCCCCCAGATCCGCAGCTCGTTAAATCCGATACTTTCGAAGTTCTGTACGTCCGTGGTCAGCTCGGCAATGATCAGATTGGCGGTATTGGTAAGCAAATAACGATACTGAGTGGCCACCCCCTGGGACGAATTCGCAAAGAAAATAGAATCCGGGACCTGATCGCCTGCACATACGTAAATGGAATCGCTCTCAAACCCTACCCCCCTGATCCTACCTCCGTCAACCTTGGGCAAAAAGAAACGGGCTGGATCGCGGGTAAGGGAAGAACATCCGCTGGAAAGGGCGCTGCCTGTGAGGGAATCACCCACCCTGACCTGGAAGTTCCCGGTATAAGCCAGCCCCCAAATATTCAGATGTCCTCCTGGAAGCTGACCGAGTGCGAGGGATAGTTCCCTGATATAACCGGCGCTGTCCAATTTTGAGGCCGTATTTGGCATCTGGGCCACCAGAAGGACCTTGTTCAGGGTGTCTGTGACCAAAAATGCGAACGGTCCCTGGGTCTGGGTGCGTGCAGAAAGGACAATCCCGCCGGTGCCATTTGTGCCACCGGCACATACCTGCGCTGCCGAATCGGGCTGCGTCAACCGCAAGCTCATGCCCGAAGCTGCAACAGGGCCATGGAAAACCGTCACTGTGTTGGTACTTAACCCAAAGCAACTCTGGGAAAGCGGGTCTTTATTCGCCTGAAGGCCGGGCTTTGCCAGTAAAAGCCCATTATAGGCCAACGACCATATCCGGTATTCGCCCTGAGGCAGCGAATCCAGCGAAAAGAACCCCGAAGGCGAAACCGCCAGTATCCTTAAAGATTTATCCGTGAGCAAAAAAATTGTCTGCCCACCGGCCAGCCCTTCTGCCACGACCCTGAGCCGTTGCGGCAAGGACGATTGCGTACAGGCGTAAACCGTATCCCCTGCATTGTTCTCCAGGGTAACCCTGCCTCCGGTCGGGTTGATCTTCCGTACGATGAGGGAATTCTCCGACAGGGAAGCACACCCTTCTACCAACGGCCCGCTTGCAGGATTGAACCCTACCCTTGCCAGCAGCGTTCCGGCATACGCCAGGCCCCAAACCCGATATTCCCCTATCGGAAGAACAGAAAAATCAAACGAATCCGTCGCAGATACCCCGGCAATGGTCCCATTTCCGTTGGTAATCAGATAAACGTATGAAGCCCCTTGTGAAGCGCCGCGCTGAAAACCGATAAGCTGAGCGCCACCGGCACTTTCCGGGCAGACGTAGCGATCGTCCCCACTGCCGCTCGAAAATGTGATCAACCCCCCGCGGACGCGTTCGTTCTTTATCGTGATGAAATTATTGGAAAGGGCGTAGCAACGGTCCGAGATCACCGCCTCCCGGATATTGGTGTTGTTGCCCAATAATAGCCGGCCCGTATAGGATATACCATAGATCCTGTATTCGCCGGGAGGGGCAACGCTCATATCAATACTGGACCCAATCAACGTAAAGATTACCTGATTCGAAGCATTGGTGAGCACGTAGCGGTAGTTAGCCCCGGCTTTAGAATTACTTTGGAGCGATAAAAAGCCAGATCCCTGGCCGAGGCAGATTGTCCGGGTTGTCGAAACATCGCCTGCGATCGCCACTGCACCACCATCCACATTATCCAACGTAACGGTGATAAAATTGTCGGAAAGATCATAGCACTCATTTGATAAACGGGCCGTCGCAATGTTGTCCCGGATCGTTGCAGTGAAATCTCCGGAATGCGCAATATGCCATATCCGATAAGTACCGGCGCTAAAACCACTAAAGGCAAAGAAGGGGTTTGTCTGAACCTTAAGCACTACATTATTGACATCTGTGAGCACAAATGCGGATTGATCCCCAACATACGCCCTGGAAAACTTGGCCTCTACCAGCAACGGGGCATTCGTCCCGATACAGCCTAGAAAAGATGTGCCACCGCTGGCCGTAATGAGGGCGCCGCCCTCTACAATCCTGCGCCTGAGCAGCACAAAATTCTGGGACAATTCAAAACATCCATCGGAATGAAGCGCTTCCGTAACGACATCGCCTGCCTTTGTGCGCAGTTCACCGGAATACGCAAGCCCCCACACCCGATAATTGCCCCGCTCCAGAGGCAACAAGCCGACCCGGTTGTCCCTGAATACCCGCACGACCCTGTCTTCCATATCGGTCAGCAGGTAGGCATAAGATTGCAGCAGCGGTGAGGTGTTGGCCATCGCGAGTTCTGAGACCCCCTCCCCAATCGCACAGACGAGCGCTTCGACCTGACCGTCCTGTAACCTGACCCTGGCGCCGTCGAGGCTCGTCTTGGTAATCGAAACGAAATTATCCGACAAATCAGCACATTCGTCCGAAAAATTGGTCTGGTCAATAAATGCCCCCGAGGCAAACGAAAGGGCACCGGTGTACGATAGGCCATAAATCCGATAAGTGCCGCCAGGATAGGCCAGCAGGTCGAATAATCCACTGGAAGAAATCGTGAGGATTTTTTTTGCCGCATCGGTAAGCAGGAAAAGATAATTCTCCCCTCCCTGGCCGGTCGTTCGCAATTGGAAAGCTCCAGGGGCAGCCCTCGGTGTATAGCAAATCTCCCGGATATCACCGCCTCCTTCAAAACGCAAAATGCCCCCGTCGGGATTTTTTTTCTCAATAAAAACGGTGTTAGCGCTAAGGGCGAAACACCCCTCTGCAAAACCCGAACCGGCCAACTCGTCCCCCGCCCGTAACAACAGCCTCCCCTCATAAGCCAGCCCGCTAACAAAAAAACGGTTGCCGGGGATACTTGAGAAGTCAACCGATCGGCCTATCGTATCCAGATGTACCACACGCTTTTGTTCGTCAAGTACTACAAGTGCGTACCGAACACCTGGCAGCGGCGTCTGAGGGAAATTAAATGTGGCTTGTTGTGCGCCCTCGCGGTTCGCGCAAAGCACAAGGTTAGTGGATTGATTCTCCCCTGTGCTGATTTGACCGGGCGAAACGTCATAAACCTCTAAGACTACAAAATTCCCCGATAACTGATAACACTCGGTACTCAACACCGAAGCGGCAAGCTCCCGGCCAACCGCTCCGGTTGGCTCCCCTAAGTAAGACAGCCCATATATCCTGTACCGCCCAGCTGCAAAACTCGCAGACCGTACAGAAGTTTCGCTGATAAAGCGGATGAACCTGTTCGAATCATCCGTTAAAACGTATATATAAGGTGCAGCCCCGGATGCCGAGCGCTCCAATAACAGTGAGGGGTTGCGCCCGTCGTTCGAGCATTGCCTGACAAAAGCCCCTGCATCTGCAAACCGGACGCTACTCTCCTCCGGCAACACCGGGACAATCTCGAGGAAATTTTCCGAAAGATCAAAACACGACGCCGAAATTGCCGCCGACCGAATGTTCATACCCGCGCCTATCGTTAGTTTTCCCGCAACGGAGGCTCCCCACACCCGGCGAGTGCCTTCAATATTACTGAAATCATAACTGTTGCCGGAAAGTACTTCCAGGACAACGTCCTGCGCATCGGTAAGGAAATAACGGTATCCTGCATCCGAACTGCCGGTCGAAAAAGATATTACTTCAGGCGTACTGCTTTTGCTACAGACCAGTCGACGGCCCCCGGTTGCATCGGCAAAGCCAATCCGTCCACCATCGGGGACGAAATGTTGGACACGGATATAATTTGAAGAAATACTATAGCATAAAAAACCCAGCCGGTCTGAAAGAACGTTCATACCCGGCTGCGCCAGAAGCCCCCCGATAAAAGACAGGACATACACGCGATAGTTTCCTGGCGGGAGACGATCAAAGTCAATGGAGAGCCGGTTAGAAAGCAGCAGGATCTTACCCTGTTCATCCGTAACTGCCAAAACATAGGGTATCCCAACCGAACTGGACCTGAAGCCCAGCACACTGGGCAGGTTATCCCCGGCACAAGTATAGGCCAGGGTCCCGGACTCCCCCTGGAGGGAAATCGTAGTATTCGCCCCGCATTGACCCGAAGCCTGCTGCGCAGCCGCAAAAAGCCAGATGCCGATTAAAGGAAGGCAGATTTTTTGTAACAGATTGTCCATAGAATCAAAATAAGATATTAGCAATGGGATCAAAAATCTTTCAAAATTAAACCATCGAAGGCAGTTCCAAAAACAAAGCCGTGTAATTAAGGATTTCCCGTTCCAAAAGATGCTTTGAGATCGTATAAACACCCAATACCTTAACCCTCATGAAAAATTCTGCTTCCCGAGCGCACGACGAAAGGGAACCAACAGGTGCGAAGACTTTTTCGCAGTGTACACAGAAGGATGGAACCGCTGCACCTGATTAATGGAAGGGACCCAATAGATCAGTGAAATACACTCACCATCGCAATAATTCCCCGTTTTGTCAAAAAAAGCTACTTTTACTGGCCTGGGCATATCTTTGTGTGCGCAGCTTTGTAAGCAGGTAAAAACGGTAAGCAGGGCAAAAAAGGTATTCCGGAGGCAAAAAAATTCGTCGCCCGGGGTTTGCCCCTATAGGCATCAGATACCTCGCCACTCAAAACTTTATGGCGCAATGTAGCAAAAAAACTTGATCCGGCATAAACTTTCACTGTATTCCTTCCGATCGCCCTTCCGTAAAATGCCGCAAAAGCCGGATAAAATAATTTGATTAAATGCTATTTACAAAAAACAAAAAAAATAAATTAAGAATTATTAAATTTGACATCGGAATGTGGCCGCTTCATACAGATGGTTTCCACATCCATCAAAATTCTGTGGTATTAGCGTTCCGCAACAGCAAATACTTTGGACTGATTTCTTGTGCGCGGCACTGCACAATGAGGTTTCCACGGAGCGGATCGTTCTGAACACCGGCGAATGAGGACCTCGCGCCTTAATTTAACAGACCAGGGCAATACATTTTCAGCGATGCAGAAAATTCTCATGGGCATTAAAAGAAATAGTCACGTATGGCTGATTTGCCTTCCATTCTTACTGAGCTGGAAGCCCGTTATGCCTCCGGAAACCCTCCTCGCCGGCATCCGAACGTCCGACCGCTTCAGCCCGGAAAGCCTGGTGCAGGATATTTTTGTGGGGGGCGCCTGTAAAAATATTTCACAGATCAAATCAATCGGAAACAAGAAGGGTATCGGCTATTTCGAAAATGGACGCAATATCATCGGAATCGAGCGGGGTATCGTCCTTTCCACCGGCCCCATCAGCAATGTGGCAGGCCCCAACGAGGTAGGGGACGAGGGGGGGGATTTCAGGGACGAATCCGGAGACGGCGATCTCAGGCGGCTGACCTCGGCATCTATCTTCGATGCCGTGGGCGTCGAATTCGATTTCGTTCCACTGGACAGTATCGTCACTTTCCGCTATGTGTTTGCCTCCGAGGAGTACTGCGAGTTCGTTGGCACTTCCTTCAACGATGTGTTTGGCTTTTTTGTAAGCGGGCCTGGAATACAGGGCCCTTTCAGCAAGGGTTCCACTAACGTTGCGCTGACGCCAAGCAATGAATATGTGTCCATCAATACCATCAACCACCTGAAAAACAGCAGCCTGTTCGTCCGCAACGAGCCTAAGCGCGATGCAGACCGATGCCAGATAGAATGGAAACAGCATCCTAACCTCGAACTCATCGAATACGACGGCTATACCCGCGTGTTGACGGCAACCCTCAAACTGGTCCCCTGCGAAACTTATCACCTTCGGCTGGTCATCTCCGATGTGAGCGATGGCAATTACGACTCGGCAGTCTTCCTGGAAGCGGAAAGTTTCAATATCGGGGGCAATATCAATTTGTCCACCCGCTCCCCCAATGGCGTGGATACCCTGGTCGAAGCCTGTAATACCGGATCTTTTGAAGTGAAAAGAAGGCCAGGCGAAAAAGCCGACCAGCCGCTGAAGATCGGCCTGCGTGTTGCCAAATCCAGTACTGCAACCTCCGGACTGGATTTTGTATCCCTTCCAACATCCATTACCATCCCCGCCGGAGAAAACCAGGTCGCCGTACCTATCCAGCTCCTCATTGACGATATCCAGGAGGAGGTCGAAAGTATTATCCTCGAGCTGGATTTCCCCTGTGCGTGTATCAGCGATACGGCGAGGTTTTTTATTAAAGACCCTCCATTGCTGAAATCTACGCTCGAGGACCAGGCGATCTGCATCGGGACTACTGCCGCCTTGCGGGCAGGTGCCAGTGGCGGGGTCCCGCCCTATACCTATGCCTGGTCCAATGGTGCCACTACCGAGTCATTTTCCGTACAACTGCAGAAAGACAGTACTTTTTCCCTCACCATCACCGACGCCTGCAACCGCAAGCGGATCCGCAGCGCCCGGATCTCCAGAAGACAACCCCCTACCGCCAGTATCGCCGGCAGCCTGGAAGCCTGCCAGGGGGATACGCTGATGCTGCCCGTCCGGATGAACGGCCTGCCGCCGTTCCGCTTTGTTTACAGCATCGGGAACAATAAGCCCGACACCGTTGTCAATATCCAGGACAACAACTACCTTCTGCCGATCGGCCAGGCGGGTGTCGTACGTATCAAATCTTTCGCCGATGCAGCCTGCGCCGGTGTCGCACCGGATTCTGCTGTTATCCGTCATTATACCCTTTCTACCATTACACGCACCAACAACCTCAGTTGTGCACTCGCAGACGACGGCAGCATCCAGGTTGAAGTCAGTGGAGGTATCGCCCCATATACTTTTTCCTGGAAAAATATATCGGCTAATACCCCCACCCTCAACAACCTGCCAGAAGGCGAGTATGTGCTGACGATCCGGGATGCCAGACGTTGTTCGGCTACTTTTCCCATAAAAATTACCTCGCCCCCCATACTCGAGCCCGTTTCATTCAACTGTAACGACCTCCGGGGCTCCTTTATCCTCCTGTCGGCCAGCGGCGGATCACCTCCCTATACGTATTCAGTAGATGGTAAAAATTTTAACAGCCAGATCTTTGAACAATTGAACCCAGGGCAAACCTATCGCCTGTACACCCGTGATGCGAAAGGCTGCCAGATCTCTCAAAATTTCCTCATGCCTTCCCGTTATGAACGCATGGCCGAAATCGAACCCTCGGTGAAAATCGGCATGGGAACGCGCTATACCCTTAACCCTAAACTGAATATCCCCCTGTCGCTGGTTTCCGGGCTGGAATGGTCGCCCGCAGATGGGCTCAGTTGTACCGACTGCCTTCGCCCTGTCCTTTCGGCACTGAAAAACGAAACTTACGTCCTCAAAATTACCGATGTATTCGGTTGCTCCGATGGCGCTTCTATTATCGTAAAACTCGACCGAAACGCCTCGGTATTTGTTCCAAATGCCTTCTCGCCCAATGGCGATGGCAACAACGATAAAATCATGATCTTCGCCGATCCGGCAGAAGTGGCAATGATACGGCGTATGCAAATCTTCAATAAATGGGGACAACTGGTTTTTGACGAAAGCGATCTGTCCCCCAATTCGGAAGTAGGGGCATGGGACGGGCGCTACCGGGGAACGCTGCTCGAAGCCGGGGTCTTCCTCTATAAAGCCGTCCTGGAACTTAGGGATGGCACCCTAAACCCAATGGAGGGCACTTTCCTGCTGATGCGCTAAGGGGCTGTGTAAAAAGTTTCCTCAGCCCTTCGCACCAAATTTAATTCTTTGGGGTTGTGTGAAAAGTCTTTTTACGGCGCTTCGCGCCAAATAATCTTTTAAGAGACACATCATTTTTGAAATTTCGCTTCGCGAAATTTCAAAAATGATGTGTCTCTCAAAATAATAATCTGCCGCAGAAGGCGGCAAAAGACCCATACCCACAGGCCATTAATAGATTTTCTCTTCCTTGAGGTAGTTGCCGACATAATCGAAAATACCCGCTTCAAGGCTGTGGAAGGGTATCGCATAACCTACGGCCCTGAGTTTGTCCATTTTCGCTTCAGTAAAATACTGATAGGTATCCCGGATATCCAAAGGGGTATCTATGAAGGATATATCCGGCGGGATGCCCATAGCTTGGAAAGTAGTGCGTGCAAGGTCCATAAAAGAGCGCGCTTTTCCCGTACCTACATTATACAGCCCCGAAGGCACTCGCTGTTCGAAAAGAAAAACCAGGATATTCAGGACGTCCATTACATAGATGAAGTCCCTGCTCTGGCCGCCGTCCACAAAAGCCGGGTTATGGGACCGGAACAGCTTCATGTTCCCGTGCGCTTTTATTTGCCGGGCCGTATGGAAAATGACCGATGCCATTCTTCTTTTATGATATTCATTGGGGCCATATACATTGAAAAATTTGAGCCCTGCCCAATAGGGGGGCGCCTCCGTCTGCTGCAATGCCCAGCGGTCGAAATCGTTTTTAGACACCCCGTAAGGATTTAAGGGCCGAAGCGATGGTACCACGGTATGATCATCGTCATACCCCAATTCCCCCAGCCCATAAGTAGCCGCACTTGACGCATAAATCATCGGGATATGGTGACGGGCACAACACGCCCATAACTGCTGCGAATAGTGCAGGTTGAGCCGGTCAAAGAGGGCAGTGTCCTGCTCCGTCGTATCCGTCCGGGCCCCGAGGTGAAAAACGAAGCTGATATTCCTGTGCATACGCGCCATCCAGGATGGAAGGTCGTCCCGATGTACCCTGGCAATATAATGCTTGCCTTGCAGGTTGCGGTTTTTATCCGCCCGGCTGAAATCATCCGACAGCACGAGGTTGAGGTGACCGTGCTCATTAAGCTTACGGATCAAACAGCTTCCGATAAAACCTGCAGCACCGGTTACGATAATCATACCTGTTAGAAGTTATGCTGTTTCAGACTGATACGCCTCCAGCGGCGGACAAGTACAGACCAGGTTGCGATCGCCGAAAGCGTTATCAATACGGGCCACCGATGGCCAGAACTTAAAGCCTTGCCGCAGGTAAGGCAAGGGGAAAGCAGCCTTTTCGCGGTTATATGGATAATTCCATTCATTGGCGGTAACCATTTCTGCCGTATGCGGGGCGTTATGCAGGACATTATTCCGGGCGTCTGCCGTTCCATCCGCAATTTCATCCAGTTCCCGACGGATCTCGAGCATAGCAGCGCAGAAACGGTCCAGTTCGTCCTTACTTTCACTTTCTGTAGGTTCGATCATAATCGTGCCCGCTACCGGAAACGAGAGGGTTGGAGCATGGAAGCCATAGTCCATCAGGCGTTTAGCCACATCCTCGGCACTTGCGAGGGCTTTGAAAGGCCGGAGGTCGAGGATCAGCTCATGGGCGCTGCGCCCGAATTCGCCAAGATAAAGGACCTTATAATGAGGTTCCAGCAAAGATTTAATATAGTTTGCGTTGAGGATAGCGTATTTCGTAGCGGCTGTTACCCCATCACCTCCCAGCATACGGATATAGCCATAGCTGATGAGGAGGATACTCGCGCTGCCCCAGGGCGCCGAAGAGACTGCCGGCACACCCGCGCTGCCTCCTGTTGGCACCAGCGGATGGGTAGGCAGGAAAGGCTTCAGGCTGTCGTTCACGCAAATAGGCCCCATACCGGGCCCTCCCCCACCGTGCGGGATTGCAAAAGTTTTGTGCAGGTTCAGGTGGCACACATCGGCACCGATCTGTGCGGGGCTCGTGAGCCCGACCTGTGCGTTCATATTAGCGCCATCCATATAAACTTTGCCGCCGTAAGCATGAATCAGGTCACAGATATTGCGGATTTGCGTTTCGAAAACCCCATGCGTGGAGGGATAGGTAACCATTAATGCTGCAAGGCGCCCGCGATATTGGCCGGCTTTTGCTTCCAAGTCGGCCATATCAATATTGCCGTGATCATCACAGTTGACTACTACGACTTCCATACCTGCCATCACTGCGCTCGCCGGGTTGGTGCCGTGCGCAGAGGAAGGGATGAGTGCAACATCCCGGTGGGGCTCCCCTTTGGCCTCGTGAAATGCCCGGATCGTCAGCAGGCCGGCGTATTCGCCCTGTGCGCCCGAATTGGGCTGCAGCGAACACGCGGTGAAGCCCGTGATCTCACAAAGCCAAGCTTCGAGCTCCCTGAAGATTTGCTGATAGCCCTGGGTCTGCTCCAGGGGCGCAAACGGATGCACGTTCGCGAACTCCGGCCAGCTCACCGGTATCAATTCGGTGGCTGCGTTGAGCTTCATCGTGCACGAACCGAGGGCGATCATGGAGTGCATCAGCGATAAATCCTTATTTTCCAGGCGCTTGATATAGCGCATCATTTTACTTTCGGTATGATAGGCATTGAACACCGGGTGGGTCAGAAAACTGCTTGAGCGCTGCAGGGAAGCCAAAAACCGGTATCCGGGTACCGAAGCGGCATCAAAGGTATGGACGCTACGCTTCGCCGATGCAAAAATCTGTACGATGGAAGCGATTTCCTCCAGAGTGGCCGTTTCGTCCAGGCTGATTTGAATACCGAGCGGCCCGTAGAAAAAATTTATTCCTTTTTCCAGTGCGGCAGCCTGCACGCGATCCCGCTCCGCTGCATCTGCAGCGATATGCAAGGTATCGAAATACCCATTATTGAGCTGGCGGTAGCCCAGTGCAAGCAGATTTTTCTCCAGGATCTGTGCCAGCGCATGAATCCTTTCCGCAATGGCCTTGACGCCATCAGGGCCATGATAGACCGCATACATCCCGGCCATAATTGCAAGAAGCGCCTGGGCCGTACAAATATTAGATGTTGCTTTCTCCCTGCGGATGTGCTGCTCACGCGTCTGCAACGCCATGCGCAGCGCGCGTTTCCCCTGGCTGTCCACCGACACCCCGATGATCCGCCCCGGGATAAGGCGTTTGAAGGCTTCAACGGTAGCGAAATATGCAGCGTGCGGGCCTCCATATCCCATCGGTACGCCAAACCGCTGTGTATTGCCAATTGCTGCATCCGCCCCCCATTCGCCGGGCGGTGACAACAACGCAAGGCTCAACAAATCTGCCGCTACGGTCACATAGATATCCTGTGCGTGCGCCGCCTCGACCAATGCCCGGTAATCTCCTACATTCCCAGCGGACCCGGGATACTGAACCAGTACGCCGAAAACATTTTCGTTCAGTTGAAAATCCCCGGTTTTCTGGACGGTCACCCGAATCCCCAGTGGCCTTGCCCGCGTTACCAAAACATCTATCGTCTGCGGGAAAACCTCGTCCGAAACCAGGAACTCGTGCGCAGCTTCGTGCCCTTTACCTTTTTTATGTTTTATCCCGTAAAACATGATCATCGCCTCTGCTGCGGCAGTCCCCTCATCCAGCAGGGAAGCATTCGCGATCGGAAACCCGCTCAGCTCACTGACCATCGTCTGGAAATTCAGCAGGGCTTCGAGGCGGCCCTGCGCGATCTCGGCCTGATAAGGAGTATATTGCGTGTACCAGCCCGGATTCTGGAAAATATTCCTCGAAATGACCGAAGGCGTGATCGTACCGTAGTAGCCCATGCCGATGAAGTGACGGCAGAACCTGTTCTTTGCCGCGATTTGCTGCAATGCTTTTAGATACTCGTACTCAGACAGCGGCGTGGGAAGGTCGAGGGGCCGATTCAGACGGATACCTTCGGGGACGGTTTCGTTAATTAACTGATCGAGGGAAGCTGCCCCGATCGCTGCGAGCATTTCTTCAGCTTCCGGCCCATTAGGGCCAATATGCCGGTTGACGAACTGATCGTGTATGCGTGTCTTGTCCATGAAACGGATATACTTGAGCCTGGTTAGGAAATTAGCGCAAAAATACGACTAATAAACCTTTTACAGTTGGCTTGGTTGTGCTAAAAGCAAGGAATTTTTCACGCAGGAGGGATCGTCGCCCGGTGTGTGCCCCTCGTGTACTTTAATTCATTGTTAAATTGGGAAAAAGATGTATTTTTATGAAGAATTCCGACCCCGTGCCTCCTTGTCGCAATGCGTACCGGAAAGGTATGGCCCAACGGACATCCAAACCCAATAGACTTGTTGCGAAAGATTATCGTGGTGGGAAAACGTGCTGTTTTTGACTCCAAAAAGGCTTTTTGAGCACGCAAAGCCCGGCTGTGTGACCGAAAAAGGCTGCAGTGCCAAGGGAAGAGAATCGTTTTTGTGCCCCGGGCATCACAATGGGACAAACCAAATAAATATAAAGCCATGCGCGTAGCTGTTATCGGAGCGGGATGCTCGGGCATTACCGCCGTTAAGAACCTGCTCCAGGCAGGCATAGGGGACGTTGTCTGCTTTGAGCAAAACGACCAAGTGGGCGGGAACTGGATATTCTCGGCCGACGAGTCCCATTCGAGCGTATGTGAAACCACGCACATCATCAGCTCAAAGAAAATGTCGGAGTATATGGATTTTCCCATGCCCGCAAATTATCCGGATTACCCTTCGCACCGCCAGGTACTGGCCTACTTTCAATCTTACGCCGCACATTTTGGTCTTTACCCGTATATTCGTTTCAACACTAAAGTAGTCAGGGCCGAAAAAACAAGCTCCGGCCAGTGGCAGCTCGAACTCGGGGATGGCAGCGCCGAGGCCTTCGATTACCTTTTCATTTCAAACGGCCACCATTCCGTGCCCAGGTATCCACAGCTGCCCGGAGCTTTTTCCGGCAAGTATATCCATGCGCATCAGTTCAAAAATAACCAGCCCTTCAAAGACGAAAGGGTACTGGTGATCGGCGCAGGCAATTCGGGTTGCGACTGTGCCGTGGAAATCAGCAGGGTCGCAGCATTCACAGCGATCAGCATGCGTTCGCCGCAATATATCATCCCGAAGTTTTTCCTGGGCAAACCAACCGATACCTTCAACGCCGAGATGTCCCGGCTGCCGGGCTTCATCCTCGAGCCGCTACAGCAGCTCTCGCTCCGCCTGCAGGTCGGAAAATATGCAGATTATGGGCTTCCACAACCTGATTTCCCTGTGGTACGCGCCCATCCGACCATGAACTCCGAGCTATTGTACAAAATCCGGCACGGTGCAGTCCACCCCAGAAGGGGTATTCAGGCTATTCAGGGAAATCTGGTGACGTTTTCCGATGGCCGGACGGAGGCATTCGATACGATTGTCGCCGCAACAGGATATAAGATCGCCCTTCCTTTTTTCGACAATGATTTCATCAATTATGAGGAAGCCGACCGAATCCCGCTCTACCTGCGTATGTTCCATCCCTTGCACACCAACCTGATTTTCATCGGCCTCGTCCAGCCACAGGGCGCCGTTTGGCCCCTCAGCGACTACCAGTCTAAACTTGCCGCCAATTATGTGGCCGGGCGATGGGTACTGCCCGCTGATTTGGCAAACCGCGCCGAACAAGATGCCAATTATATCGCCAAGGCATTCCTAAAGGCAAAAAGGCATGCTGTCGAAGTACACTTCCATCCCTACCTGCGCCAACTGCAAAAAGAAATCCCCGCCAATGCCCCACAATGGAAATTTGTGCGCGAAACAGTATCCTGAACCCTTTAACCTCTTGTATTTTATCCGTTGATCAAATCCTTATAACCTATGTTCTCTACAAATCTTTTTGAAGGAAAAACAGCGCTCGTCACCGGTGGTGGCACGGGAATAGGTTTTGCCATCAGCAAGCAACTGTTGCAACTGGGCGCACGTGTGCTGATTGCTTCCCGAAAAGAAGAAAAACTGAAACCGGCTGCCGATATCCTGAGCGAATATGGCCCCTGCGATTATATGGCCTGCGATATCCGGGATACCGAACAAGTCAAACAACTCGCCTTCCGGGTTATGGACCAGACGGGAAGGCTCGATATCCTGGTCAATAATGCAGGGGGGCAATTCCCATCCCCTGCCGAGGATATCAGCGAAAAAGGCTGGTTTGCCGTAATCAACAATAACCTCAACGGCACCTGGTATGTAACGCAGCAGATGGCCAAGACTTTCTTTATCCCCCAGCGGCAAGGTGCTATCGTCAATATCATCGTCAATATCTACCGCGGTGTGCCCGGAATGGCACATACCGGTGCCGCGCGTGCCGGCGTAGATAACCTGACTAAATCCCTCGCCGTGGAATGGAGCCGTTTCAACATACGCGTCAATGCGGTCGCACCGGGGATTATCCAATCCTCCGGTCTCGATCATTATCCGCCCGAACTCCTTCAGGGCATCTCGGATACCATCCCGATGAAGCGGCTGGGCACCACCGATGAAGTCGCCTGGATGACCCTTTTTCTGGCCAGCCCTATGGCCGCCTATATCACCGGCGAAACGATCGCAATAGATGGCGGCCAGCGCCTGCACGGCCACCAATACCCATTGTGAACACCCTTTGAAACCTAACACCTATTATTATATGTCGAATGGTAAAGCAGCACAATTAATCACCCTTCCGGAATACTTCCTACACTGGGAAAAAACCCAACCCGATGCCCCTTTTTTGCGCCAGCCGGCAGGCGAGCAATGGAAAACCCTTTCCTGGAGCGAGGCAGGCAAACAAATCCGCCAGATTGCAGCGGCCATCCATACGCTTGGCCTGGAACCCGGGGATAAAATCGGCATCGTATCCAAAAATTGTTACCACTGGATTATCGCCGACCTCGCCATCATGTTCGGAGGATGGGTGTCAGTACCTTTTTATCCCAATTTAAATGGCCGTCAACTCGAAGAAGTCGTAAGGGCCGGGGATATCAAATTACTTTTCGTCGGAAAGCTCGACAACTGGCCGGAAATGAAAACCGGGATCCCCCCCGATTTGCCAATTATCCGTTTTCCGCATTATCCGGGCAACAGTATAGTCCAGGACGGCCTCGACTGGGACAATATCCTGCAAACCTCCTACCTCATCCCCGAGTTGGCCTTGCCCAAACTCGCTGACCTCTGGACCATCCTCTTCACCTCGGGCACTACGGGCACGCCCAAAGGGGTCATGCTGGATTTTGCGGCCCCGGCCAAACTGATGGCCAACGAACAACAGTACAACACCCTCAATATTTTTGGCGGCAGCGACCATCGCTTTTTTTCATACCTCCCCCTCAACCACATCGCCGAACGAATTATCGTGGAAGTCGCAGCGCTGATTACAGGCGGCACGATATCCTTTGCCGAGAGCCTCGATACCTTTGCCGAGAACCTCCGGCAAACCCAGCCTACCCTTTTTATGGCCGTCCCGCGCATCTGGACAAAATTCCAAATGGGTATCCTCCAGCGGATGCCGGAAAAGCGGCTGGCTACTTTACTGAAAATCCCTGTCATCAATGGGGCCATCCGTAAAAAAATCAAAAAAGGCCTGGGCCTGGACAAAGCAAGGATTATGCTTACCGGCGCAGCGCCGACACCCGATGCCCTGAAAAATTTCTTCGAAGCCCTGGGCATACGTTTGCAGGAGGTCTATGGCATGACAGAAAATTGCGGCGGTTGTACCCTCATGCCTGCCAATGGGATTAAAGCCGGTGTAGTCGGCAAGCCGCTTCCAAATGTAGAAATCCGTATCGCCCCCGAAAATGGCGAAGTGCTCATGCGCGTGCCCTGGATGATGCTCGGATATTACGGCGCCCCTGAAAAAACCGCCGATGTGCTCCGCGATGGGTGGCTCCATACCGGCGACCAGGGTGAAATAGACCCCGAAGGCTATCTGAAGCTCACCGGCAGGGTATCCGATACCTTCAAGTCGTCCAAAGGTAAATTTATCGTTCCGGCACCTATCGAGTGGGGGTTTGCCGAAAACAAATATATCGAACAGGTCTGTGTCACCGGCCTCGCAATCCCGCAGCCATTGGCGCTGGTCGTCCTCTCCGAAGCCGCCCAAAAAGCACCCAGGGAAAATGTAGAAACCTTACTGCGCCAAAGCCTCGATACCGTGAATGCCGCTCTGTCCGGCTTCGAACGCCTCAAATCGCTGGTCGTCCTGAGCGAGCCTTGGTCGGTGGAAAATGGTATCCTTACCCCAACTATGAAAATACGCAGGGACGTCCTCGCAAGGCGATACGAAACGCTGCTGCAAACATGGTACGATCGCAACGAAACCATCATCTGGGAATCCTAATAGTACAACATGAATAACCTACGCAACAAAGTCGCCGTCATCACAGGGGCGGGCTCCGGTATCGGAAAGTCATTGGCTATACAACTGGCAAGGGAAGGCACCCGCCTCGCCCTTAATGATTGGAATGCAGCCAACCTGCAACAGACCCTTGAGGAAATCCAGGCCTCCGGCGGCAATGCCTGGGGAAAGTCCTTCGACGTATCGCAACGGGACGAAGTGCACCGCTTTGCAGAAGAAACCATCCAACACTTCGGCCAGGTGGACATTGTCGTCAATAATGCCGGTATTACCCATGAGCAGCGCCTGCTCGAACGCTGTGGGTACGATACGTTTGAAAAAATTCTCGGGGTTAATCTATGGGGCGTGATCTACGGCACTAAAGCCTTCCTCCCCTACCTTAAACAACGGCCCGAGGCCGCACTGGTCAATATTTCCAGCATCTTCGGCGTGATCGGTTACCCCAATCAGGGAGCTTATGTCACCTCGAAGTTCGCTGTCCGGGGCTTCACCGAAACGCTCCGGGTAGAACTCGGCGACTCGCCGGTCACGGTGACCTGCGTCCATCCCGGGGGTATCCGGACCAATATCGTGCGGAACATCGAATCCGAAAACCGCCCCCAGTTGGACAAGTTTGCCAAAATCTTTGAGCGTATGGCCATTACCTCCGCTGACGAAGCGGCAGCGCAGATCGTCGAAGCAATACGCACAAAGAATAACCGCCTCGTTATCGGGTCTGATGCCCGAAAAATAGACTGGCTCGCCCGTCTCTTTCCCAAAGCTTACGAACGCTGGGTATTTAAAGACCGTAATTTCGAAAAATTTAGCTCCTGAACGTCCCGGCCCCACAATCATTGAACCTTATCCAATGCTCAGGCCTTCCATTTTTAAAAACCATACCATGATCGAAACAAGCACATCCTCCGCGATAGAAGCCGAAGTTCAAAGCCTTTTCGAGCTCCAGCAAAAATATGCCCACAGGGCCGCGGCCACTACGGCCGGCGAACGCATCGAAAGCCTTAAACGCATCGAGCGCTATCTGCTCGACGAATCGAAAATGCAAGGCCTTTTTGAGGCCATGCACAAGGACTTCAGAAAACCTGAAGCCGAAGTGCGCCTGTCGGAAATTCTCGTTGTTATCCAGCACCTGCGGCATACCCGACGGAACCTCCGGCGGTGGATGCAACCCCATGCAGTGGGGCTGCCGCCCTTACTCCTTGGAGTGGATGCTCATATTCGCTACGAGCCCAAGGGCAACTGCCTCATTATCGCCCCCTGGAACTACCCCTTCAACCTGGCAATCTCCCCCCTGGTGGACGCAATTGCAGCCGGGAATACCGCAATCATCAAGCCCTCGGAGATTTCTGCGCACACCTCCGCGTTTATCGCAAAAATGATCGGCGATTTGTTCCCCCCGGAGGCCGTCGCTGTCGTACAAGGGGATGTAAAGGCGGCTACGGCCCTCCTTGAGCTCCCGTTCAACCACATCTTTTTCACCGGAAGCCCCGCAGTAGGCAAAATCGTAATGGCGGCTGCCGCAAAATACCTGGCTTCCGTCACCCTTGAGCTCGGCGGTAAATCTCCGGCAATCGTTGACCAAAGCGCCGATCTCGAAAAACAGGCCTATCTCCTGGCCTGGGGCAAATGCCTGAATAATGGGCAAACCTGCATCGCCCCGGATTATGTTATGCTGCACCGCTCCCAGCAGCCGGCATTTACCGCAGCATTCCGCAACGCCCTCACCAGATTATACGGCACGGAAGGGCCCGGCCTTTCATCGGACTATGCAAGGATCAGCAGCCACAGGCACTACCAACGGCTGAGAGGGCTCTACGAAGATGCCCTCGCAAAAGGCGCGCGCGAAATACTCGGCGGCGAATGGCGGGAAAGCGACCGCTTCGTTCCGCCTACCCTGCTCACAGATATTACAGATGCCATGGATATCGCCCATGAAGAAGTCTTCGGCCCGATACTCCCGGTCGTCCTCTTTGACCATGCACAGGAAATCGTCGAATCCGTCAATAAACAACCTAAACCGCTGACCCTGTATATCGCCGCAAAAAGTAAAAAATTTACCGATTATATCCTCCGCAATACCTCCTCCGGAAGCGCTGTAGTCAACGATTACCTCCTCGGCTTCAGCAACCCGGAAATGGGTTTTGGCGGAATCAACAACAGCGGTATCGGCAGGTATATGGGCTTTGAAGGGTTCAAAGAATTTTCTAACCCAAAAGCGATCGTGAAAAGAAAGTTTCTCGACTTCAGCATCGTTTTTCCGCCCTATTCAAAAAGGGTCACCGGCCTGCTCAAATTTCTGAGTAAATGGGGCGTGTAACCCGCGGCAATAAAGAAAAGCATCTTTAAAATACGCTGCCCGCGCCCTCAAAAACCAGGCTATGTATATTTTACTCGTGAGTATCGTCATCGGCTTGTTTGTCGCCATGCTCTTTCTGAATGTATATTTCCGCGTCAAGGTACTCCAGTCTTATAAGATCCTGGTGCGCAACCGTATCCAGTTCGGTACAGCGCATATTTTCAACCGAGACCGGAGGGAAAAGGAAATACTGCCGCGCTATCCTGCTTTTCATCGGGAAATCGAAACCTTTTGCAACCATCTGAGGTATTCCATACGTATGGCGACGGTGCTGATTGCATTGATTACCCTCTTTGGTGCGGTACTCATGTACTTCAGGTAAACCTCGGCTTGTCCGGCTGCCCGTGCTGAAAAGACCACCGGCAGCCGACCGGCCCCAATAAAGACCTGTTGCGCCAGGGTAATCCCATTATGGCACAACCGTCAAGAACTTCCAAATTCACTGCCATGCTCAATATCGGCGTATTAGGCGCAGGGCATCTGGGGAAAATCCACCTCAAATGTATCCAACTTGCCGCCCGGCACTATCGGCTGAAAGGATTTTTTGATCCGGATCCGGAAATTATGGAAAATGTCGTGGCCACGCTCGGCATCCCTTGCTTCTCCTCCGCGGAGGCGCTGATCGAAGCAGTGGACGTCGTGGATATCGTCACCCCGACCGTCACCCACTTTCAGCTTGCGGAGCAGGCGATCCTTCAGCGCCGGCACGTCTTTATCGAAAAACCGCTGACGCATACCCTGGAAGAAGCGGAAGCGTTGATCCGCCTGAGCAGGGAATACGGGGTAAAAGTACAGGTGGGTCATGTCGAACGCTTTAACCCTGCTTTGCTCGCACTGGGCAACATGCGCCTCGAACCGATGTTCATCGAAGCACACCGGCTGGCAATGTTCAACCCCAGAGGTACCGATGTCTCGGTGGTACTGGACTTGATGATCCACGATCTCGATATCGTTCTGAGCATGATAGACTCCCCGGTAATCCGGGTTGACGCCAGCGGCGTCGCCGTAGTAAGCGAAACGCCAGATATTGCCAGCGCCCGGATCGAATTTGAAAACGGGTGTACCGTAAACCTTACCGCCAGTAGGATTTCCATGAAGCAGATGCGCAAAGTACGCCTGTTCCAACGCGACGCCTATATCAGCCTCGATTTCCTCGACAAAACTGCCCAGGTAATCCGCATGGACGATCGCCCCGGCTCCCTGCCCGAAGACCCGGCCCCCATCGCATTCCCCACCCCAAAAGGAATCAAATATCTGCATATTGACAATCCAGGCATATCGCCCGGCAATGCTATTCAAATGGAACTCGAGACCTTTGCCGACAGTATCCTGCACGGCGAACGCCCAAAAGTGGATATCCAGGATGGCTATATGGCGTTAAAACTTGCCTACCAGATTATTGGAAGTATCGAGTCAAAACTCAATAAAAATAAGGGGCTGCCCGCATGATCAAAAATATGCCAATAAGCATGCTAAAGATAGGATCCGCTGCAGCATTCCTGGCCCTCCTGCATTCCTGTACCTGGATTGACCCACCCGACCCCGCACCTGCCTGGATAAAAATCGCACCGTTTTCGCTGGCGACCGACCCACGCTCCCAGGGGAGCGCCTCCTCAAATATTACCGAAGCATGGGTCCAAGTCAATGGTACTTTCCTCGGCGCATATACCCTCCCCGCTGTCGTACCCGTCCTCGGCCCCGGCGACCTGGAGATCAGTATCAGCCCGGGGATCCGGGAAAACGGAATATCCACTACGCCCGATATCTATCCCTTTTATCAGGAAATCAGTATCCGCAAAAACCTCAGTGCAGGGGAAACCCTCGAAATTTTGCCCCGTATCAATTATCGAAGCAATGCCCGCTTCCCGCTGCTGGAAAGTTTCGAAAACGACGGACATGCTTTCCAGCTCCTGGTAAAAGGAAATGAAAGCAACCGCATACGCATCGACAGGGAAAATCCGTTTGAAGGTTCCGGAAGTGGGGCCATCGAACTCAACGCCCAAAACCCTGAAGTTGTCCTGGCGACGACCTCAAAATATTCCGGGCTCACCACCCGGGGGGCATTCGTATTCCTGGAAGTAGATTATCAATCCGATGTGCCGGTCGTTTTCGGGGTAATCGCTACCAACAGGGCTTCAGGGGCGTCCAATGCCCGGTTCATCAGCGGTTTTAACCCCAGTCCAACCTGGAAAAAAATATATTTTAACTTTTCTCCGGAAACTTCAGGCAGCGTTTCCGAAGATTACCAGGTCATAATAAGAGCAGCAATACCTATAAATTCCGATGGTACACTATCCAGAACAAATGCGCGCGTCAAGCTGGACAATATCAAATTGGTCCACTTCTGACCCGCTTATCCAGCATCAACCCAAAAACACCGCCCGGCAGCGCCAAATCCATACCCTGGCCTATAAAACAGCAGATTTCTGTGCTGCAGGCCTCGCTTGGCTCATGTTTTTCTTCTTCCGTGCCGGCCAGGAAGGCCAAATCGTCTTCCGGCAAGTCTTCAACGACCCTAACTTGTGGTACGGCATGGCAATCGTTCCGACAGGCTGGCTGCTTTTTTATGCCCTCTTCGATCAATACCGGGATATTTACCGTCTCTCGCGCACCGCAACCTTTGCCCGTACCTTCCTTCTGAGCTTTTTCGGCGTTACCGCCCTCTTCTTCATCCTTATCCTGGACGACCTGGTAGCCGATTATACCTATTACTATATCGCCTTCGCCGCCCTGTTCACTTTCCACTTCCTCTTCACCGCAGGCCTGCGTACTTTTCTCCTCACCCGTGCCCACCAACGCCTCAAGAGCGGGACCATCGGTTTCAACACCCTGGTCATCGGAGGCAATCAAAATGCAGTTGAGCTCTATCGGGAAGTCCTGCGACAGCCCGGGAACCCCGGCTACCACTTCATCGGTTTTATTGACTCTAATGGCAAGCGCACCAACGAACTCCGGCAATTCCTCCCCTGCCTCGGAAAAATAGACCAATTGTCCGCTATAGTACGCAAATACGAGGTGGAAGAGGTCATCATTGCCGTCGAGACCAGCGAACACAATAAGCTGAAAGACATCCTCAACACCCTTTTCGATTTTGACCGACAGGTACATATCAATATTATCCCCGACATGTACGATATTCTTCTGGGAAGCGTAAAAATGAACCAGGTCTTTGGCGAAGCGCTGATCCAAATCCGCCAGGAACTCCTGCCGGCATGGCAGTCGGTTGCCAAACGCGTATTTGATATTGTCTTTTCGGCTGTGGCGCTGATACTCCTCGCCCCGCTATATGCCTATAGCGCCCTCATGGTACGGCTATCGTCACCGGGGCCCGTTTTTTTCTGCCAGGAAAGGGTTGGAAGGAACGGTCGTCCGTTCCAAATCTATAAATTCCGATCTATGTATATCAATGCCGAGCATAGCGGCCCCCAACTTTCGAAGGACGGGGACGAACGCTGTACCCCCTGGGGCGCGATCATGCGCAAATGGCGACTTGATGAGCTGCCCCAGTTCTGGAATGTATTGAAAGGGGATATGGCGGTCGTCGGCCCACGGCCCGAGCGCCAGTTTTACATTGATCAGATTGTAGAGAAAGCCCCTCATTACCGCCACTTGCTCAAGGTAAGGCCGGGGATTACTTCCTGGGGGCAGGTGAAGTATGGATACGCCTCTAATGTGGAACAGATGGTCCAGCGGCTGAAATTCGATATCTTGTATATTGAAAATATGTCCCTCGCCCTGGATTTCAAAATCATGTTTTATACCGGATGGGTTGTCCTGCAGGGCAAGGGTAAGTAGTTGCTGAATGCCATGGGAAGCACCCATGGGACTACTGCTTCCCACACACGGCACCCCCCTCCTGCGGCGCCAACCGACGGAAGCAAGTGCGGGAGACCTGGCGTGTGCGGAAAGCAGCTATGGCAAGCCTGGCCATTTACCCGATACCAAAAGCAGCTTTTACCTGGTCAACGTAGTCTAGTTTCTCCCACGTAAACGTCTCTACCTCTTTGCTCATATAGGTGCCCGAGCCGTCCCGAAGTTCGATAGTCTTCAGCTCGGGAGCCCTGCCCATGTGCCCGTAAGCAGCCGTATCGGAATAGATCGGGTTGCGAAGTTTTAATCGTTGCTCGATGGCAAAAGGGCGCATATCAAAGATCGCATCTACCTTTTTGGCAATTTCTCCATCCGAAAAAGGAACTTTTGCAGAGCCATACGTATTGATATAGATATTGGTGGGGCGTGCGATGCCGATAGCGTACGATACCTGTACCAGTACCTCGCCGCAAACACCTGCTGCTACCAGGTTTTTTGCAATATGGCGGGTAGCATAGGCTGCCGAACGATCCACTTTGGAAGGGTCTTTACCGGAAAATGCGCCCCCGCCGTGTGCACCCTTGCCGCCATAAGTATCCACAATGATTTTTCTGCCCGTCAGACCGGTATCACCGTGAGGGCCACCGATGACGAATTTACCTGTGGGGTTGACATGATAGGTGATATCGTCCGTGAACAGGGCCTGCAGATGTACGGGGAGCTTCCCTTTCAGGCGAGGAATCAGGATGTTGATGATATCCTGCCGGATGCGGTGCAGCATGCGGTCATCACTCGCAAAATCGTCGTGCTGGGTAGATACGACAATCGTATCAATACGCACGGGCTTATGATCATCGGCATATTCGATGGTCACCTGGGATTTTGCATCCGGGCGGAGATAGGGCATTAAGTCCGCATGGTTCTTGCGGATATCTGCCAGCTCCCAAAGGATGCGGTGGGCCAGGTCCAGCGCGAGCGGCATATAGTTTTCCGTTTCGATTGTCGCATATCCAAACATCATGCCCTGGTCGCCGGCGCCCTGGTCTTCCGGTTTCTCGCGCTCTACCCCCTGGTTGATATCCGGGGATTGCTCGTGGATCGCCGAGAGGATGCCACAGGAATTAGCCTCGAACATATACTCGGACTTGGTGTAGCCAATTCTGCGGATGACGTCGCGGGCAATTTGCTGTACGTCGAGGTAGGTCTTGGATTTGACTTCCCCGGCAAGCACGACCTGTCCGGTAGTGACCAGGGTTTCGCAGGCAACTTTGGCTGCGGGGTCAAAGGCCAGGAAATGATCAACCAGCGCGTCCGAAATTTGATCGGCAATCTTGTCCGGGTGCCCTTCGGATACGGACTCTGAAGTAAATAAATATGCCATTACACGGTATTTTTTGAGTAAAAAGCGAAACGCGCCACAAAAATAATATTTAGACTTGTTGTGATGGATTATCGCGGTGGGAAAAATACGCTATTTTTCGTCCACGCGAAGCGCATAGCTGGGCTACATGGCCGAGAAAAGGTGCGGGACGGGCGATAGAGGGCCGTTTTTAACCTATGATCCCTTTACAACAAGTCTTTCAATGCCGTCGAAAGTGCGCAGGATTGAAGGTCAAACCCAAAGCACTGGGTCAGAGCTGTCGTATCTGCCCTATTTTATTGCGCATTCCAACATTTTCAGCCGTCCTTCGCGGGTATGCAGGAAGCCCTCCAGTTTATCCCCGATCCCTACCGGCCCTACACCGGCAGGGGTGCCTGTAAAAATTAAATCCCCCATTTGCAGCTTAAAAAAGCGGGAGACGTACACCAGGATATCCTCGAAGGAAAAAATCATATCGCGGGTATTGCCCTGCTGGACCCGGGCCCCGTTTTTGTAGAGTTCGAAATTAATCGCGGCGAGATCGGGAAATTGTTCGGTTGGCAGGATTGCACTAAGTGGCGCTGAGCCGTCGAAAGCTTTGGCGATCTCCCAGGGAAGCCCTTTGGATTTACATTTTTGCTGAAGGTCACGGGCGGTAAAATCTATACCGAAACCTATGCCCCCGATATATCCGGAGGCGAATTCCGGCTGTATATGCCGGCCATTTTTGCCAATCTGCAGGACGACTTCCCCTTCATAGTGTAAATCCGATGTAAATTCCGGATAATACAAGGGCTTGTCGTTCACCAATAAAGCAGAAGGAGGTTTCATAAAGACTACGGGCTCCTCCGGCACGGCATTGTTCAGCTCCCGAGCGTGCTCGGAATAATTGCGCCCGATACAGATAATCTTCATAAGGAAAACTTGACGTTCATCAGGCCGGAGAGTTCCTTGACCTCGCGGACGGTCTCCTGGGCGCGCTTGCGGATTTGTGCGGAAGATTCCCTGATTTGATCTTTCACCATTTTTTTGTGTTCGTTGATTGCCTCCCGTCGCTGGCGTACGACCACACTGATCTCGATCAGGGCGTCCGCAACAGCATCTTTGAGATCGGCGTATTTCAGGCGGCCGTTGTGGTAATCCGCCATCAGTATTTCCCGGATCTCGCCCTTTCCGCTTGCTTTCAACAATTCGAAAAGATTGGCGACCCCCGGGCTCAGCTCGCCCTCGCGCACCTCTCCGGTATCTGTAACAGCAGAACGCACCTGCTTACGGATACGGGATTCTTCAGAAAAAACATTGATATAATGCTTTTCCCCCGCACTCTTGCTCATCTTGCGCAAGGGGTCGGCCGGCGACATCACTTTGGGTACTTCGGTGTAGATAGGTTCCGGCAGTACGAAATACGCTTTACCGACCTGGCTGTTGAAGCGCTGGGCGATATTCCGGGTAAGTTCGAGATGCTGTTCCTGATCTTTGCCGACAGGCACATAATCTGCGCGATAGATCAGGATATCGGCCGCCTGCAACACCGGGTAACTAAGCAAACCCGCCGAAATGAACCCTTCTTCGGCTACCTGGCTACTTTTGTCCTTAAACTGGGTCATCCGGGTAAGCTGACCATAGGAAGCAAAACAATTAAATATCCAACTTAGCTCTGCATGTTCGGGGACGAGGGATTGTATGAAGAGGTTTTCAGGGGCTATACCTGCGGCGAGCAGGTTGAAGGTCAGCTCCCAGGTATTTTCCCGGAGCATGCGGGGGTTATAGGGCATCGTCATCGCGTGGTAATCCACCACCCCATAATAGCACTTGTAGGAAGCCTGCAGCTCTACCCAATTTTTGACCGCCCCAAAGTAATTGCCGAAGTGCATATCCCCCGTGGGCTGGATACAGGACAGTACGGTTTTTCTATTGTCCATTGTATAAAATTTGAACCGGGGGTTGTACGAAAAGTCTTTTGCCGCCTTCGGCGGCAGGGTTTTCTTGGAGTTGTAGGGTTGTGTAAAAAGGCTTTTTGCACAACTCCGGATCTGTGAACCTCGGCACCATTAAGCGCCCAAAACGGCGTCCGGACGAAACATCAGGCTGCTGCGGCAATCACCGATATCTCCACATTTGCACCTTTGGGCAACGCCGCCACCTGAACAAGCTCGCGTGCAGGCGCATTATCCGCATCGAAATAGGTGGCATATACCGCGTTAATCCGCGCAAAGTCGTTGATATCCGTAACAAATACCGAGCATTTCACGATGTCCCCGAATCCGCAGCCTGCGGCCTGCAGGATCGCACCGATATTTTTCATCACTTGATGGGTTTCTTCTTCGATCGTACCGGATACCAACAACCCGGAATGCGGGTCGAGCGGAATTTGCCCGGACACATAGAGGGTACCACCAAGGACGACGGCCTGGCTGTAAGGCCCTACGGGCGCCGGCGCGTGTTCTGAACAAACGATCTTTTTCATAAAAATTATTTGCTGACCTGCCGGAGCGTGGCCATGAAAAACGCTACAACACCAACTGTATGAAGCACATCTTTGACCGGGCCATATATTTATCTGCCGTTCAGCCCTGCTTTGACCGGCTTGACACGAAGGGAGGGCAGACTTTTGCAGCAGCACAGACTTATCACGCGGATTTTATGGGAACGATTATCGAGCACATGAGGCTGTGTAAAAAGGTTTTTCTTGGCGCTTCGCGCCAAATTATGTTTTGAGAGACACGTCATTTTCACAATTTCGCTTTGCGAAATTGTGAAAATGACGTGTCTCTCAAAATAAAATTTTGTCGCCGCAGGCGGCAAAAGACTTTTTACACAACCCCCTACGCTTGATTGCTCTCCATAAACAAAGAACTCTTCCTGGGACGAGGTGTGTCCCTGAAAAGCGCTCCGGAATGCCCGGTGCATAAACGCTGCGATCTGCCGTTGTGGTGCAGTCAACTGCCCGTTGGGAATGGATGCCTTATTCTTCCCCCCCCTCTACCTTCGCAAAAATCCTCCCGCGATAGTACAGATTACCTTCGGCATCGTTATAGGCGTGATGCAGGAGGTGGCGCTCGCCGGTTACCGCGCAGGTAGCCACATTGGGTGCAGAAATCTTGAAATGTGTGCGCCGCTTATGTTTTCTCTGCTTTGAACCGCGACTTTTAGGATGTGCCATTTTGTCAAATTTTCCCGGGGCATGGATGCAATCAATACAAATTTGCGCCGGAAGTTAAACCATTTATGCTTTATCGTACAAATCTTTCAAATTTTTCCAGACGGGGTTTTCTTCATCTGCCGCATCGGAGGAGGCGTCGCTTTGCTGCTCCAGAAAACGAAGCATTTCAGAGTCACAGACAGGCGGATTTTCGCCCGAGCAGTCATACACCTTGATCATCGGCAAGGACAGTACGATGAGCTCATACACATAGACAGAAACGTCCAGGCTGGAGGCTTCCGGATGAATATAAATCACATCGGCGTCTTCGGCCTCCGCTTCCTCGCTGTATTTCACCACGAGCACCCGATGGTCGGCAACCGGGAGGTGGATCGGGGCGAGGCAGCGGTCGCATTCAGTCTTTACTGTGCCCGAGAACTCAAAATCCAGGGTCATCAAGCCGGGGCGCTTGTCGAGCGTGAGCGTCAACTCAATTGCTGCGGCCCCGATCGGCGAGCACTCAAAGTGCCTGAAAAAGGTTTCGTCCACGTGAAAAACAAACACATGGGCACCGTTATGCAAACCCTTAATTGGCAGGGAATAAGAAACCAAACCGTCCATGGTAAAGAACGCTTTTCAAAAGTGAACGCAAAAATACAGGTTTTTTATTTAAAAAGTAGCAGTTGAACAGGATTTTACATTTTCGAAGATTAATCCCGGGAGGCCGCTATCACAATATTTTCTCTTGTGACAAAAATATAGCTGCTAAAATCATAAATATGATAAAAGAAAAAGAATTTTGTGGGCGTTAACCAAGAGACTTGTCCTATCAAGCACTACACGAAATCCTGACAACTAAATACAAGGAATGCCCAAAATCGCACACTTCTTTATCCGCCTGGAGCATGAAACCCACATCCGATGCCTGTTATGTGTTTGTATGCTCATGGCCTGTGGCCCGCTCTTTTCGCAAACTGTCCTCCTGCCGGGTGACCTGGCCTTATTGAGCCTGAATGCGAACAACCGCCTATGCAACACAGCAGGGGTAGATAACGACCTCATCAGCTTCGTTTGCTTTAAGGATATCCTTCCCGGAACAAAAATAGACATTACCGATAATGGATGGGAAAGGGCGCTGCCCAACCAATGGGGAAATTCCGAAGGTTTTATTACGATGACGCGCACAGGCCCCACGATCAAAGCAGGAACGGTGATCACCCTGCAGTTTCCTCCGACCGGTACAAATACCTATCAAACCATTGCGCCCGACGGGGCATGGACTTTTGTGCAGGGGACGCTGAACCCCATCCACCTGAATTCCGGCGGCGAGCAGCTATACTTCATGCAAGGCGGGACCTGGAACAACCCCGACACTATTTTCCTTTTCCTGCACCGTGCGACTTATGAAGGCGGACGCATCCTTTTCGGGGCAAACACCAAACCGGTCTGGACGTCTTTCATTAACAACTCCCAGGAATCCGGCCTGCACCCCCTGGCAACATGCCTGCATATTGCCCCACAATCGGGCGCCTGGGATTTTCTTTCCTATTCAGGAGATTTCTCCCCGGCTACCAAAGGGGCATGGGCCCAACGCCTGCGCAGCGCTTCAAATTGGAAAACCTACACTGCCTGCTCCCAGATGCCAGCACTACCGGCTACCCTTCAAGTACTCCCCGATTCTATCTCTTTCCACTGTAAAAGCTGCCGTGGCTGTGGCCCTTTTACCGATACCCTGAGCTTTAAACTACCTGCCACCGGAGGCCCTCACACGGTAACCCTTAGCTCCGGAAAAGATACCATACGTATCCCCAACCTCTCCCCGAACAGTAAATCACTGCTCTTTGTCGATAGTACCCGCACCTTCACCCTTGCCGCTATCCAGGATGGCCAGGGATGCCCGCTCATTTTCGACCCTATCCCGCCGTTGACGATCAGCGTAAGCAGGCCACAACTTCCAGTTGAATCGCTCAACCTTGCTGTTTGCGCCCGGGCGGATGGAAAGGGTACTTTCCCGCTCACCTCTGCCGATACTGCTTTTACCCGGAGCATCCCCGGATACCGCGTCTCCTGGTTCCTCGACAGCGCCCTCCTCCAGCCTGTTCAAAACCCGGACAGCTTTTCAAGCTCCAGCCGAACGGTTTTTGCCCTGCTGAGCGACGTAGCCTGCCCCGCTACAAAGGCAGCAAAGGTGAACCTGGAAGTGCTGCCTTTGCCCGAAGCCGTTGTGCCCCCCGATGCGAGGCTATGCGGGCAGCCCAACTGTCTTTCCATACCGCTCCAGTTGAAAGGAAAAGCACCTTTTACCATGACCTATTCCCTCCAAGCCCCCAATGGTGCCGGTCAAAACGCAGAACAAAGCTTCAGTAACCTTTCCGGCAGCTGGAACCTCTGCCTCGACCGGCCGGAATTCCAGCGTGGCCTCATTAACCTCCAGTATCGTACCCTTACCGACGCCAACGGCTGTACAAGCGATTTATCCGGAAAACGCACAGCAATTTCTGCCAGAATCCCCAGCATAAATCAAATCCGGCGTACCCTCTGCAGAGGCGACGCGGTGATCGTCAACGGGAAACTATATAACGAGGCTAACCCCCGGGACTCCGTCCTGCTACCCGGTGCGGCATTGGGGGGATGTGACAGCCTCATCGTCATTGATTTGAGCTATCATGCCCCGCTCGCTGCCGGTCTTAGCGGGGATACCACCGCTTGCCCGGGACAGGCATTCGTGCTCAAATGGCAGCTCGAAGGCGGGAGCATATTCGATGTCACAATCCGCGAAGACGACGTGATCAAAGAAATACGCAATGTAAAAAACGGCGACGAACTGCGCGTCCTGCCCACGAAGAGTACCCTACTGTCCGTCCTCAGTGTGCGTTCGCAGAACAGCGGCTGCGAAATACGCCCGTTCAGCGCTTACAAACTTATCGTAAACGACCTGAATGTCACCGCACAAACGATACCGAAATTCGGTGGTACCGCCGTTAGCTGCCACAACGCAGAAGATGGCGAGATCTTTGCCAGGGTTTCTGGAGGGATACCCCCCTATCGCATCCTTTGGAGCAATGGAGCAAGCACAGAAACCGTCTCCGGGCTTCGGGCAGGGACTTACCGCGTGACCGCTACAGACGTGAAAGGGTGCCAGTTTTCCGCACAAGCTATTGTTAACCAGCCCGCACCAATTACCGCCAACCTTGAAGCCGATATAAACCCTTGTGCCCAGGAGTCGGGCAGATTGATACTCAAACAACTGAGCGGAGGAACCGGCCCTTTTCAATATGCCATTGCCGGCCAGGCGCTCCAGGTCTTGGAACGACTGCCCCTCACCTTGCGCAACCTCACACCCGGCGCCTCTGTCCTCCGTATTCAGGATGCCAACGGTTGCAGCGCCAACTTGCCCTTCGACATCCCTGCCCTGCAACCCCTTATTGCCAACCTCGGCCCCGATATCACCATCGCTTCAGGAGACTCTGCATTTATCGAGCCAAAATTTAGGAACTTCACCCCGGTAAAAATATCCTGGACGCCTGCGGTGCTGCCCGCCACCTCCCGCCCAAAATTTTATATCCTGGCGCCCGCTCAAACAACTACTTTTCAGATCGTGGCTGTGGATAGCAATGGGTGTACCGCCACCGATGCCCTTACCATCTTCGTCGAGCAGCGCAATAGGGTGTTCGTACCCAACGCATTCAGCCCCAATGGCGATAATATCAACGACCGACTGGAATTTTTTGCCGGACCGGAAATCGCACGCTTCCAGTTTATCCGGATCTACACCCGATGGGGCGCGCAGGTATTCGAAGTTAATGATATCGTGCCTGGCGACCCGAAGGGCGCCTGGGACGGATCCGTCAAGGGTGGTGAGCAGGCTCCCGCCGGCTTGTATATCTATCAAGCGGCCACGGAAGGCAAAGACGGGAAAATAACCAGGTTGAACGGGGATGTTATGCTTGTGCGCTGACCTTCCGCTCCGCGAATACACATGGACGAGGGGAAAGCCCAATACCTATTTTTTCCAAACAAAAGCATCCGGCGAAACCTGTGTACGGACGGCAGCCAGCACCGCGGGGATCTCTGATTCTTTCTCAAACTGAAACGCTACACCAACACGCGTAAATTCCGGCATCTCCTCCACAAATGGCTGAAAACCGGCACCTTTGATCCGGACTTTCAGCCGCTCGACATTGTCGGGGTCTTTGAACAACCCGATTGCAATGATACATCGCCGCGAACCCACAGGAGCAGTCTCTGCAGTTTCCCTGGATATCTCGGCTTCCGGAAAGACACCCGGATCGGAAGGGGCGACATTCACCCGTGCCTCTGGCAGCTCCACCTGGCGCCCCGGAAAGAACGACGTTATACCGGGACGCAACAGTATATACACCATACCTGCGACAAAAACAGACAGGGCGAGCGTGGCGAAGAGCAGCCGGAAACGCCGTGCCGGAGGCGCAGGCAGCGCAGGCGCCTGATCACCCCCCGGCACCGTCGTCTGAAGCGGACGAAACCGAAGGGGCGGAAGGCCAAAAGTATCCGGAGAGATATTCGTGCCTTCCGGCAGGAACTGAAGTTTACCCTCTATATCCAGCCGCAAGCGGCCAATTTCCGGGAAGGTCACCATACTGCGTTTTTCAAGTATTTCCAATGCCTGCGATACAAAATTTCTGATCGTCTGGATAGCCGTATCAATCGGCACCTGCTGTACGTTGCTGATATATCCGACCAGCAACCCGTCGTTTGCGGCAAGGTTTTCATCAAACTCCACGCGCAACCCCGGCGGACGCAAGT
>JBMOJO010000112.1:0-11481 GCA_049315745.1 Saprospiraceae bacterium | reverse complement strand
GGTTGTGTAAAAAGTCTTTTGCCGCCTGCGGCGGCAGAATTTTATATTGAAACCGTGCGTGACTCATTGATTTTGCTTCGCAAAATCAATGAGTCACGCACGGTTTCAAATTATTTTTTGGCGCGAAGCGCCGAAAAAAACACTTTTCGCACAACCCCTACCCCTGGTAAATAGATACCTACCGGAGATCAAACCAAAAATACGTATGAGCCGCATTTTGTATTTTTTTGTTCTGGCCCCATTATCAAAGCTGCCGCTTAAAACCCTTTACGCAATGGCGCGAGGAGCGTTTTTGCTGGTTTACCGCCTGGCAGCTTACCGGAAAAAGGTTGTCTTCTCGAACCTGCACAATTCCTTTCCGGATTGGCCGGATTCCCGTATCGGACTGGTCGCTGAAAAATTTTATCACCACCTTACCGAACTGCTGGCAGAAAATATCCGGCTTCCGGCGATGGGAACTGCAGAGGCCAGGGAGCGTTTGCGGGTGATTAATCCGGAACTGCTGGATCCGTTTTATGAGCAAGGCAGAAGCGTGATTATCGTCATCGGGCATTACAACAATTGGGAATGGATTGCCGCAATGCTTCCGCTGTGGGTGAAACACCGGGCTGCTGCCCTGTACTCGCCTTTGTCAAATACTTTTTTCGAAGAAAAACAGAAAGCAGCACGGTCGAAGTTTGGAACCGAACTCGTGCCTAAAGCGGATGCGGTCAAATTCTTTGCCCGCAATAAGGACCGGCCTTTTGCGATGATTTTTGCAGCCGATCAGTCCCCCACGTTCAGCAAACAAATCCACTGGACCCATTTTCTGAACCAGGATACCGGGGTGATGCTGGGTGCCGAGCGCTTTGGGCAACGCTATAACTATCCGGTGGTTTTTGGCCATATCCGCAAATTGGCGCAAGGCCGCTATGAACTTTCCTTTGAGCTCATTGAAGAAAATCCTGGTACCGCGCCTGCCGGATGGATAACGGAACGCCATACCCGCCTCTTGGAAGCGCAAATCCTGCAAGCGCCGGAATATTGGCTCTGGACCCATCGGCGCTGGAAAAGAAAACGAGGGTAGGGTTTTATATGGAGACCTCTTTTTCATGATTTTGCTTCGCAAAATCATGAAAACACATCGGTTTCAAACGTTAATTTGGCCCGAAGTGCCAAGAAAGGACTTTCTGCACAGCTCCATATTCTTTGGATAAGCGTTGTGTCAAAAGTTTTTTAGTGCTTCGCACCAAATTATATTTTGATAGACGCGTCATTTTCACCATTCCAATTCGCGAAATCGTGAAAATGATGCGTCTATCAAAGATATTGGGGTTGTGCCAAAAGTCTTTTCATGGCGCTTCGCGCCAAATTATATTTTTAGAGACACCTCATTTTTGCAATTTCGCTTCGCGAAATTGCAAAAATGAGGTGTCTCTAAAGAGAATATTCTGCCGCCGCAGGCGGCAAGAAAGATTTTTGACATAGCCTCAGAAATAATATATTACCGCCTTCAGCGGTAATATATTATTTCTGGAAAAAGTGCTTCATCCAAAACTGTTCTGCGAGTTGGGCAGAGTGGGTGCGTTTTGCCCCCACAATACCATGCCGGTTGCCCGGGTAAATCATCAATTCAAAGGATTTGCCCAGGTCCTGGAGTTTGCTGACGAGCTGCATGGAATTCTGCATGTGTACATTATCGTCAATTTCTCCGTGGATGAGGAGCAGTTTGCCTTTGAGTCGGTCGGCATAGGTTACGACCGAACCTGCAGTGTAGCCGTCCGGGTTGTCTGCGGGGGTGTCCATATACCGCTCGGTATAGATATTGTCGTAAAGCCGCCAGTCAATGACCGGGGCGCTGGATACGCCGTGGGTGAAATAGTCTGCGCCGTAGGTCAGGGCAAGGGCGGTCATATAGCCGCCATAGCTTCCGCCCCGGATCCCCATTCGGTTGGGGTCAATAAAGGATTTAGTGCGCAACCATTTTACCGTTTCGATATAGTCATGCATTTCCCATTTGCCGAGGCTGCGGTGCATATAGTCGAGTCCTTTTTTGCCAAATTTTCCGGAGGCGCGGTGATCCACGGAGAATAAAATGACTCCTGCTTCCACGAGTTTATCGCTGGCATAGCTGCGGTAGCTGTTGGAGATCCTGCCTGCATCGGGGCCTCCATAAATATCGAAAATGACCGGATATTTTTTGGTGGGGTCAAAATTGGGAGGCAGCACCCAATATGCGGGCAGAGAGAATCCGTCGGTGGAGGGGACTCGGAAAAACTCGACTTTTATTCCTTTTGCAGCATTTGCATCTGCCGAAGACTCCCATGGTTTGAGGGCCTGGCGACCGTTTTGATCCAAGATAGACAAAGTCCCGGGCTGGGTGAAGCTGCTGAAGGCATCGGAAAAATATTTTCCGCCCGGGGCAATCGCACAGCGGTGGGTTCCCTGTCCCTGGGTAAGTTGTTTGAATCCGGTGCCATCCAGCCGAGCCATGAAGAGATGGCTTTCGGTTCCGGCATTGTCTGGACCGGTACCGGTAAAGAAAATGGTATTGGAGGCCTCGTCCACCATTTCGATACCCGTTACCCGCCAGGGCACGTTGGTAATCCTTGCAACGAGTTTTCCTTCATAATTATAATGGTAGAGATTTTCCCAGTCATCGCGATAGGAGCGCAAAATAAACCCTTTGCTTCCGCTCAGAAAGCGGATATCTTCAAAGAACTCCACCCAGGTGGGACGGGATTCCTCATAGACCTGGGTCGTTTTTCCGGTAGCAGGGTCAGCGAGGTAAAGCCGGAGCAGGTTTTGGTCTCGGTGGAGCTGGTGAAAGAGCACTTTATTTTCAGGGGTCCAGAACACCCAGGCGGTGTAGGCCAGTTCGGGGTCCTGATGGATCCAGGTCGTTTGGCCGTTTTCGATGGCTACTACGCCGAGTTTTACCTCAGGCAGGGGATCGCCCGATTTGGGATAACGCTGGATTTCGAGGTAGCCGTGGGTCATATCCGCGCTTTCAGCGTGGTAGATTGGAAATTTGGGAACAGGGCGGTCATCAAAACGCAGGAAGGCAATTTGCCGGCTATCGGGCGACCAGTAAAAAGCGCGGAAATAACTTCCGCGGCCGAGGATTTCTTCCCAATATACCCAAGAGGCATATCCGTTATAAATATCCTCGTCGCCATCTTTTGTCAGCTGGCGTTCTATGCCGGCACTCAGATCATAAACAAAGAGGTTATGGTCCCGGGTATAAGCGATTTTGGTCCCATCCGGTGAAAACAGGGGTGTCTTCTCCTCGCCCGCGCTTGCCGTGAGCTGACGGAAGGATTTATCGTCGCGGGTATAGAGAAAGAGGTCGCCTTTATGTAATAACGCGAGCTGGTTACCCAGGGGCGATTCAGAGCTGCTCGCCGGAGTGGCAAAGACGCCTTCCGGCAAGCCGTCGGGGCGTACATCAGGTAGTGGGTACGGAGCCTCATTGCCGGTGCGCGCATGGATTTTCACATAGTTTTTGCCGCCGTCGCGGGACAGTGTGAAGTTTTCGCCGTCCAGCCATTTGCCGAAGCGGGGCAATTCCTGCGCATGGAGGGCCATGGCCCAGACCCAGAAAACACCCAGGAAAAAAAATGATCTTTTCATGATATACATTATTATTTAAGACATTCCCGGGGGAATCACCAAAGGAATAACAAAATTGTTTCGTGAAGAAATATCAGTCTGCAAAAGGGCCTCGTTGGTCGGCACGATGGTTTTTGGGTAATCCTACGCCCAAATAAGCCCTCAAAAACCCTCCACGCGGATAAAATCCCACTTTTTCTCCTCGCATTCGGCACCTTCTTAACAGGTCTGACAGATCGTGGCGAAATTTAAAAACCTTTTTTGAATAAACCATTCATTAAAAGACGCATCACGGAAGTCTCTACTGTTTCGGCAGAAAGGCTTTTACCCGGCTGGAACCAATCATACAGCCAGCGCATCGCAGAGAAGAGCGTAAAGAGCGCTACCCGGGGCTCCACAGGGGCGAGTTCACCGGCATCCATACCCTGCTTCAGCAGCAGGAGGAAACGGCGTTCGTAATCCTGGCGCATTGCCAAAAACTCCCCGAGGAAGGGGGCCCCGAGATGCCGCCATTCGTCGTTGAAAGACGTAACGGAGGTAGGGTCCTGGATGGCGGTCTGTATATGAAAGCGGAGCAGGTATTCGATCTTACCTGCCGGCGGCACGGGTAATTTTTCCGCTTCGTCCATGGCGATCTGGAACTTTTGGGCTGTACCGAAACAAATTTCCCGCAGGATATCTTCCTTCGAGGCAATATGGTTGTACAGACTGGATGCTTTCAGGCTAACTTCCTGCGCAAGGTCGCGCATAGAGGTTGCTGCATAGCCTTTATCCCTGAAAAGGCGGGCAGCAGACTCCAGGATGAGTTGTTTTTTACTCCTTTCTGTTTCCTGCATACCGTGGCGATATTATTGGTCAAAATCTATAGTGATCCCGCTGCTCGTAGGATATGCCTGGCAGGTAAGGATATATCCCGCCTTCACTTCTTCGGGCTCAAGGGCATAATTCAGCTTCATCTCTGCCGAACCCTCGAGTACCCTGGCTTTGCAGGTACAACAAACCCCGCCCTTACAGGAGAAAGGCAGGTCTGCACCGGCGGCCAGGGCGGCGTCAAGCAGGGATTTTTGCCTGGAGGCCATGGTAAAATTGAGGTCATTCCCATCGAGCCGGATACGGACCTGTGTTTCCCCGACGGTATCCGTTTCCGGTCGGTGGGTATTTTCCTGTGCCGCCGCCTCCGGACCGGCACTGAACAGCTCGACATGGATTTTATTCCGCGCAACGCCGGCATGCTTCAGGAAAGCCTTCAATTCCTGGACCATTCCCACGGGGCCGCAAAGAAAATATTCATCTACCTCATTCGCGCCGATCAATCCCGAAAAGATACGTGCCAGCTTGGTGCCATCAATACGGCCTGTGAACAGGCCGCTGCCCTGGTCCTCCCGGCTTAGGATGTGGAAGAGGGCAAAGCGGTCGAGGTACTTGTTCTTAAGGCCCTCCAGGGTTTCACGGAAGATAATGGTTTCCGTCGTACGGTTGCCATAAAAGAGCGCGAAAGTACTTCCCGGTTCCCGGAGCAGGATTTCTTTGATGATTGAAATGACGGGCGTAATACCACTTCCTGCGGCAAAAGCCACATAGTGCTTTTGATTGGAAGCGGTGATGGGCACGTGAAAATCGCCCATGGGCGTCATGACCTCGAGGAGGTCGCCCGGCCGGAGCCGTTGGTTGGCAAAAGTAGAGAACTTGCCCCCGGGGATTTGCTTTATCGCTACCTTCAGCTCCCCTTCCGAGGGAGCGCTACAGATCGAGTATGGACGACGGACTTCTTCCCCGTCGAGGTTGATCCGCAGGGTAAGGTACTGTCCGGGCTGAAAGCGATAGGAAGCCGCAAGGCCTTCCGGCACTTCAAAAGCAACGGAGACGCAGTCTGCAGTCTCACGGCAGACCGATTTAACACTAAGGGTATGGAATATTGGCATAACAAACGAATGAACGTTCGTTTGCAAAGATAGGAAATTATGTTGCCGGGGGCGTGGGTATACAGAGAAAAAAGGCGCAGCATATTTTGCCGCCTGCGGCGGCAAAATATGATCTTTTGAGGCACATCATTTTCGCAATTTCGCTTCGCGAAATTGCGAAAATGATGTGCCTCTTGAAATATGATTTGGCGCGGAGTGCCGGGAAAAACCTTTTTACGCAATCCCTCTCAAAATCGAATTTGGCGCGGAGTGCCGGGAAGGGATATTACGGGAACGCGGGCGATGCCGGGACGTTATGTCGCACGGCTACAGGCAGCAATGGTAGTACAACATCTGGCCTGATGCGCTTGTATGGCATTAGACTGATGGCCGAGGGCGGCACAACGGGCTTGTGACTGAACGCTTTTCGATTAGTTCAGGGCGCCGATATGCTTCATGAGGCTGCTTTTAAGGTTAGCGGCCTTATTCGGGTGCCAGGTATTTTTCTTGGCGAGTTTGTCTATCATACTGATGACCTTGGGGAGGAATTGCTCTGCTTCGGTCTTGTCCGTGATCTCGCGCAGTTTTGCAATGGAAGTCCGCGCCGTTTTCTTATAATAGCGGTTGGAAGTCCGTCGCTTGGAGATTTGGCGGATGCGCTTTTGTGCTGATTTATGGTTTGCCATAAAAATTGAACTTCTACGTTTTAAAACATTTTGGAGCGCAAAAATAAGTATTTTTTCGGAAAGTCAAATGGGTACGCAAAACTTTTTTGTCCTAGCGTTATGGGCTCATGGGGCGAATTGTTCCTGTATAATTGCGGAAAGGGGGCGGCTATGCAACTTTCCAAGCATCCACGGGGCGGGGTCGAGGAAGATGAAGGAGCGTTGTTCGGTGGGGATTGCCCTTAGCGCCTCAACTTTTTGCAGGAATGCCTGGAGGGCTTGGTGGCGCTGCGGGGGAGCGGCCCGCAGGAGTTCCCGGAAATGTTGGAGCATCGTTTTTTGCAAAAGGCTGGGATCTTTCATACGCTGTACGAAGCGGGCCGCATTTTGGATGCGGTAATCGAGCAGGTCGAAATTACCCAGGTCATAGTGTGCCATGATAAAGAGGAGCTGGGTATAAGCCTGGAGGTCTTCCCGGAGCGCCTTACCTTCGGCGTTGAGTATTTTATTGAGAAAATCAATTGCCAGGCCCGGTTTATCTGCGATCAGATAGGTACAGGCGATTTTATAATAGAAAATCAGCACTTTGTGCGGGTCCAGAAGATCTGCATAGCGTTTAATCCTTCCCAGGGTGCGGGGGATCAGGCGGAGGGCGTCCTGGATATTGCCATCTATGAAAGCACGGTTGAACCTTGCCTGGTGGACAAACAGGAAGGAAAGGATTTTGGAGTTATAATCCAGGCGGTGGTAGTGTTCCTGGCGGTAGTTTTCGAGACGTTGGAGGGTTTCGGAGAAGACGGGATAGTTCCTGCAATAGAAAGCCGTAATCAGTACATGGTGCATTCCGATAAGGAACATATCCACATCGGGCTGTATCATACGTGGGTCGTTATCGTAGAGGCTGATCCAGTTTTGGGCATATTCCAGGCATTGGTCGTATTCCTGCAGGAGGTAATGCTGCCAGTAGTAGGTCTGATAGAGATATACTTTTTCGAAGAAGGTGAGTTTTTGCCGGTCGGTACGCGGCAGGGAATTTTGGAAAAACGCCTCGGCCTGGAGCCGTTCTGCGGGATTTTTTACATGGCCGTCATTGATAAACCGCCGCTGAAGGATAAGCTTGAAATTGGAGAGCTCGACGATTGTTTTTGAGATATTGCTGCGGGAGTAAGCTTCTTCGGTGAGCCCTTCCATGCGTTCGGTAGAGCTTCGGGTAATATGTCGGGACTCGATACGTTTTTCGTATTCGACGATTTCGAGGTGCAGGAGGTCGTTGTTGATATTAATGGCGAGGGTTTTTGCCCGTGCGAGGAGCTTGAGGGCCTGGATGTACAGGCCTTTGCCATAGAGCACATCGGCATAATCTATCCATTCGCGTACCTGGATTTCCTCCCTTTTGCCGAGGTGTACAAGGCGCAGGCTGGTGAGGATATGCTGGTAAAGGTGTCTTTTTAGATTGGAAAACTGGCTTTTGCTGGTGCCTTTGAGTTTGCGCAACAATATTTCTTCATTATAACTGGATTGTTTTTCCAGGACGTCGAAAAGCTGCAGGAACTTCAGGTCCCCTTCTCCCTGGATCCGGCGCGCATAGAGACGAAAATTCCGCTTTTCCGCTTTGGTCAGCGAACTAATCAGCGCAAAAAGGTAGTCGCCGTGGGAGATGGGCATACGCTCCAGGATTTTCGTATGGTTTGAAATAGGCCTCAGGTTGCTGGAAAAATGGTAGTGTTTCTCCCGCAAAATACGCATTTCCTGTCAGGATTTAATGTGATTTCCAGAAGAATGGGGTAAAGAGGACTAAAATAGTGAAAATCTCAAGACGGCCCAAGAGCATGAGTACGGAGAGGATTAATTTTGCCGTATCGCTCATCCATCCAAAGTTATCTACCGGGCCAACTTTTCCGATTCCAGGCCCGACATTGCTCAGGCAGGTGACAGCAGCCCCCATCGAGGTCATGAAATCATATCCAAGGCCGGCTAGGAATATGGCTCCCATCAGGAATACCATCAAATAGAGCAGGAGAAAAATGATGATGTGGGTCATAATTTTCGGCGCAACTACCTCCCCGCTTATTTTTAATGGCACGATTGCCCGGGGGTGGATAATCCGCTTAAATTCCAGCCAGGAGTTTTTTATAAACACCAGGTTTCGGATAATCTTGATGCCGCCTGCCGTAGAACCGGCACAGCCCCCGATGAAGAGGAGGATAAAAAATACCATGATGGCAGCATTGCCCCATTGGGTATAGTCTGCAGTGACGAAGCCGGTAGTGGTCAATACCGAAACGACCATGAACAGGCTGTCCCGAAAAGCCGGCTCCAGGGCATATCCGTGGTTGCGCCAGAGGTGGGCCGCTATCAGCAGAGAAACGAAGAGCGTGAAAATGAGGTAGGCGCGGAATTCATCGTTCTTCCAGACTTTCGCCATTTTCCCTTTGAGCGCAAGATAGAGGACGGTAAAATTACTGCCGGCAAGAAACATAAACAGGATCAGGGTATATTGGATAGGTAAGCTGGGAAACGCATCAATACTGGCATTGCGGGTCGAAAACCCTCCGGTTGCCATTGTCGCATAGGAATGGTTGACGGCATCGTACCAGCTCATGCCAAATACTTTTAGCAAGAGTACCAGGATAGCAGTGAGGCCAACATAGATCAACCACAATCGTTTCGCGGTTTCTTGAATGCGCGGGTGGAGTTTTTCAGAAGTTGGGCCAGGCGCTTCCGCGACAAAAAGTTCGATGCCACCGATGCCCAGGAGGGGAAAGATGGCCACGGTAAGCACGATGATCCCCATTCCACCGATCCAGTGGGTCATACTCCGCCAATAAAGGATCCCCTGCGAAACTCCTTCGATATCCGTGAGGACGGAGGCGCCGGTAGTCGTGAGGCCGGATACCGTTTCAAAAATCGCATCTGCCACGTTGGGGATTTCCCCGCTGAACAGATAGGGCAACATACACGAGAGCGCCATTACAATCCACCCCGACACGACGATGAGATAGCCTTCCCGTTTGCGGATACCGGGATTTTTGCGTGGGCTGAACAGTACCAGCAGCCCGCCCGTGATGGCGCAAATCAAACCGGAAAAGAGCATGGCCAACTCGTCGCCGCTGCGTAAAATAAAGCATACCGGCAGGCTGCTGAACATGAGCAGGGAGATAGGCAGCAATAGGAACCCCAGGACACGGAAGATAATACCGGTATGAATCATCGATCGGATAACCTTTTTCAACGGAAGAGTTGTTCAACTTTACCAATCGCCTCGGGCAGCGCAAAAACGATAACCTTGTCGTTGACCTCGAGCTGGAAATCGCCGTTGGGCAATATGCCTTTATCCCCCCGGATTACGCCCCCCACAAGAGCAGTTTTGGGAAAAGGCAGGGATCGGAGCGGCTTGCGCGTCAGTTGGTTTTGTTTATGCAGGACGAACTCGATCACCTCCGCATCCACGCCGTGGAGGCTGGTGATGGCTTCGATCTTGCCCTTTCGCACGAAGCGGAAAATATTATTGGCGGCAATCAGTTTTTTGTTGATGAGGGTATCCACCCCGATTTCGTGGGAGAGGTGGATGTATTCCTTGTTCTCCACCTGGGCGATCGTCTTCGCGACCCCTCTGCTCTTGGCTGTAAGGCTGGTGATGATATTCGTTTCCGAATTGGGGGTAAGGGCGATGAAAACATCGGTATTGTCGAGTCCTTCCTCTTCCAGAAGGTCAATATTACCGGAGTCCCCGTTGATAATGAGCGTAGAATTGAGTTCCTCGGAGAGCTCCCTGCAGCGCCCTTTGTCTTTTTCGATCAGGGTGACGTTGTAATCTTTTTCCAGTCGTTTAGCCGTCGCCAGCGCGAGCGGCGTACTCCCGACGATCATGATATTCCTGACGCGGGTTTTTTGTGCCCCGGCGAGCTCTTCGACTTTACAGATATTATCGTGGTCGGCAAGAAAATAGACGTGGTCGTTGCGCTGTAGGAGGGTATCGGTTTCGGGGATGATCGTCAGTGCGCCGCGCAGGATAGCGATAGGTTTAAGCGTGACCTCTCGGTCCCATGTCCTGAAATCTCCTACTTTTTTACCGAGCAGGCGGGAGGAATCCGTGACGGAGACACCTACCAGGTTGATTTTTCCGTCTTCAAACTCGAACACATCGGTGAAGGAGCACTGGCGTACCAGCCGTCTGATTTCTTCTGCCGCCAGGTCATGCGGCGACATGACCGAGTCAACGCCAAGCTGGCGGAAGATTTCTTTTTGTGTCGGCTCGATATATTCCGGGCGGGCGACCCTGGCGACAGTTTGCCGGGCGCCCATTTTCTTGGCCAGCATCGCCGTGATGAGGTTGGTGGTTTCTGAGGTAGTGACGGCCAGCAGGAGGTCGGCATCTTCTACATCGGACTGTTCAAGGATACGGCTGGAAGCGGAGTCTCCGCGTATAGTGAGCACGTCCAGATGGGAACTGGCATAATCGAGTACCTCCTGGCTGTTGTCAATTAATACGATGTCCTGATTTTCGTAGGAGAGCAGCTCAGCGAGATGGAAGCCCATATCCCCTGCACCTGCGATGATAATTTTCATGTAAAAAAATTATAAAAAACTTTGGGAGGCAACTATTTTCCGGGGTTTTTACTTATTTAAGGCACAAATATTTGTTATTCCCAGCGAAAAATGCAATAATCAAAGTAATATTTCATGAAAATACTGATGGTATGCCTAGGCAATATATGCCGCTCCCCACTTGCAGAAGGGATTATGCGGAATAAAATCGGACAGCGGAAGCTGGAATGGCAAGTAGATTCGGCAGGTACAGGGGGCTGGCACAGCGGCGAAAAGCCCGACAGGCGCTCTGTTGCGGTAGCCGCCAAATACGGCATAAATATCAGCGGGCAGCGCGCGAGGCAATTCCATCCGTCCGACTTTGACGATTTCGACCTGATCCTGGCTATGGATGCCGCTAATCACGCAGATCTGCTCCGCCTGGCACCGGATGCAGTGCGCGGTCAAAAAGTCCAACTGATCCTCCACGCCGCCCACGGCCTGCCGCTCGAAGTTGCCGATCCTTATTATAACGACGATGGCTTTGAGGCAACTTTCCACCTGCTGGACGAGGCGTGCGATAAAATCATAGAACGCTTTTCCCCAGATTCCTGATAAGCGGCACCAACCGCTGTCCAAGTCCGCACAAAGGCTTTTGGGAGCTATCGCTGTCCCGTAAGTCTGTAGGGGTTGTGTAAAAAGGTTTTTTTACGGCGCTTCGCGCCAAATTATATTTTGAGCGGAGGTTGTGTAAAAAGGTTTTCGCCGCCTGCGGCGGCGAAATATTCTTTGGATGG
>JBMOJO010000403.1:0-2573 GCA_049315745.1 Saprospiraceae bacterium | reverse complement strand
CCCTACCAGCCAGCGATAGCTCAAAATGGATACGCTCAGGCCTAATACATCTTTCGTTACATTCGTCACCCCTGACATGAGGGAGGAGATCATGTCCATGGTAACGACGGTATCCTGCCCTTTCCTCCAGCCATACCATTTTTCAAATAATACCAGCGTGAAGAAAACGGGCATTGCAATGAGCAGAATCTTACCGTATGTTTCCATGATTTGAAGAATTTTGAAGGCAATTTCGCTTTTTCTTTTTAAAAACAGACATGTTTTTGAAAATATGCTTGTTACAACAGATTTTCGTGAAATAAAAATGGGCATTTACCCACCCCACGATATCTCATCGCAACAAGTCCATTATTTGATAGGCATATCTGGCACATTACAACTTGAAAACGATCCTAATCGTTTCGTGTCGGCACTTCGCAGCAAATCCGGTGATTTTTACAGGGCATTGCCGCTGAACCTTAGCGCGGGCCGCCGTGTTTGAGATACTTGTCGGGTAAGCAATTGCCGTACCGGAGAAACCGGAAGATGCATCGCAATAAGGCTATTTCATAAAACCGTATAAACATGAATATCCGGTCAGTTTTTTTTCTTTTTCTTGTGGCAGCTACTTTTTGCCGGTGTGCCGACCCCGGGAAGTCTGAGGTTCGTGCAGAAGCGCAACAGCTTGTTGCGCTGATGCAGATACATGACGAGGTGATGCCGATGATGGGCGAGTTGGCCATGCTGACCGGCCAGCTCAAGGCCTTGCTTCAGGAAGATTCCCTGGCTGCCCCGGAGGTCCGCAGGGGTATTGCGACGGCCGTTGCGGAAATGGAAGCTGCGGAAGCAGGTATGATGGATTGGATGGCTGCTTTCCGGCAGCCAGAGACTCTGCGCGCAACTATGGGGCACGATGCGATCATGCGTTATCTTGCAGCCGAACGCAGAAAAATCGAAACCGTGAGCGTCCAGATCAAATCTGGTATTGAAAAAGGAAAAATATTGAAAATGAAATACTTATGAAAATTATATATTTATTTTTATTATTAGGCGGCATAATATTCGCTTCCTGTGGGAAAAAAGCGCCCGGGCCGCTTCCGGTTTTAGGAAACACCGAGATTGTCAATGGCGACACCCTTTACCATACCGTGCCGGATTTTTCGTTCATTGACCAGGATAGCCAGGTGGTGGACAACGCGACCTTCGCGGGCAAAGTATATGTAGTAGATTTCTTCTTCATCAGTTGTCCGACGATATGCCCGATTGTGACCAAGCAGATGCTCAGGGTTTATGAACGTTTTAAGGATGAAGGCGACGTAATGTTTCTGGCGCATACCATAGACACAAAGTACGATACCGTTCCGCGGCTAAAGCAGTATGCCGTAAATCTGGGCGTGGACGGCCGGAAGTGGAGGTTTGTGACGGGCGTTAAGGACTCGATTTATGCGATCGCCAACGATTACTTCAGCATCGCGATAGAAAATCCCGATGCCCCTGGCGGTTTTGATCATAGCGGACGCCTGATTCTCGTGGACAAGAACCGCCGGGTACGTTCGTTTTGCGATGGGACCGACCCCTCAAGTGTAGATCGTTTTATGGAAGATATAGAAACCTTGCTCGGGGAGTAGGGGTTCGGATGCTGTTTCAAACCCATGAGCATCCCGTCGCGACGTGTCTGTATCTATTTTGCTTCGTTGAGGTTCCAGTTGTAGGGCAGGAAGCTGATTTTCCCATTTTCGCGGAGGGGTTCAGCAGCATATTTATTCAGGAAAGCCCGGAGAGATCCCGCATCGCGTTTGAAGTCCCCGCCAAACCAGTTGAAAATGGCGGAGATGGACGCCTGTTCTCTGCGGACTTTATTGCGCAGGGGGTCGTTGATAAAATCCCGGGTTGCCCGATCGAGTTGTTTTTCGAGGCGTTGTGCGGTATAAGCCTCATTCGCCAGTCGGGGGCATGAGATGGAGGCGCAGTTAATAGCGGCATGAACCCGTGCATCCCCGAACTTGGGGCGCAGGATGTCGTGTTCTATGTTGTTGAGCGAATAGTTTTGTCCCTGGATATAGATAAACTTGATGTCCCAGACGGAGTTGATGTAAGGGATGCCCCGCTTTATGGCCTTTATGGTTTTTACTGGATAATGGTCAATGACGAGTTTGATGGTGAATGCGTTATAGGCATTGATCCAGAAGGCCATTTGTTCGGTTTTCGGCCAATCGGGTTTTGGGTGGTTTGCGGAAAGCAAGCGGAGATATTGCCCTAACTGCACACTGTCCTGAATAAAACCTTTGTAATCCACCAGGCCATTGGCAGCGACATGTTTCTTCAGCAGGGCATCCCAGGTAGTATGTTGGATGGGCTGGGCCTGCAAGCTGTTTGCGGGGCCCTGAAGCAGCAGCAGGCCCACTGTGGTGGCTATCCGTAAAAAGGAACGTATCGTCATTATCAGTTTTTTATGTCGTATCGCCCTGGGCGGGCGTGAAATAATTTGTAACTATTTACCAAGGGTATCCGCAGCTTCTCCGCGAAGGATTTTGCATTCTGGGGTTGTGTAAAAAGGTTTTTTACGGCGCTTCGCGCCGAATTATATTTTGAGA
>JBMOJO010000111.1:0-11546 GCA_049315745.1 Saprospiraceae bacterium | reverse complement strand
CAGGGAACACTCCCGCTCATCAATACAAAAAACGGCCTGGAAGGACTTTGTCCCTGATTCGGTGGACGAACCGTACGTTTTACGGATCCCGGTAAGTACTTCGTCGTAATAGCTCCATTCAAAAGCGTCCTGCCAGATCATGAACACCTCCTGTAGCTCCGTTACCGGTACAGGATCAAAAAGGTGTTCGTGATCCAGTTGGACCACAGTACAGAGAGGATCCCATCCAGCGCCGAGTTCGGCATCCAGGGCATCAATTTCCAACAGAAGCTCAAAATGAATGAGGGCCTCGAGGGAAATTTTCTTACTGTACAGCAGCGTATCTGGATGAGATTCCACCGTAGCGACCATACCCGACCAGCCGTGATGCCCAAATTGCTGGTCGAACAGGTATTCTGTATAAAACCGTGGGTCACCGACCAAAATTTCCAGTAAGTCCTCAATGCCCACCTCGCGATCCCGGAAGAGCTTTCTGGCGCGCTTTCCCTTGAAAAAACTGGAAAAGCTGTTTTGATCCAGTTCCCGAAGCGCTTCCAGGAAGCCTTTATCCACGTTGGGGAAGTGCCAGAGCGAAATGCCCTGGTCCAGATAGGCTCCGAGGATGCGGAATAGGAGCGGGTGGACGAGGTTGTCCAGATCCAGGCGATAAACGCGTTTCCAGCTGGCCCGCACCCGCCCAATCCTGGCCTCGATGTGGAGATCATAGGGTTTGTGTAGGAGCCGGTAAGCCCAAAGTTCCATCAACTCCGGCCCTTTTCGCTCATGGAGCATGCGCTGAAGGACGTCTTCCCGGATCCTGCCCTGACGGAACAGGCCCCGGAAATCCTCCAGTTCAAGGGTCACCTGGTATCCGAAAATCTTTGATGCCCTGAAAATCGCATCATAGAATTTCATGTCCTGGAAGGCATGTAGGGTATTATGGTGGATGAAATCTTTGATGGGCGTTTGTGTCGGCAGGTAATGCTTTAGCTCATGAATGACCTGCGACAAGTCAAACTTCGTTTCTGTTTGTATCACAACATTAATTTTTAATGCGTTTTTCTGAACGCGTCACCCGGGTACAAATCCCTTCAAAATTCGCGCGGATCGCCTGATCTGTTGGTGATCTACCGCACATTTTTAAAAAAATCAACCGCAGAGGTAAAGCCAAGTTGCAGGGTGTGGTTCCGCTCTATTTTTACCCCGTCGGGCTTTTGGATAATCTGACTCAGATACCCCATTTCCAGTTTACCGACTTTGGGGAACTGGTATCCCAGGGCAAAGTACAAGCGGTTCTGATCGAAAATATTCGCCGCAACGTTCTTGCCAAAGTTCAGCATAAATTCATCGTACACGCTGGCGTAGAAGGATTTATCGGCAATAACCCTTCCTTTGAATGGAATGGAAAAACGGTTGAGCAGGCGGAACCTGTTTGTATAAACGGCATCCCCGGGCATGTATTCACCAGAAACTGCATTGGCAACAGGGATCATGGAAAAGCGCTGCTCCAATCTGAACCGGCTTATCCATTCGACAGGAGAAAGGGACGTCTTGATCTGAAGCTGCTCCCAAAAGCGATGTTCCGGAAAGCTTGCCTTTACCGGGAATCCTCCGTAAGGATCGGTTTGGATAAAAGCATAACCACCGGTTGCCATCACCTTGCCATTGGGAAAATAGTAATTGACCCCTGTTCTGAACAAGAGTTGCTGTGGGTTGGAAATTAGCGCATTGCGCCGGAGTTGTGCCTCCAGGTGTATCCCCCATTTAGCACTTACCTTATGGCTGCCGAAATACATGAGCCAGGTATTCAGATTGTTGTCATACTGGCGGAAGGGAGCATTTTGTCCAAAAACAGACAACGCCTGTACCAGAATAGCTAAAATTATCATTCTTTTTTTCATACGAACTATGGATTTTTAGATTTCAAACTACCATTTTGCGCTTCTTTCTCGCCGCAAGCGCATGTTTGGAAAAGGCTTTGTGCCCGTCGAGGCCGATAACGCTGAATGTGCCTCCTGCTTCCTCATACGCGTGGCCAAAATACCGAATATTCTCCATCACCGAGTGATCTACCAGGCTAGCATGGGAAAAGTCAAGGGTAACATTCATTTCCGTCGGGATAGCCTCCAGTTTTTCTTTCAAACCGAGGTAATTGGAAAAAACAGCAGCTCTTTCTACCTGCACAAGATACTTACCTTCATTAAAAGATACCGTAACCGGTGCGCGGAACAGGTTCCTTACAGGTGCCCCGTTGAAGAGATGGATAATCAGCTTCAGCGCAATCCCTGCCGCAATCCCGACCAGCAAATCCACATACAGCGTGAAAAGGATGGTGACGAGAAAAATAGAAAGTTGCTCTTTCCCAATCCGGAAAATATGGACAAACTCACTGGGATGTGCGAGCTTGATCCCAACCGTTATCAACATGGCCGCCAAAGCCGTATTGGGAATTAATTCGATAAGGGGCGAAGCAAATACGACAAATACCAGGATGAAGAACCCGTGAAAAAAGTTTGCCCAGCGGGTTTTGCCGCCATTGGATACATTCGCCGAACTCCGTGCCACTTCCGAAATCATCGGCAAGCCACCCAAAACCCCGGCCAGCATATTGCCCAACCCTACTGCAAGGAGGTCTTTATTGGCATTTGACTTCCTGCGAAAAGGGTCCATCATATCAATCGCCTTTACGGTGAGCAAAGACTCCAGGGACCCCACCAGCGCCAGCATGATCACATATTTGACAAAAAGGCCGGTCTGGGCCATCCCCGAGAAATCTACATTGACGCGGATGTTTTCTACCAGGTTGCCGATATGGACGAGGGAATATGAGGGCTCCGTATGCTGGAAGTCGAGCAGCAGTTCTGCCGGGATAGCAAAGATCAATACGACGAGCGCTGCAGGTACTTTTTTCAATGCAGGTAACGAAATTTTTCCCCAGCCCATCATGATGACCAGACTGGCAAGTCCTACCAGGGTGGCCCTTATATCGAGATGACGGATAAAATTAGGCACCAGGGCCAACAGTTCAAAGGGTTCTTTTCCCCTTGCCATAGCAGGGTCCACATTGAGGAGTACCGGGATCTGTTTCAGGATAATAATCACCCCAATGGCCGCAAGCATCCCATGCACTGCGGATAGCGGGAAAAAATCTGCCAGCCTGCCCATTTTCAGCAAGCCAAAAAGCACCTGGACCGCACCGGCCACTACCACGGCACCCAGCAAGAGCCGCCAACCGACTTCTCCTCCTCCAAACTCCGCCACCCCTTCGACCATAATCACGATCAACCCCGCAGCAGGGCCTTTAATCGTCAGCCGAGAGCCGGCTAATAAACTCACAAAAATGCCCCCGATAATCGCGGTCAGCAAGCCCATGAGCGGGGGAAACTCCGATGCCTTGGCAATTCCAAGACTAAGGGGCAGTGCCAGCAAAAAAACAATTAATCCGGAAACCGCATCGCTGGAATAATTTTCTTTTAGCCCTTGAATACCGTCTTTTGGAACGGATATAGTTGATTTCATGTTATGTTTAAGATTGGGCATACCGATCTTGCCAAAGGCCGTCGTAAGTCTTTTCTTGGCGCTTCGCGCCAAATTATCGGGGTTGTGTGAAAAGTCCTTTTGCCGCCTGCGGCGGCAAAATATTTTTTGGATGGAGGCATCTTCTTCTTGATTTTGCGGAGCAAAATCAAGAAGAAGATGCCTCCATCCAAATATAATTTGGCGCGAAGCGCCATAAAAGACTTTTTACGGCGCTTCGCGCCGAATTATGTTTCTGCCGCCGCAGGCGGCAAAAGAAGACTTTTGACACAACGCCTTTAATCCTATGGCAGCCATCTCCATTTCCAATTGACATCACGCAGACAAAAAGGAGCGTAAGTTTCCTGTTGTGCAGGATGGCAGCAATAGAAAGATAAGGCACCGCCGGGGAAGATGGTATGCAATTAGAAAATAGATGCGAGCCCCCGCAGGTACGCATACGCGGGGGTCATAAAAGAGTGGAAAAAACTTACCTATAAACGGTAGTTGCTGTGCAGGATGAATAACGGGCGGCCCACCCTTTGAAGGTTGAGTGCATTGAGGGAAGGCAAACAAAGCGACAGGACAGCGGAGAAGACCGGAAGTTCAGGAATGCAATCAAACCCTTGCGATCCCTCGTCCATATCCTTCTCCTTCGCTTCTACCACCTCAACCAGCGCAGTATGGTCACCTGACCAGTAGTGGTTAGTGTGCAGGCCTGTCCGCGCGAAGGTGGCGAGGGCAGCTTCTCCGCTATACCATTTGCCTGAAGGTACTGGCGATAGCTGGAACTGCAGAATCAGAAAAAGAAAAAGAAATTTCATAAAACATATAAAAATCTAGTTCAAATGTAACCGCTTTTGTGCAATTACGAAACCCTGATCGCCTGCTATTCTTGTTTACAGACTCTTTTAACTAAAGTTTAACGAAAGGGCGGGATCTCTGAAGTAATAATTTGCGGATTAATTTTCGGCGCTTTGCGCCAAATAATTATTTGAACGCGGGCTTGATTCATTGATTTTGCTTCGCAAAATCAATGAATCAAGCCCGCGTTCATTATAAAATTCCGCCGCCGAAGGCGGCAAAACAGTTTTATACGGCTCCAGACCGCATTAAAGCGGCCTGCACCTGTCAAGACCAATGATGCTAAAATTCCCACCGGTATTTTTATAAACTTGTTCAAAGTACCTTACATTTTCCATCACGGAATGATCTACCACTTCAGCAGCAGAAAAATCAAGCGTAACCGTCATTTTCTTTGGGATTGCTTCCAGCTTGGCCTTCAATCCCAGATAATTGGAAAAAATCGCAGATTTTTCAACCTGCACCAGATACTGGTTGTCATTAAAAGATGCCGTAACCGTGACCCGGAAAAGGTTGAGAAAGGGCAATCCGTTGAACAGGTGGATGAACAGGTTCAATACAACACCCGCTGCTATACCTACGAGCAGATCAATATACAAAGTGAAAAATATCGTAACCAGAAAGATGGCCAACTGTGCTTTACCGATTCGAAATATCTGAACAAACTGCCTGGGATGTGCCAGTTTGATTCCTACAGTGATCAACATGGCTGCAAGGGCAGTATTGGGGATCAATTCGAGGAGCGGAGATGCAAAAACGACGAAAATGAGGATAAAAAAGCCATGAAAAAAGTTGGCCCAGCGGGTTTTTGCGCCATTTGCAACATTCGCAGAACTCCTCGCAACTTCTGAAATCATCGGCAGGCCGCCCATAATGCCTGCCAGGGCATTTCCCATCCCTTCCGCGATCAGGTCCTTATTTGCGTCGGACTTCCGGTGGTGTGGATCCATCATGTCCACGGCTTTCACTGTGAGCAAAGACTCCAAAGAAGCGACGAGCGCGAGCATGACCACGTATTTCACAAAAATTCCGGTCTGCCAAATTCCGGCAAAATCTACGTTCACCCCAATACTGTCCGCAAGATTGCCGATATCAACTAAGGCATAAGCTGGTTCTGTGTGCTCAAAATCGAGCAGCAGCTCTGCAGGAATTGCAAAAAACAATACCACAAGCGCTGCGGGGATTTTTTTTAACCCAACGAGGCTGATTTTTCCCCATCCCATCATGATCCCCAGGCTCACCAGTCCAACCATCGTAGCCCTTAAGTCCAGATGACGAAAAAAAGACGGAATTAACCCCAACAGCTCAAAGGGCTCCTTCCCCCTTGCCATGGCAGGGTTTACGTTCAGCAGGATCGGAACTTGCTTAAGAATAATGATTATCCCAATCGCCGCTAACATCCCGTGTACCGCCGAAAGCGGGAAAAAATCCACCAGGCGCCCCATCTTTAACAGGCCAAACAAAACCTGTACCAAGCCGGCTACCACAATGGCACCTAAAAGCAAACGCCATCCCGTTTCGCCGCCCCCAAATTCCGAGACGCCCTCTACCATGATCACGATGAGCCCGGCCGCAGGCCCCTTAATGGTCAGGGAAGAGCCCGCAAAAAAACTCACAAAAACGCCGCCAATGATGGCGGTAAGCAAACCCATCAAAGGAGGAAATTCGGAAGCTTTGGCAATGCCCAGGCTCAGCGGAAGGGCGAGGAGAAAAACGATCAATCCGGAAACCGCATCGCCGGAATAATTTTCTTTTAACCCCTTGAACCCCTCTCGTGGAACAGATAATGCTGGTTTCATCTAAAATGTGCCGATAGAATTAACCAAAAGTCAACGCGCATGTTGGCTATTGGTTTGCCAATAGCCTTTAAAAAATGATATCCACCTTGGTATCTATTTACCAGGGTTATCCGCAGCTTCGCTGCGAACAATTTTTTATAGGGGTTGTACAAAAAGGTTTTTGCCGCCTGCGGCAGCAGAATATTATTTTGAGGGCCACATCGTTTTTGAAATTTCGCTTCGCGAAATTTCAAAAACGATGTGGCCCTCAAAAGATAATTTGGTGCGAAGCGCCATGAAAATACTTTTCACACAACCCTACAGAATTACCCCAAAAGGATATGCTACCGCAGAAGAAGGCAAAAGACTTTTTACTCAATCTCACCTTGAATTGCCGAGGTTGTGTAAAAAGGTTTTTTACGGCGCTTCGCGCCGAATGATGTTTTGAGAGACACGTCATTTTAACGATTTCGCTTCGCGAAATCGTTAAAATGACGTGTCTCTCAAAAGAATACTCTGCCGCCGAAGGCGGCAAAGACTTTTTACACAACTCCAAAAATTATTTTCCGAGAGAATAATTAAGCACCTTAACCTTTAAGCACTTTTCATTCGTCGAATAATTTATGCTGTTGCGTGTAATGAGCTTAAAATTGTTGCAACCAATTTGGCTTACACGGGACTTTGTAAAGGAGTTGTGTGAAAAGTATTTTCCAGGCGCTTCGCGCCGAATTATATTTTGAGAGACATGTCATTTTCACGATTTCGCTTCGCGAAATCTTGAAAATGACGTGTCTCTCAGAAGAATATTCTGCCGCCGCAGGCGGCATTTCATTCACCAAATATTAACCAGCCACAATGCAACTAAAAATCGCCCAACTCAACAAACAGTATCCCAATGGGGTCCATGCCCTAAAAGATGTCACCTTTACCATAGAAAAAGGCATGTTTGGCCTTCTGGGGCCCAACGGAGCCGGAAAGTCCACCCTCATGCGCACCCTTGCCACCCTACAGGATGCCGACAGCGGGACGGTCACCATCGGCGATATTGATGTACTTCGCGAAAAAGATAAAGTACGCAGCATCCTGGGCTACCTGCCCCAGGAATTCGGGGTCTATCCCCGTACCTCTGCGACCGATCTGCTGCACTACCTGGCTGTGCTGAAAGGATTTCACCAGAAAAAAGAACGCAGCGAAATGGTGGACTACCTTTTGCAAAAAGTCAATTTGTATGAACATCGCAAAAAAGCGGTCAGCAGTTATTCCGGAGGGATGCGGCAGCGCTTCGGCATTGCCCAATGTCTGATCGGGAGCCCCAGGCTCGTTATCGTAGATGAACCGACCGCAGGCCTGGATCCGGGCGAGCGAAATCGCTTTTACAATATCCTGAGCGAAATCGGGGAGCAGATCATCGTTATACTCTCCACGCACATCGTTCAGGACGTCCGGGAGTTATGCCCCAACATGGCCATCATGGATAAAGGACAACTGCTTTTCAGCGGGGCCACGGACGATGCACTGGAAATGATCAGAGGTAAAGTATTCGAAAAGGGGGTAGAAAAAGAAATGCTCGCACATTACCAGCAAACCCATCAGGTCATCAGTTCCAAACTGGTAGGTGGCCGGCCGCAGATCCATGTTTTTGCTGAAAATCATCCAGGCGACGATTTCAAAGCAGCAGAAGAGACCCTCGAAGATGTATTTTTTGCCAAACTACATTCCCTCATCTAAAACCCCGACACGATGTATAAATTCATTTCTTTTGAATGGCGGCAATGGCTCCGTACGCCGATGCTCTGGATTTTCCTCCTGGTCAACACCTTGCTCGTTTTCGGTGCTGTCAGCTCTGAGCAAATCACCATTGGCGGCGGTGTGGGCAGCGTCAACAAGAATGCCCCGTTTGTAATCCAGCAGTATTACATGGTCATGTCGCTGATTTGCCTGCTGATGACTACCGCATTTATGACTGCTGCCGCCAACCGCGACTTTGGGAGCGGCATGTATCAGTTCGTTTTTAGCTCCCCGATCCGCAAACGGGATTATTTCTTCGGCAAGTTTTTTGGGGCGGCAAGCATGGCTGCCATTCCAATGCTGGGGGTTTCTCTCGGAGCCCTCCTCGGCCCGCTGATGCCCTGGGCACAGGAAGGCCGGTATGGGGAGGTAATCTGGAGCGGCCACCTGCAAGGGATTCTGGCCTTCGCTTTGCCCAACACCTTCATCACCGCAGTATTAGCCTATGGGCTTGCCGTACTTTTCCGAAGTAATATCGTCTCCTTCATCGGCTCTATGCTGATTCTGGTCCTTTATGTGGTCAGCCAGGGCTATACCCAGGATCTGGACAAAGAATGGCTCGCCAACCTGCTGGACCCCTTCGGCGCCCAACCGCTGTCCCTGAGTGCCAAATATCTCACCGTCAGCGAAAAAAACAGTGCTCCTGTGCCCCTTGCCGGGGATTTTCTCCTCAACCGCATCCTCTGGACAGGCCTGGCCTTCTTTATCCTCATAGGAATTTATGCCCGCTTTTCTTTCAGTGTGCGTGCCAGTAAAAAAGAAAAAAAACTGGACCAGCAAGATCAGGAAATCCAGCCCGGCGCGTCGTCAACCCCGATTCAGCCGGAAAGACCCGGAAAAGCCTCCCCGCTCCTTGCCTTTATGCAGATAACCTGGTTCGAGACCAAATCCATCCTCAAAAACCAGACCTTTATTATACTAGTAGCCATCGGGATGATCAACCTCATCGGCAGCCTGACCAGTTTCACAGATGTGTATGGCTCCACCAAATATCCGGTGACCTATGATATCATTGATACCATCCGGGGGGCTTTCTTCCTCTTCCTCATTGCGATCATCACTTTCTATTCAGGGGTTTTGGTGTGGAAAGAACGGGATGCAAAAATCGCGGAAATTCAGGACACCACCGCTACTTCGACAGGCGTCCTTTTCGGCAGCAAGCTGCTGGCATTGCTGGCAGCGATATTTGTCGTCCTGTGCTCCACGATACTCATTGGAATTGGTGGTCAGGCCATCAATGGATACACCCGCTTTGAGCTCGGGCAATATGCCGTCAGCCTGTTAGTCCTGGAGATGCTGCAGTTTACCTTTCTTTCGGCCATCGCCCTCTTGCTCCACTATCTAATCAACAATCGCTATCTGGCGTATTTCGCCTTTGTAGCCTTCATCATTGTAGATGGGTTTATTTGGTCGGTGCTGAAAATCGATACGAATATGCTCGGGTATGGAAGTGTCCCGGGCCTGATCTATTCCGACATGAATGGGTATGGCCCCTTCGTTGAGGGACAGATCTGGTTCAACAGCTACTGGTTCTTAGTGGCACTTTTCCTCCTGGTGCTGGCGTATGCCTTTTACGTCAGGGGCACCGATAGCACCTTCGCGCTCCGCTATCGCGTCGCGATGGGTCGTCTGCGCAGTAAGCGCCTTCTCCTGGGCGTCCTTGGTATTCTCTTCCTCGGATGTGCAGGCTTTGTTTACTACAACACGGAAGTGTTGAATACCAATATCGGCCAGGAGGAATTCGAAATGCGCCAAAAGGATTATGAACTGACTTACAAGAAATTCAAAGATATCCCACAGCCCGTCTGGACCGAGCTCGATTTCCGGATTGACATTTTCCCCAATGAGCGGAACCTGATTGCGAACACCCGTGCAAAGTTGGTAAACCGTTCCGGCAAAACCGTCCGCGAGATACATTTCACCCTTCCAACGGACATGACCAAACTTGAAATTGCGGTTCCGGGAGCTATCCTGCACAAGGACGACAAGCGGCTCTATTACCGCATTTACCGCCTTGAACGACCGATGGCAGCAGGAGACAGCCTGGAAATCACTGTAAAAGCTGAAAAATGGACCAAAGGGTTCGAAGATGAAGTATCTTTTACCTCCCTCACCCAAAACGGCACCTTTTTCAACAACAGTGACATCATGCCGACGCTGGGATATGTGCGGAATTATGAAATCCAGGATAAAAACAGACGCAAAAAACTCGGCCTGCCGCCCCGTCAAAGATCACCGCAACTCGACAACGACAACCTTACGGCGCGTAGCCGGAATTATATCAGTCAGGATGCCGATTTAGTGAAGGTCCGCACCGAAATCAGTACGGCTGAAGACCAGACTGCCGTGGCACCGGGCTCCCTACAGAAAACCTGGGAAAAGGGCAGCAGAAGGTATTTTCAATATACCCTTGACCACCCATCGCTCAATTTCTATTCCTTCATTTCCGCGCGCTATGAAGTATCGCGGAAGCGCTGGAAAGGCATAGACATCGAAGTCTATCATATCCCGGAGCACCGTTACAATGTACCCAATATGCTTGCCGGCATCGAGAAATCCCTGGCCTATTATACGGCCAATTTTGGGCCTTACTACCACAAACAGTGCCGGATTATTGAATTTCCGCGATATGCAGGGTTTGCCCAGGCATTCCCGGGTACCATGCCTTACAGCGAGGGCATTGGGTTTATTGCCGACTTGCGCAAGGTCAAAGAGGAGGACATTGATTTTGTCTTTTTTGTCGTCGCCCATGAAATGGCGCACCAGTATTGGGCGCACCAGCTCATCGGTGCCGAAATGCAGGGCGCGGAAATGCTTTCCGAAAGCTTTGCAGAATATTCCGCGCTCATGGTGATGGAAAAGGACTACGGAAAGGATAAAATGCGGAAATTTCTTGCTTACGAAATGGACAGCTACCTCGAAGGACGGGGGAGCGAGCTCGAAGCCGAACGACCGCTGATGGCTACCGAAAGCCAGTCGTATATCCATTATAACAAAGGTTCCGTAATCCTGTATTACCTCAAAGAAATGATCGGCGAAGCACAGGTCAACCGCGCCTTGCAGGAACTCTTACAGGAATATGGGTACAAAGCAGCCCCCTACCCCACCTCTGTTGCTGCCGTAAACGCTTTCCGCCGGCATGCCCCAGACTCCCTGCAATATCTCATTGACGATATGTTTGAAAACATCACCCTGTTCTCCAACCGGGTAACGGAGGCTGCCTACCGGCCGGTTGACGACGCTTTTGAGGTGACCATCAAGACCAGCTCCGAAAAATTCAGGGCCGATTCGCTGGGCCGGGAAACGCCTATCCCCCTGGCCGATTACCTCGACCTCGGCATTTTTGCAGAAAGCGGAAATAAAAAAGTACTGGGCAAACCTTTGCTGATGCAGCGGGTTAAAATCCGCAAGGCCGATAATACCTTTGTGTTCCGGGTCAAAGAAAAACCTGCCCAGGTGGGTATAGATCCCTATAACTACCTTGTGGACCGGATCCCGGACGACAATGTCAAGAGATTGACTTTGTCGGAATAAATATTCTGCCGCCTGCGGCGGCAGAATATTATTTTGAGGGGTTGTGTAAAAAGGTTTTTTACGGCGCTTCGCGCCGAATTATATTTT
>JBMOJO010000110.1:0-11562 GCA_049315745.1 Saprospiraceae bacterium | reverse complement strand
TTTCCTGATTTTGCGTCGCAAAATCAGGAAAAACACGTCGGTTTCAAACTTAAATTTGGCGCGAAGCGCTATAAAAACACTTTTTGCACAACCCCGAAAATTCTGCCGCTGAAGGCATTAAACATGATCGGCAGGAGAAATCAATATCGCGGTGATCATCGGTTTGGGGCCTCGCCCAGCGTTTTCAGAAAAACATCCAGCAGGCCTTCTGCTGCGTGGAAAGGGCTTAGCGTACCGTTTTGCACCTGATTTTCCATTGGCCCGATGGCTGACTGGACGGAAGGGTGGTCAAAAAATATTTTTTGAAGGCGCTCATTGATCGTTTCGTACATCCAATAACGCGCCTGGACGCGGCGTTTTTCCACAAAAAAGCCACTTTTACGGGTATGGGCCAGATAATCCAGGACCGTCAGCCAGATCTGCCGGATACCGTCTCCGGTGGTTGCTGAACATAACTGAACCGTAGGGTTCCAGCCACTGGCCTTGGGCGGGAACAGGTGTAATGCCGCGGAGTAAGCGGCCATAGCCAGGCGGGCAAGTGGCAGGTTGTCGCCGTCGGCTTTGTTGACGGCCAATCCATCGGCCATTTCCACGATACCGCGTTTTATCCCCTGCAGCTCGTCACCGGCCCCGGGAAGGAGGAGGAGGAGAAAAAAGTCCACCATTGCATGTACTGCCGTTTCAGACTGCCCCACCCCCACCGTTTCTACGACAATCACATCGAAACCTGCTGCTTCACAAAGGATGATGGCTTCCCGTGTTTTGCGGGCCACACCACCGACAGAGCCACCGGAGGGGGAAGGGCGGATAAAGACCTGATCTAATGTGGCGAGTTGCTGCATCCGGGTTTTATCGCCTAGGATGCTCCCTTTGCTCAATTGGCTGCTGGGATCTATTGCCAACACAGCGAGCCGGTGTCCTTCCGCCACAACAGCTTTGCCGAACGCTTCGATGAACGTACTTTTTCCTACCCCGGGCGCGCCGGAAATCCCGATCCGGAAAGCCTTGCCGCTTCTGGGGATACAGCGTCCGATCAGTTCCTGGGCGATCGCCTGCTGCCGGGGGAGGCTGCTCTCCACCAAGGTAATCGCCTGGCCGAGTATGACCCTGTCCCCTTTTTGTATACCTTTTTCCAGGAGATCTACACTGGGCACCGGGCGACGATGGAAAAAACTTTCGATTTCCGGGTTAAACTGCCCCTGCGGGGCGCCCCCCTTGTTCAAGGGCATTGTGGAACCTGTCCCAGGGCGCTGCTTGCTCATAAGCCTTTTTTTCCGGAAAATACAGGTTTCCGCTTTTCGAGGAAAGCCTGGACGCCTTCCATAAAATCCTCGGAATACCCTGCACGTTGCTGTAATGCCTCTTCGAGGTCGAGCTGTGCGGCAAGGGAATTTTGCATAGATTGGTTCAGCGCCTGCTTCGTCAGCCAAAGTCCGTAAGTGGGCATATCGGCCAGGCGCACTGCAAGCTCCCAGGAAGCCTGGGCGAACAGATCATCGGGAAAACACCTGAAAATCATCCCCATCTCAACAGCTTCCTGCGCCCCTACGCGATCGCCCAGCATCATCAAGGCGCTTGCCCGCTGAAAGCCGATAAGCCGGGGGAGGAAAAATGTGCCCCCGCAATCCGGCACAAGGCCAATCTTGCTGAATGCCTGCACAAACCCTGCACCGGCCGCAGCCACCACCAGATCGCATGCCAGTGCGATATTTGCCCCTGCACCCGCTGCAACACCATTCACCGCAGCAATGACCGGTTTTTCTAAATGGCGTATCTTGTATATGATTGGGTTATAGCATTCGCTCAGCACCGTGGTAAAATCCGTCGAGGGATTAGCCATCACCGCCTTGAGGTCTTGGCCTGCAGAGAATGCCCTGCCCGCACCGGTCAGATAAACCGCCCTGATCCCCGGGTTTGACTGGCAATCGTCCAGGACCGCCTGTAGCCGCAGGGCCATTTCCCGGTCAAAGCTGTTGAATACCTCCGGCCGGTTGAGGGTGATACGGGCAACCTTCCCTTCCACGTCAAATAAAATTGGATCCATGTTCAATGGCATTTAAAATAATCAAAAGGTTCGCGGCATTCCCGGCAGCGAAACAGGGATTTACACGCGGTGGAGCCAAACTGGCTGATCATTTCGGTATCCTTACTGCCACAAAGGGGACAGGGTACATTCCGAATCGTTTGAAACAGTGCGTTTTTATCCACCGTTTCACTTTGCGGGGGCGCTATACCATACTGCAAAAGTTTTTTCCGACCGGCTTCACCGATCCAATCCGTCGTCCATGCGGGGCTCAGGACTAAAGAAACCTTTACCCGCGCAACCCCCTTCTCTTGTAGTACCGCCTTGATATTTACCCCGATGGTATTCATTGCCGGACAACCGGAATAGGTAGGGGTGATGAGCACTTCTACCTCCCCTTCGTCCACATTGACCCCGCGTACAATCCCGAGGTCGAGGACGGAAAGTACCGGAATCTCAGGATCACAAACGTCCTCTAACCATTCAAAAACCTGCTCTTTTGTCAACGGCATCTCCATAAGATAAGACTAACTTTGGCACACCAGGTCATAAACCCTTTAAATCTTTTACCATCAATAAAAATGACTTGGCAAAAGCGGGTAAGGAACTAAAATTTAAACTATCTGAAGCCGCCCTTAGTTTTGGGTGGGCGGCACGGTTCTCTTCAAGGACCTTTGCTATTGCGCGTTTTATTGCCCTGCCCTGTAAAGCCCCGGTTTCGGGAGCATAAAAAACGAAGGCGTAGCCGAGATCAGTGAAGTATTTCGGTTCGGTGACGGCATAAAAAAGTTGGAGCAAATGCTTCACAGGCCTGGGCGGGGCATAGTTGAACAGGCAATAGCCCACGATATAACCTGGGATTGCCAGCGCAATATCCGCATAGCCGTTATCGAGGTACCAGTCCATGTTGGGCAATTCTGCCTCGATGAAGTTGGCAATCTGCTCATGGTGTACGGGCGTGGTGATTCCGAAAGTATAGCGCACATTATACATTTCTTTGAAGTATAAATCCCTGGGGCGCGCCACCAGCCCGTCCAGTTCCTTATCGAGGATGCGGTTTTTTTCTATCGGGGACTTTCCATCGCTCGAAAAAAAAATCCGGTGCATCCGCTCGAGGGTTTCCATCATCACCCCTTGTGGCTCTGTCAGATAATCAAGTTTATAGATCAGATGGAGGAGCAGGTAAGCGTATGCCCCCGGGTATTGGGATTTATTGACCGGGCCGTGTTCCATCATCGCTTTCGTTATTTGTATCTGCCCGATGATGAAGCGGTACTTCACTTCTTTTTCTGTCAATGGAATATCTTCCAGGGGCGCATCGGAGATTTTTTGCAACCGGGCGAACTCATCCAGCATGAGATCGTCCAGTTTGTCGGCATTGGAAGCCAGCTCCTTCAACGCGTGATACAACTTATAGGGCGACCCGTCGAGGGAATAGGTATCAAACACGATACAGAAGTCCCCATCTCCGTCGAGTGCGAAGCGGCAGAATTTGAGCGCATAGTTTTTTTCCACCAGGCTGCGCATCAATCCGACCAGGAGCTCCTGTGGCCTGGCAATTTTTGCCCCTACCTTCACCTTCTGTGCATCAGCAGTACCGACCACCCGCTTGGAACCCTGATACAGCTCAAAATGGATCGTGGGCCCCTCCCTGGTGTAGCGTACATTATCCTCGACGGGATCGCGCAAATAGTCAAGAAACCTGCCGTATGCATCCAGATATTTCCCATCGTCGAACAGTGCGAGCGCGCTTTCCCAAGCAGCATAGTTTTCCGGGCGCTTATACGCATCGCTGTACCGCCCCATTTTAATCATCGGCACATGGTTGCTCCTGCCCATGAGATGGGATAAACGGTCGAAGAACCTCATCTTGTATCATTCATTGGCGTTCAATAAATTTACCTGGCTGCCGCACATGCCTTTTTCCGGCGATGGGCGCCAAATCATCTGTTGAGCGGGGCCGTCTCACCACTCAGTTGCCGTCACCCGCGGCAAAATCCTTATGCGACAGCCTGTTATTAAAATAGAAGCCGAATTTTACCCGGAAACAATCACCGGGATTATGTGTTGGGTAAAAGTAATAATGAAAAAATGAAAAAAGAAATACAACTCCTCGCCCTTTCCTGCCTGCTGCTTATCGCTCCGGCGGGGGCATACGCACAACAACTGATCAGTGCGACCGTCCTTGGCAATTACACTAAGGAACAGGTCAGTGCTTTCCTACCGATTCCCGGCCTTGCCCGTTACGATGTACGGGTATATAAGATCCGGTACACCACGCCGGATATTCGGGGCGTGCGGGACACTGCTTCCGGGCTGCTTGCCCAACCACTCGCTGCAAACAGTTCCTGGCCGGTGATGGTGTACCAGCACGGCACCGCGGGATCCCGTGTGGCCGTTCCATCCCGAATGAGCTCAGAAGCCTCGATAGGCCTGATCGGCGCTGCCCTTGGGTATGTTTCGGTTCTGCCCGATTATCTTGGACTGGGCGATTCCCGGGGGTTCCATCCTTATGTACATGCTGCTTCGGAGGCGTCCGCGGCGGTCGATATGGTACGGGCGGTACGTCAGCTCGCTGCCAATGGACCTTTCTCGCTGAACGGGCAAATCTTCATCACCGGCTATTCGCAAGGCGGCCATGCCGGCATGGCCCTTCACCGCGAGATGGAACAGAAGCTTTCCGGGGAATTTAAGGTCGCCGCAGCCGCCCATCTCTCCGGGCCATATAGTATTTCAGGTGACATGAAGGCCCGACTGCTCAGTGACGCAGAGTATTTTTTCCCGGCTTATACCCTTTATACGATGTTGTCATATAATATGGTGTATAAAATATACGACAATCTCGAGCAATTTATCAACCCACCGTATCTGGAAACGGCAAAGGCATTTTACTCCGGGTCTGAAACGGTACTCGACTCCATACACAACCGCCTGGCCCGTACCCTGATCCAGCAAAAAGGAAAGGTTGTCCCGCGCTTTATCTTTCAGGACAGCGTGGTACAGGCTATACAAAATAACCCGAACCACCCGGTCAATCTTGCCATGCTCGACAACGACACCTACCGGTGGGCGCCGAAATCCCCTACACGCCTGTATTATTGCAAAGGCGATGACCAAGTCATTTATACCAACAGCGTGGTAGCAGACTCAGTGATGCGGGCATTAGGCGCCCCGGACGTTGCCGCCACTGATCTGAACCCCTCCTTCAACCACGGCCAGTGTGTGCAGCCGGCGCTGTTTTCTACAATTATCTTCTTCAGTTTTTACCAAAGCATACAAACCGATCTGGCCGGCACGGTGCCCGCACGGCCTTTGCGCATGTACCCCAACCCGGCATCGGAATCGGTATATCTTGAACAACTGCCAGCCGATGCCCAGGTCGAAATATGGGATATGGCCGGCAGGCCCGTAAGGCATTATGGGCCGGTACAGGAAGCACTGCCCCAAATATCCCTTATCGGCCTCCCTCCCGGTATCTACGTCCTGCGGGCACGCTCGACACAAGGCGTGTGGGCCGGAAAGCTCGCAGTGCGATAAAGCCTTATTGCGGCGGGAGGGTTCCGAAAGCTGAAAATCGCCCCCTTACAACAAACGACGTACTGTAGTCCCTGCCGACAACCGGAAAGATGGTTCCATACCTTCCAGCAGCAGGATACCCGGCTTTTTTCCCGGCTCCAGGCTCCCGAAATCGCGTTCGAAGCCCAAGGCTTCTGCCCCATTCAGGGTAGCCCAGCGAAGTATGGTGTCAAAGGGTACATAGGACTGGAGGCGTGCAATCGTTTTCATTTCCTCCAGCACAGAGAGCTGCCAGTTTGAAGTCAGGCTGTCCGTGCCAATCGTGACTTTGGCACCCGCATCTATAAAATTTCGGTAAACCGGCAGGCGGTTCTCGATATACAGGTTGGCATTGGGGCAGGTTGCCCAATACACCTGTGGGTTCCAGGCCTGTGCGGCATGAATATCCTCCAACGAAGTAGTCGTGTTGTGGACGAACAGCACGCGGGTATCCTGCCGAAGGTTTTCCATCGTATAATGGATCGAAGTTTTTCCAGCAGGCTGAAAATGATCCAGCGAAAACCCAAACCGCGCATAAAAGTCAATGAATGCTCCACTTTTGTCCTGGAACAGCGTATTTTCATGTGGTGTTTCCTGGTTGTGGATACTTATTGTCTGCCCGGGCCGATTGGCTGCATTCGTTTTTGCGAATAGTTTTCTGGATACGGTATAGGGAGCATGCGGAACACAGCTTTTCTGGTTGCCGTTGGCAGTGCTCTGTTGCCCGAAAACTTCATAATAGCGCGCGAAAGTGTCCTCCGCCTGGTTATCCTGAAGAAAATCGAACATTTCTACGAAGGTATAATACCGCAGCCGGCTCCGGTCTTTCAAGGCAGCGGTATCCGCTTTGTTGGAAATATCACCTACGGCCACGACCCCCCCTTCAAACATTTCCGCGTCTGCGCTTGCAATCGCTGCGAGGATTTCCTCCATTTCGCTTTCCCTGAGCGCAACCACGTCATAAAGGAAAGGCAGCAGCGAGGTACCGGTGGCTACCCGCCCTTTCAAGTGAGATAACTCCAGATGGCAGTGGGTATTAACAAACCCGGGTACGATAATCCCATGGCTGACCTCCAGCGTCGCGGGGTCATGCCCCGAACGGGACGGGTCTATGGCAAGGATACACCCGTCGTCGTCGGTGATCAGCACCCCTTCCGCGATCGGCGGCACATTTACCGGACAAATGAAATCGGCGCTTATTTTACGCATAACGATCTATTTTAGACGCCTGTAAAGAACACCCAATCAAACCGGGTTTCATCCGGGGTTCAAACCAGGTGGACTTTGGCGGCAGCATAACGCCTTCGTCGCACAGTGCGGCAAGGTGCTCAAAACCTATTGGGTACAACATGAAAGCTGCCCCTTCGCCAATTTCCCGGATACCTTCCTGAAGTGCTCCAATACCTGCAGGGCCTTCAACATAGACAATCCGGGGGTCTTTGCGTACATCTTCGACCCCAAGGATATCCGCCAGTATATTTTCATTGAGCAGTTGGATATCGAGCAGCAGCGGATTATCCCCATACGCCCGAATCAGCTCGTCCCGCCAGCGCAGATCATAATAGCCCTCACCTAGCAGGAGCAGCATGGAATGTCTTGCGCCCGGAGCCCGGGGAACAGCAACGGGTGTTACCTGACAATACCGGGAAATACGCTGCAGGAAATCCCGGGCGGAGAGGCCGTTCAGCCCCGAGATAATCCGGTTGTAGCTATGAATATCCAGGTCGTCCGTATCAAAAAAAGCACACATCACCTGTTGAAAAGGCTTTTCCGGTGACGACGCATACAGCCGGGATGCTGCCGCAAAGCGATGGTGCCCATCTGCAATATAACCATTGCGGAGGCGGTTTAAAAAAAGGCTCTGAACCTCTGCGATTTTCGGCTCCTCGTGAATAAAGAAAAGCCGATGCGTTTCCATGTGGGGTGCAATGGTTATTTCCAGGACAGGGCCCCTCCCGTTGACCAGCGTTTCAAACCACTCCTGAATACCCTGGTCGGCCGGATAGGTAACCAGGATTGGCTTGATGATCGCCTGTTGTTCTTCGAAGAGCTCCATCTGGAGTTGCTCCTTCTGCAGGAGCGTCATTTCGTGCCGCTTGATATTGCCCTCCAGGTAATCATCCATGGCAACACAAGCGATCAGGCCCCGGAAAACCCGTGGCGGCCTTTCTATTTCATAGATAAACAAGCCACGCTGCTCCAAGGTCCTGAACTGGCCGCTTCGGCTCAGCTGCGCGAATGAATCTTTGAACGATGTGAACAGCGATTCGTCAACTACCTTCCCATCCAGGGCCGGAAGAAAAGCATGAAAGGGATTAATCCGCATATTGCCAGTTTAAACGGCTTTTCGCCTGCAAAGATATGCTTTTGTGCCGAAACCTGCCTCAATGGGCATACAGAAAGCTTGGATTGAATTATATTCGCACCTGCTAAAGCATCGTCGCAAACGTTCCAATCTTAAACCGGCATCATGCAAAAAACCTATATGATCACCTCGGCATTGCCATACGCCAACGGTGCCCTGCACCTTGGCCACCTGGCCGGTGCCTATCTGCCCGCAGATATTTACGTGCGTTACCTCCGGCTGATGGGCAGAAATGTGCTGTGGGTGTGCGGTTCTGACGAACATGGCGCCGCGATTACCATCCGTGCAAAAAAGGAAGGCGTAGCGCCCCAGGAGATCATTGACAAATATCATGCCCTGAACAAGGACACCTTCGAGCGCCTGGGTATTTCCTTCGATTATTACCACCGCACCAGCGCCGCGCTCCACCACGAAACCTCCCAGGATTTCTTCCTCCGTCTGTATGCCCGGGGCGACCAGTTTGAGGAAAGGGTTATTGAACAATACTACGACGAAGCCTTCCAGCAATTCCTTGCCGACCGCTACATCATTGGTACCTGCCCCAGGTGCGGACACCCTGAGGCATACGGGGACCAATGCGAAAGTTGTGGCGCCACGCTTTCCCCCAATGAACTCCTTGAACCGCGATCCACCCTGAGCGGTGCGCCACCGGTACGCCGACCTACCAAACATTGGTATTTCCGGCTCGACACTCACGAAGCCTGGCTGCGGGAATGGCTGGAAAAAGGGGTACTCGATGGTAGCCCCCACCATGATCCGTCCAGGTGGAAAAACCACGTCTTGGGTCAGTGCCTGTCATGGCTGGATAGCGGCCTGCTTCCCAGGGCAATTACCCGCGACCTCGACTGGGGTATCCCCGTCCCGCTCCCCGATGACGAAGCGAAGGGCAAAGTCCTCTATGTTTGGTTCGATGCCCCCATCGGATACATCTCATCTACCCGGCAATGGGCCCTGGAAAATGGAGAAGACTGGGAGCGCTACTGGAAAGGGGACCACGTCGAGCTCATCCACTTCATCGGCAAAGATAATATCGTCTTCCACTGTATCGTTTTCCCGGCAATGCTCAAAGCCTATGGCGGGTTTGCCCTCCCCCGAAATGTTCCCGCAAACCAATTTCTCAACTTCGAGGGCAGAAAATTCTCCAAGTCCAAAGGTTGGGGAATCGAACAGCACGATTATCTCGAAGCATTTAACGATTTTCCAAACAAAGAAGATGCCCTGCGCTATGCGCTCATCCGCAACCTGCCCGAAAACCGGGATGCGGACTTCAAATGGGACGAATTTGTGGATTTTCACGATAAAGAACTGGCCGACAACCTCGGTAATTTCATCAATCGCGCAGTCGTCCTGACCGAAAAATATTTTGGCGGCACTACCCCGGAAAACCCGCCAAATTTGTCCGATCTGCTAGGCGAAGTTTTTTCCCTTGCCCGACGCCTCATCGGGGAGCTCGAAGCGTTCAACTTCAAATCTGCCTGCCAGGTGCTTATGGAAATTTCTTCCTTTGGCAATACCTTTCTACAGGACCGGGCACCCTGGGCACTGTACAAGGAAGACCCCGCTGACCCCCGCATCGCCGAAACCATGGCGGTCTGCCTGGAAGTCGTTGCCCTTCTCGCACTGTTGTGCGAACCATTCATCCCGTTCACTTCGCCACGTATCCGCAAATTGATCGGTATGCCGCCGGTTCAGCGCGGGGAATTGGCACAAGCCCTGGAAACCATCGCGGCGGGGCGCCCACTCATTCCTTCAGGACACCAGATTGGCGCCCCTGAAGTCTTGTTCCCGAAAATACACGACCGCAAAGACCTTAGCCGGCTGGCTATCGTCGAACGTCAAAAAGAAATACTCATAAACATCATGGAAAAGGAAAAGGCACAGGAAAGGGAAGCTTTCAAAGCAGAAATCCAGTATGACGACTTCGCGCGCCTCGATATCCGCACCGCGACCATCCTCGAAGCGGAAAAAGTGCCCCAGGCAGATAAACTCCTGAAAATCAAAGTAGATCTGGGCAGCGAACAACGCACCATCGTTTCGGGTATCGCACAGCACTTTGACCCTGCAAAAATTATCGGCCAGCAGGTACTCGTCGTTGCCAACCTCGCGCCGCGCAAATTACGCGGCATAGAATCACAGGGGATGATCCTCACAGCCGAAAACGCAGCAGGGGAACTCATGTTTGTCTGCCCCGCCCAACCCTTTGGAAACGGTTTTGTGGTGAAGTAATCCCTGCCTGTCGCAACAGGGCAAAAATACCCCCCCCGGGCAATTTCTGCTTTCAACGGATCGGCGGCCTGCGGCGCTTGCCACCGGGCTTCAGCGGCATCTGCCCGCCCCGCGTCATGCCCATGCGGTTGGCCGCTTTGACCTGGCCCTGCTGCTGAAGCGCCTTCTCAAGTTGGACAACCTGTTCTTTTAGCATCGGCTCCGTCACTTTCAGCTGCTTGATATTCCGCAAATGCGCCTCCGCCTGCTTCCAGTGGCTCTTGTTCAAATGGATACTGGCAAACTGTAGCTCGATCATCGCCCTTTCATTATCGGAGGGTAACTTCAGCGTTTGGGCTTTCCGCAACCATACCTCCCCCGCTTCCGTCTGCTTATTGGCCATTGCAATCGAGCCTTTGAGCAAAAAATAATAGGCGCGGTTTGTCACATACAGCAAACGGGGCGTCAGGGTCAGGTCCAGACGCTTCGCGGCTGCGGAAAGGTCGCCACCTTGCATGACCAGAGCAGCCGATTGTACCGTACCCAGCAACAAATATCCCACCAGTAATATCAAGAAGCCAAGGAACAGCGGGAAAGCATACCAAAAACCGAACAAAACGGCAAGTGCAATGCCAATGGCCAGCAACAGGCCCATAATGGCGAAACGCAGGTAGATATTGATGGTGAACATAAATGTGAGTTTCTTTTTCGCAAAAGTATAATTTTTACGGATGCCTTAGTCCCTTCACCATCCGTCATCTGGAAAATATTTGCCGGAGAATAATCCCCGACTTTTATAAAAATGAAAAATCTCACCGCAAAGTATATTTTTAAAAAATTGTATTTCAAAATTTTAAACCCAACACATGACTTTGATCAGCGTTTATAACGGGAGTACGGACGCCGTTAAAAACGACTTCTTTTTTAGCTAAAATCACTGATTTTTGCTAAAAACCAGTTAACTATGAAAAAACAGGACTTTACCCCAATTTCCCTCCGGGAACGCCGGCATGAACACCCGCACATCTATGAGGCGATTATTATCGTCTCTGATGAAACGAATCATTAGGCTTGTTGTAAAAGGTTATCGGAGTGGCAAAAATGAGCGATTGCCGGGTACGCGACCAAAAAAGACGCAGCAACGGCGAAATAGCACCATTTTTGCCACCGGAACATCCCTGCACCGCAGGAAAGATTGTGCTTAGGAGGGTTGTGTATAAAGGTTTTTTACGGCGCTTCGCGCCGAATGATGTTTTGAAAGACACGTCATTTTCACGATTTCGCTTCGCGAAATCGTGAAAATGACGTGTCTCTGAAGAATATTCTGCCGCCGAAGGCGGGAAAAACCTTTTTACACCCCCCCCCTCAAAAGATTATTCGGTGCAAAGCATCTGGAAATGACGTGGATGGAACA
>JBMOJO010000402.1:0-2588 GCA_049315745.1 Saprospiraceae bacterium | reverse complement strand
AAATGAAACCTGGATTGGGTTGGCTTCCTGATCGTCCCGATTTCCGGGACTTTTACATGGACACCCCTGAAATACACCAATTGCTGGAAAAAACCCACCTGTTCAGTCACAGTGAAAGTAGGGGAGCTAAAAGTGCCCCTGTACTTCCAAAAAGCGTTGATCTGAGGGCCTGGTGTTCGCCAATCGAAGATCAAGAAGAAATCGGATCTTGTACTGCCCAGGCGGGTGTTGCTCTCCTTGAATACTTTGAGCGGCGAGGCCTGGGCAACCATTTGGATGGCTCGCGTCTATTTTTGTACAAGGTGACCAGAAATATGCTGGGGTGGACAGGTGATACCGGTGCTTTTTTGCGCACGACCATGGGGGCAATGGTGCTTTTTGGAGTACCTCCCGAGCGATATTGGCCCTACGATACCAATAACTATGACCTTGAACCCAGCTCTTTTCTTTATGCCTACGGCCAAAATTACAAGGCTATTAAATACTACCGCCTCGACCAGCCTGGCACCACTCCTGCTAATACCCTGTCGGTGGTTAAGAATCATTTAGCCGTTGGGCTGCCATCTATGTTTGGATTTACAGTATATACATCGTACAATCAGACAATAAAGACAAAAGGCAAGTTCCCATTTCCAGCGGCAGGGGAGAAACCTATTGGCGGGCACGCCGTTGTCGCGGTAGGGTATGATGATGGAATGAAGATCACAAATACCAACAACAATAAATCCACAACAGGTGCCTTGCTTATTCGCAATTCCTGGGGGGAGAATTGGGGGGATGCGGGCTACGGCTGGCTTCCCTACGAGTATATTTTAAAAAGCCAGGCTATTGATTTTTGGACATTGATTTCCGCTAATTACGTTGATAACGCTCAATTCTGAATACCAAAAAGCCGGTTCGCGTTTCACACCTTCTCCGTAATTTCGCAAATACTTAACTGTTTGCGGCAACATCCCAGAGAAGGCAAACCATGGCAAAGTATTTTCTTAAACCTGGCCTTATGTCAAAATATTGTTTTTCTGCTTTTGTATTCTTTTTTATTTTTGGTTGTGCCGGTTGTATCTCCCCACAAAAGACTGGTGAAAAAAATCCAGGTAATATGGAAAATCTGCGGGTAAAAGAGAATGAATCTATTGAGATAGCTCTCGACGAAGCGAGTACCGCTGGGTATGTGTGGCTTTATGAAGTAAGCGAAGATGGGGTCATCAGTATGACAGAGTCGTATGACGCTCCTATGAAGAATCCTGCCGATACAACCCCTCCACTCGTTGGCGGTTTTTCGAAAAAAATATTCAAAATCAATGGATTAAAGATCGGAAAAGTGAAAATCCGATTTTATCAGGTCCGACCGTGGGAACCGAACGAAGCGCCCGTCGAAGAAAAATTTTTCATCGTAAAGGTGGTGGAATAGGCGGGGTTAATGAGCGATCAACTGAATAGGCATTGAATAGGAATGGGCTTCAGCCCATTCACAAGATTAGACAATCCAAATTGGCTTTAGCCAAATAAACTAAAGTTCGGCTAAAGCCGGAGTGGGGGCCTGTACTATTCAAGGGTCCTCCAGCTGAAGCTGGAGGCTATTCAAGGGTGGGGTTGTGTAAAAAGGTTTTTGCCGCCTTCGGCGGCAGAATATTATTTTGATAGACACGTCATTTTAACGATTTCGCGAAGCAAAATCGTTAAAATGACGTGTCTATTAAAACATAATTCGGCGCGAAGCGCCGTAAAAAAACCTTTTTACACAACCTATAGTTAACCTAAAAAGCGGCGTATGGAATTGATAAACATGCATCTTAAGGAGTTGATTACAGCGTGTTCTGCTTGTAAGGTGGTAAAGATCCAGCCTACCCTCCCCCTCACGCCTCCGACACCAACCTCCTCCTGATCCCCATTTCATTCTCCTTCAACACCCGAAAAGTCTCCCCAGGGAAATCAGGGCCATAAACGTCCTGAGGATCGAGGATGTAGCGAAGCTCATCGTAGCTTAAGCCGTACAGGCGCGCATATTGCGCATCCAGGCGCGCACACAGCCGCGCGCGACGCTCCTCGTCCCACCGAAAGGGCTGACTCGAGTTTTCAGAAGGAAAATTTAGTTGAAATATCAGATCCCCTAAGCGCCAGCCCAAAGCGGCTTATTCGGTGCATCTGGCTTCAATGTTGAAATTTTTTAAGCACCACACCTTGCCTACAGAAGTTTTCGAACAGTTGTTGAACGAGGTGGTGTTCATGGAGCCAGTGGAGAAACGCGTTGCGGCGTTTATAATTGGAATGGCGATGTAGGTTTAATTATCAATACACCTTCCTCAATCCTACTTCGCGATTAACGAATAATTATGAAATTCATAAATTTGGGTTGGAGGAATAATGACATATAAGACTTGTTGCAATGGTTAATCGTTGTGGGAAAAATGAGCTAATTTTTGTTCATGCGAAGGCTTTTTGAGGGGGCATAGCCTTGTTACGTGGCCAAAAAAAGCGAAGTATGGGAGAAAAAGAGCCATTTTATTCTATGAGATCCCCATCGCAACAAGTCTATATTAGCAAAGCATGAGAATTATCTTGCAGATGGAAGAAAAAACAAAAGAGCT
>JBMOJO010000109.1:0-11585 GCA_049315745.1 Saprospiraceae bacterium | reverse complement strand
CGTCGGTTTCAAACTTAAATTTGGCGCGAAGCGCCATGAAAATACTTTTTACACACCCCAATAAAATCCTTCGCGGTGAAGCCGCGGATACCCCTGGTAAATAGGGACGAAAATTTTTATAATTCTCCCCACTTGCCGTGTAACGTAAGTACCTGTTCGATAACGTCGCGCACACAGCCTTGCCCCCCTTTGAGCGGGGAAACATAAACGGCGATCGGCACCAGCTCGCGGGCGGCGTCAAAAGGGCAGGTAGGTACCCCCACCTTCCGCATTACCGGATAATCGGGCAAGTCATCGCCCATGTACAGAATGCCCTGCGGGTCGAGGTCGTACAAGTCAACGAGCTCTTCGAAAGCCTCCATTTTGTGCCGCCTGTTGAGGTAGATGTCCGTCACTCCGAGGTCTATGAAGCGGTTCTTCACCCCTTCTGACTTCCCTCCGGTTATGATACACACGCGATACCCTTGTTCGACCGCAATCTTTACCGCATAGCCGTCGCGCACGTTCATTTGGCGCAGAAAGCCGCCGTTATCGGTCACCAGCATCTGGTTGTTGGTGAACACACCGTCCACATCAAAAATGAAGGTGTGAACCTGCCGGAATAGTTCCAGGTAGCCCATCGTATTACGACTATTGGTTATCGCGCCATTCGTACACCCATTTCGCCTGGATTTGCTCCAGGTGCCCTTCTGTGGACTCCTCTTTCGTGCCTTGGAAATTGGGGATTTCGAGGATCCATTGCAACAGATCGGTGAAACGGATGCGATAAATTTTTCCTTCGTCAAAACTATCCCCGAAGCGCTCGTACAGTTTCATAGCGATATCTTCGTGGTCGCTCCAGCTAATCGGATGATTTTCAAAATCTTCAAATGGCATGTCGGTTGGTTTTCAATTAAAAAAGCAGCCTGACGGAACCCGCAGCGCTGCGCGGAAATAATCAATGCTCATGCCCGATAATCCTGGATTGGTCCGGGATTTCAACCTCCACGACAGCCTCATCGTCGAGGATGATGCACTGGCAAGCCAGGCGGGAATTGAGTTTGGGGTTGATTGCCCGGTCTATGAAATCTTCCTCTTTATCGGAGATTTCTTCCAGGTCATCTTCCCCGAGGTGAATATATACATGACAGGTACTGCAGGCACACACCCCTCCGCAATTGTGATTGAGGTGGATATCGTATGCCTCGGTGACTTCCAGCAGGGAGGTGCCCGCTTCCACTTTTCCGACAATGACAGGCTGTGCGATGGATTTATCTTCGAAGATGAACTTAACGGTGGCCATGATTATTTTTTCGCTGCAAATGTAACATATAAACCCTTTCCTAACAAGAAACCACCTTTTTGGTTTTCGGTAGTCCCTTTTTAAAAATACTTTTTCGCTTTGCTTTGCAATTGTGGGGAAAATCCTTAGATTAGTATTTTACTTGACCTGCCCAATGAATCTGCTGATGAACTACAATCGCCCCGGTTCGCGTATGTACGCCTGCCGAACAAAAACGATCCGGGGCAAGAAGCGTTTAATCCCGGCAGTACTTGTCTTTTGGGGAAGTAACAACCATTGTGACCAGACCTTTCCGGCCCGGAATAACCTTCCATCTGATCTGGGAAGGTCGGTTCAAAACATCAAGCATGGACGAAGAATTTAATAAACCCGGCTTCAAACGGTATAAATTTAAGGAATTAAAGGTGTATGCCTCCACGGAATGGCTGGCAGACAACAAGAAGAAGTACCGGCAGGTGTTCGACCGCTACGATACGACCTACATCTATGCAGAGTTGTCTTTTCACAACAAGCTCTTCGATCTTGAGGACTGGGAGGTGGACGTCCAGCTCAAGTGTTTTTCCCTGAAAAAGGGCCGAAAAGAGATTTGCGACCTCACCCTGCGCAAGAAAGTCAGCAAATACGATAATGTCGTATATATCCGGGAGGGATGGGGCAACAAAAACGAAGGGGCGTTCTGGAAAAAAGGCTCGTTCTACTGGGAAGCCTGGATTGAAGGGGAAAAAGTAGGCTCCAAATATTTCTATATCGAAGATGCCGGAAAGGATATTCTGCCAGGAGAAAACCCCTATCTGGATATTCAGTCCATCCGCTTATATGAAGGCCCCTATGATGACCTTCCCGAGGATGACCGGATTTATTTCAAATCCTTCAACAGCGAAGAGACCCGCTATGTCTATGCCGAGGTTTTACTGCGCAACCTCAACCCGTCGAAAATCTGGCAGTGCGAGCTGTTCACCAAATTCTATAACGACGCCCGCGAACTCAAAGGGCAGGTCGTGCGCTTGCAGCGGATAGAAAAACGCGACGAACAAATCCGCATCACCGCGGGATGGGGGTCCAATGTCAAAGGTTCGTGGCGCCGCGACCGCTACACCGCTGAAGTGGTATTTATGGACAGGCTGCTCGCCGTCGTCCCTTTCGAAGTTGGGGAAGATGGTGAGGAAGGGATAGCCCCGGTTTGGCTGCCCGACAGAGGTGCGCATGTCATGCTTTCCCCATTAGGCGAAGACCCCGGGACCTTCGAGGAGGTCATGTCCAAGCTGGATGCCCTTATCGGGCTCGGGCATATCAAGCAACAGGTGCGCAACCATGCCAACTATATCAAATTCCTGCAGCTGCGGAAGGAAAAAGGCTTTGAGGAAAAAGACAGCATCAACGTCCATTCGGTCTTTATCGGTAACCCGGGCACAGGCAAGACTACCGTAGCCGGAATGATGGGCCTGCTCTATAAAAAGATGGGCCTGCTCAGCAAAGGACACGTCCATGAAGTGGACCGGGTGGACCTGGTCGGTGAATATATCGGCCAGACGGCCCCAAAAGTGCGCGAGGCAATCGAAAAAGCCAGGGGCGGCGTCCTCTTTATTGACGAAGCATACTCCCTGGCCCGTTCTACCGATGATACCAAAGATTTTGGGAGGGAGGTCATCGAAATCCTGGTAAAAGAAATGTCTAATGGCCCCGGGGACCTCGCAGTCGTCGTAGCAGGGTATCCAAAAGAAATGCGACAGTTCCTGGACTCCAACCCCGGCCTCAAGTCCCGCTTCAAGCTCTACTTCGAGTTTCAGGATTATCTCCCCCAGGAATTATCACAAATCGCCGCCTTCGCCTGTAAAAAAATGGGCATCCTGCTCTCCCAGGAAGCCGGTAAAGCACTCGACGAGCTCATCCTCGAAGCCTTCCGCAAACGCGACCGCACTTTTGGAAATGCCCGCTTCGTGCATGACCTGGTCGAAAAAGCCAAAATCAACCTCGGCCTGCGCATCATGGGCCAGGAAGACCCCCGCAGCTTGAGCAGGGAAACCCTGGAAATGGTCGAGCTCAAAGATGTCGAAAATATCCAGGTCAAAGCTAAAGCAGCTTTGCCGGATATCCCCGTGGACGAAGAATTGCTCCACCAATCCCTGAGCGAACTGAACCGCCTCATCGGGATGGACAAAATCAAGGCACAAATCAACGAATTGGTGAGCCTGGTCCGCTATTATCGCCAGACCGGCAAAGACGTGCTTAACAGCTTCTACCTCCATACGGTTTTCTTTGGCAATCCAGGCACCGGAAAAACCACTGTCGCACGTATCCTCACCCGGATCTATAAAGCCCTGGGGATGTTGGAGCGGGGCCACATGGTCGAAACCGACCGACAAGGCCTGGTAGCGGGCTTTGTCGGCCAAACTGCGATAAAAACTAATGAAAAAATCGAAGAAGCCATGGGCGGGGTATTGTTCATTGACGAGGCTTATGCGCTGGCTACCCGGGGCGGCGGGGCACACGGCGACTTCGGCGACGAGGCGATCCAAACCCTCCTTAAGCGGATGGAAGATCACCGTGGCAGCTTTTTCGTATTCGTCGCAGGGTATCCCGATAATATGGAATCTTTCCTCAAAGCCAACCCCGGCCTCGCATCAAGGTTCGATAAAATCCTGCGCTTCGATGATTATGCCCCCGGCGAACTCTTTCAGATTGCCATGCTCATGCTCGAGGAACATGGGCTAATCCCTACGCCCGAAGCCGCAAAACACCTCAAAGACTATCTCGCCTATATCTACGACTACCGGGATAAATACTTCGGCAACGCCAGGACCGTCAGGGGCATCATCACCGATGCCGTGAAAAACCAAAACCTGCGCCTGGCAGGGCTTACCCCGGAGGAGCGGTTCAATACCCCTGCAAACCTCCTTGCCCTTGAAGACGTCCAGGGCTTTAAACTCGATAAATCTTCCTTCAACTTTGAACAGAAAAAAACCATCGGGTTCAGAAAGAGCGCCGGAGGCTCAATGGAAGATGCCTGACCGCCATGGCTTGTAAATCCAGGGCACGTACCGCAAATGCACCGGCGTCTTTATCGCACTGTCAAAAAATAAGAAACCTAAGTGGAAATTGTCCACCGACACAAAAACCCGGGGATGGGCCTGCATCCGCGCCCAGGCAGCCTCCATCTCATCAGACCAATGGATATCGGCGATCACAAACACGCTCCTCGGCCCTGCTTTTTCCAGACAAGCCAAAAAATACGCATAACTGCTACCCGCACGGTGGTCCCCATCGAGGTACAGAAAATCCAGCTGCCCATACCGATCCAGCACCTCGTGCAACGTTTCGGAAAAAGGCCCCTCAACTACTTCGACATCGCTACAGCCCAGCCTTAGCAGGTTGTCACGTGCTGCAACAGCGATGTCAGGACATCCCTCCATCGTGATAAAGGGCCGCCGCGCCCCGGCCGTGCGCAGGTACAATGTGGAAATGCCCAGCGAGGTGCCCATCTCCAACATACTACCGGGACGGACAAATAATACCGCCCTGAATAAAAACCTGCCTACCTGCCCGGATACGGCCCCGTGCCTGACGATATCCCGGACTTCCCGCCACTGCGAGGGGTTGGCGCGCGAACCCGCCCCAAAATCTACAATCCGGATGCGGTATCTGTTCTTTAACAAAAGCGCCCTGAACTGTTCAATATCCCTGAAACTGTAATAGGCGCGGTCATCCATGAACACAAATCGCAAAAACGATGCAACAAATGGAGAATGTACGTCGTATATTGTAAGGGCTTTTTTGTAAAAATGAAAAAACCGCCTCAAATACCCAATGTAAAATTGTAACAAACGCATAACTACCCGCCTGTTTTAAATGATCCCTTCATCTGCGCGCGACCAGACTGATTTTGTACCAGACCTGCCACAGGGCATTGACTTTTTATACCATTAACCAGCTTCACAATGAAATTTCCATTTATCCTCTTTTTATTGCTGACCGCCTCCCTGCATCCTGCAACTGCACAAATCGAACCGCCGAAGGATTGGTTCCTAAAAGGCGAATCCCAGGGCTTTCCCGGCCTAAACGCCGCATCCCTCTATCAACGGCTGCCTGCCGGAAAAAAAGGCCAGACCGTAGTGGTCGCCGTCCTCGATTCCGGCGTTGACGCCGAACATGAAGACCTCAAACCCGTCATGTGGGTCAATCCAAAGGAAATCCCCGGCAACGGTAAAGATGACGACAACAACGGCTATGTGGACGATATCCACGGCTGGAATTTTCTGGGCAATAAAAACGGCCAGAATATCCGACATGACAACCTCGAAGTAACCCGCCTCTACGCGCAGTATCACGAAAAGTTCAAAGGTACTAATGAATCGGAATTGAAAGGCAAAGCGCGTAAAGAATACGCATTTTATAACGAGCTCAAAGCCCAGGTAGAAGAGGCCCGCGAAAGCGCCGAACAAAATTTCACCCTGTACAAAGTGGTGAAAGGGGTAATGGAAGACCTCAAAAAACAAATCGGAAAAGACGATCCCACCATAGAAGACCTCAATAATTTCAAAAGCGCCGATATGCGGCTCCAGCAAATTACTAAAATACTTATTGACCAACTTTCGGAAGGTGTCTCTTTCAAAGCATTCGAAAAGCAATTCCTGGAGGAGTATGATTATTTCGACGGCCGCTTAAACTATAACTATAACCCGGACTTCGACCCGCGCGGTGTTATCGGCGACAACTATCGGGATCTCTACGAACGCGGTTATGGCAACAATGATGTGCGCGGCCCCGACGCTTCGCATGGTACACACGTAGCCGGTATCATCGCTGCCGCAAGGAACAATGACGCCGGAATGGATGGCGTCGCCTCAGAGGTCCGCATTATGTCCGTACGCACCGTACCCGATGGCGACGAACGCGACAAGGATGTTGCCAATGCTATCCGCTATGCCGTGGACAACGGCGCGATGGTCATTAATATGAGCTTCGGCAAAGGCTACTCCCCGGAAAAAAAAGTAGTGGACCAGGCCGTAAAATATGCCCTGAAAAATGATGTCCTCCTGGTGCATGCCGCAGGGAACGATGGTAAAGAAAACTTTAAAGACAATAACTTCCCCAACGACCAGTATGCGAAAAGAGGGCTCTTCGGCCCAAAAACCGCTGCCAACTGGATCGAAGTTGGTGCATCCAACTGGACACCCGGGGAGGGCCTCGCCGCTTCATTCTCCAACTTCAGCAGTAAAAATGTGGATGTTTTTGCCCCGGGGGTAGATATCTATTCCACACTCCCCGACAGCGAGTACGGCAACAACCAGGGAACAAGCATGGCCGCCCCAATGGTGAGCGGCGCAGCTGCAGTAATCCGTTCATGGTTCCCCGACCTGAGCGCCCGACAGGTCAAGGAAATCCTCATGGCTTCTGCCGTGCAAATTAATACCGGCGTGAGCCAGCCCGGAACAGGGGAAATCGTACCGTTTTCTTCCCTGAGCGTGAGTGGCGGGATCCTCAACCTGGAATCAGCTTTCGAACTGGCCCTCAAAACTGTCGGAAAAAATAAAAAAGGCAGCGCCGCCCGTGTAATCAATACCGGGGAATTGTCTCCCCCTGCCCGCGTAACGCCCTGATCGCGCTCCAAGCCCCGTAACCGGCGGTCTTATAAGTCGTTATTCGGCCCTTCCCACCGAATAATCATTTGAAATGGGGTTGTGTAAAAAGGCTTTTTACGGCGCTTCGCGCCGAATGATGTTTTGAGAGACACGTCATTTTAACGATTTCGCTGCGCGAAATCGTTAAAATGACGTGTCTCTTAAAATAATATTCTGCCGCCGAAGGCGGCAAAAGACCTTTTACACAACCCCAACAACTTAGGACAGCGTCGGTTTACTGATGCGCCGGCCCCGCTTTAAGTGCCGCACCGCTGTAATTTCACATCAGGACGATTTCCCTGAGGAAATCGTCCCCGAGTTCTTCGTTCAATCGCTTTCGGATCGTCTCCCGCCCGATCAGCAGCTCATGCCGAAGCGGGGAGGAATTGACCCTGACGTACAGCGTACGGCCGCTCAGGCGCAATTGTACCGTATGGCGGTTGATCATTTCCCCAAAAATCCGGGGCCATGCTTCTTTGATGACCCATTCGTTGTTGCCTTTCTGCAGGCGATAAGTCTTCATCAACTCCTCAAGCAAGGCCTTTAATGGCTGTTCACTCGTCTTTTTCATGCCTATTGTGCGTTGGTGAGTAGTGCGATCTGTGCTTCCTGTACCCGGAAATGGCAATAAGGTTTAGCCAGCGAAGGCATCAGCGGGGCGATCCTCGACTCCTGGGTATCTGTGATGAATACCTGCCCGAAATCCTCCCCGGCAAGCAGTTCGAGCAGGCTTGCGGTGCGCAGGGGGTCAAGCTTATCAAACAAATCGTCCAGGAGCAGCAAAGGCTTGAATCCTTTATGCACATGGATCACTGCATACTGCGCCAGCTTTAGCGCCAGCAAAAAAGACTTTCGCTGGCCTTGGGAAGCAAAGCGCTTCACCGGGAGCCCCCCGATCAGGCAGTCGAGGTCATCGCGGTGCGGGCCGGCCGTGGTGCGCTGCAGCGCAATATCTTTCTGCAGATTGGCCTGCAGGAGCGCTTCAAGGCTCTGGCTGCTCATCGCGGAACGATAAACAATCTCGACAATTTCCGCTTGCCGGCTTATCTCGGCGTACCTGTCCAGAAAGATTTCCCTGAACGAAGCGACAAAATCCTGGCGCTGCCGGTAGATATAATCTGCCGGTCCAAGCAGCTGCCGGTCGTAAATTTCCAATAGGCCCGGCGCGGCATGGCCACCGGCCGTCTGCCGGAGCAAAGCATTGCGCTGCTGCAGCACGCGGTTGTACAATATTAATTCCCGAAGATACAAAGGATCCGTCTGGCATAAAGTATTATCCATAAACCTACGCCGCGCCTCGCTGCCTTCCATCAGCAATTCAGCGTCGTCCGGGGCAATAAAGACGACGGGAAAAACCCCGATATGTTCGCTGAGGCGCTCGTATGCTACCCCGCCCCGCTCAAATGTTTTCATCTTGCGGGGCACCGATTTGGCGACCACCTTTTCTGCCTGCCCCAAGCGCTCGAAAAGCCCTTCGAGCCGCAAAAAATCGGCCCCGGTGCGGACGATTGCCTGATCAGGCAGGTTAAAATGGCTTTTTGCCATACAAAGAAAATATATGGCATCGAGCAGGTTGGTCTTCCCCATCCCGTTATTGCCAAAAAAACAATTGAAACCCCTGGCAAACCCGATATCCAGGTGCCCGTAATTTTTAAAATTGGTTAAAACGATCCGTTGAAGGTGCACAGTATTTATCAGATAACAGGTGATGGTTGGCAAAGGGGTTTGTCGCAGGGACAAATGCAGAACTACCCGACGCCGCTAAGCAAAAAAAAGCGCTTTGCCCGTTAAAAATGCCTTGCCTAATATGGTTTTGACTTATCTTTGCCTCAATATTGGTATTCATCCAGCGAATTTTCGCCAAACTCAACGATAATGGAATCAGTGATCGAAAAAAAGAAGAAAGCGCCTGCGCCCGCCAAGCGCACGGCGTATGACAAAGCCCAGTACCTCTTCTGGTACGAGCTCATGCTGCGTATCCGCCGCTTTGAAGAACGCGCACTGCAAATGTACGGACAACAAAAAATCCGCGGTTTCTGCCACGTTTATATCGGACAGGAGGCTGTAGCAGCGGGCATCGAATCCGCCATCCGCAAGGAAGACGGTATCGTAACAGCCTACCGGCAGCACGGCATTGCCCTCGGACGTGGCGTCAGCTCTCGCGAAGCTATGGCAGAGTTATTTGGCAAATATACCGGTATTGTCAAAGGAAAAGGTGGGTCTATGCACTTTTTCTATGCCCCAAACAAGTATTTTGGCGGGAATGGTATCGTAGGGGCCCAAATCCCGATCGGAACGGGCATCGCTTTTGCAGAAAAGTACAAGGGTACCGATAATCTCTGCGTGACGATGTTCGGCGATGGCGCAGCCCGCCAGGGTGCGCTGCACGAATCCTTTAACATGGCCATGACCTGGAAACTGCCCGTCCTGTATATCGTGGAAAACAACGGCTATGCAATGGGCACATCCGTTCAGCGCACCAGTAACATCACCGACCTTTACAAACTCGGCTACGCTTACGACATGCCGAGCGAAGCGGTTGACGGTATGTCGCCGGAATCCGTCCACGAGGCCGTCGCAAAAGCCGTTGCACATATCCGCGCCGGCAATGGCCCCTACTTCCTGGAAATCCGCACCTACCGCTACAAAGGGCATTCTGTCTCAGACCCCGCCAAGTACCGTACAAAAGAAGAAGTACAGTCTTATCAGGAACGCGATCCGGTAAAAACGACCGAGGAGAAGATCCTCGCTTTGGGATTGGCCACCGCAGCAGAAATCCAGGCAATTAAAGATCAGATCAAAGCCGAAATTGACGATGCGGTCGAATTTGCCGAAAATTCACCCTATCCGCCCGCTTCCGAGCTCTATACCGACAATTATACCCAGCAAGACTACCCATTCATCCTGGACTAAAGGTCTGTTTGGGTTTCTTACCGGAATACCTTTACAGCAGACTTGTTGAAGCTGGGTGTGCATGACGTCAAAATAGCTGTTTTTCACCCGCGACAGCCCATCACAACAGGTCTGTTCATCAGTCCGCTTTTGCGCTGCCGGGGCCAGGTTCCTGTAGGACCACGGCCCCGGCAACGCGGAAAAGCAGAAAAAAATGGCTTCAACTTTGCTGCGCTTATCAAGACAGCCCTCCCTATTTATCTCCAACAAAAAAGTCGCCGTCTGATCCGGAGCCTTTTTTCAAGTTTTCCCCCGAATTACGGAATTCAATAAAAAAATCCTGTTATTTTCGCGTTTCAAATTTCAATGCCCCTTGCGGGAAGGGATTAACTAACAATTTTTTACCATGGCAAAGACAAATAAGAAGAAGCAACAGGCGGACGAAGTACTGGTAGATATCGTCGAGGTAAAGGATCAGGCACAGGAGTTTTATGCAAAAAACGAAAAGCTCATCGTCCGCGTCGGGGGTGGCCTGCTGATCCTGATCGCCGGTCTTGTCGCTTTGAAATTCCTGTACCTGGAACCCCGCCAAAAAGAAGCCGCAGAGCAAATGTCCCAGGCACAAATCCAGTTCGAACGCGATTCCTTTGCAGTCGCACTGACTAAACCAGGCGGCGGTTACAGTGGCTTTATCGAAATTGCAGATAAATATAGCAGCACGAGAGCCGGAAACCTGGCCAAATACTATGCCGGGATCAGCTATCTCAACCTGGGCAAGTACGAAGCAGCGATCAGCTACCTGAAAGAATTCAAAGCAAAGGGCGAGGTGCTGCCTATCACGACCAACGGCGCGATCGCAGATGCGTATGCCGAACTTCAGCAATTCGATAAAGCGGAGAATTATTACCAAAAAGCCGTCTCCGGCAAAGGCAATGAATCGCTCACACCGATTTATCTCAAAAAACTGGGCCTCTTCTACGAATTCCGTCAAAAACCCGAAAAAGCGCTCAAGGTTTACCAGCGGATCAAGTCAGAATTCCCCAACTCGTCCGAGGCAACAGATGTTGATAAATATATCATCCGTCTGGGCGGTGAATAGCACTTCCGTTGGAAAAAACAGGTTAAATGTCAAGTACGCATAAAAACCTTTCCGAATACGATGCCCAAGGACTGCCCTCGGCAGACGGGATGCGGTTCGGTATCGTAGTTGCCGATTGGAACGCTGAAATCACCCATGCCCTGCTGGATGGGTGCAGGGAAACCCTCCTTCAGCATGGCACAAAAACGCAGGACCTGCACGTCCTCCACGTCCCGGGCACGTTCGAACTTCCCTATGGGGCAAAGCTGCTTCTGGGGAACCAGGCGCTGGATGCCGTTATTTGCCTGGGCTGCGTAATCACAGGCGAGACCCGACACAATGAGTACATCAGCCACTCTGTCGCCCAGGCTCTGGTTATGCTCGGCCTAACAGCCAGCGTCCCCTGTATTTTCGGGGTCCTGACGCCCGACAATATGCAACAGGCCGCTGATCGGGCAGGCGGCAGGCACGGAAATAAAGGGGTGGAAGCAGCAGCTACCGCGATTCAAATGGCCGCACTCAAAAAAGGACTGAAAAAATCCAAATCGTCTATCGGATTCTGAACACGAAAGGTTCCCATCCAACGAATAATCCGTCGCGCGGCTTATAAGCTGCGCTTAGGCGCTCCCCGCCAGAGCACCATTTAGGTTGTGTAAAAAGTCTGAGGTTGTGTAAAAAGTCTTTTCATGGCGCTTCGCGCCAAATTTAAGTTTGA